>JBJTCH010000309.1:0-13967 GCA_046091745.1 Opitutaceae bacterium
GGTCTCGTGGGCATCGGGATTGATGGCGCAGAGCAAACCGCGCGCGGCGGCCTTCCGCCAATGCCGCCAATCGAGGTCGAGCCGCCACGGGCTGGCGTTGAGCTCGATCACGACACCATGGGCGATGGCCGCGTCGATCACCCGGCTGAGGTCCACGCGGTAACCCTCACGGCGCAGCAGGAGGCGCCCCGTGGCGTGGCCCAGCATGGTCACGCGCGGGTGCTCGATGGCGCGCACGATGCGCTCGGTCATGACCGCCTCCTCCTGACCGAAGGCGCTGTGGACGGAGGCGACCACGTAATCGAGCTCGCCCAGCGTGGCGTCGTCCAAATCCAGCCGTCCGTCCGCGAGAATGTCGCACTCGACGCCCGCGAACACCCGCGTGCGGAAGCGCCCCGAAGCGTTGAGGGCGCGGATCTCGGCGATCTGCCGCCGCAGGCGCGTTTCATCGAGACCGTTGGCCTGGAAGCTCGCCTTCGAGTGGTCGGCGATCCCGAGGTATTCCCAACCAAGGGCCTCGGCGGCCGCCGTCATCTCTGCGAGCGTGTTGCCGCCATCGGAGGCATTGGTGTGGTTATGGAAGGCGCCGCGAATGTCGGCGGCCTCGACCAATCGAGGCACAGGACCGCGCTCCGCGGCCTCGATTTCCCCGAGACCCTCGCGCAACTCCGGAGGAATGAACGTCAACCCGAGCGCGGCGAAGAGCTCGGCCTCGCTGGAAACGGCCGGCACGGCCACCGGCGCGCCGGGGTCAGCCGGCGAAAAGCCCCATTCGCTGAGGCTCAGGCCGCGCGCCAAAGCACGCTGCCGCATCTCGACGTTGTGCTGCTTGGAACCGGTGAAGTGGTGCAGCGCGAAGGCGAACTGAGCGTCGGGCACGATGCGGAGATCCGCCTGCAGGCCGCCGGTGAAGCGCACGCTCGCCTTGGTGCCGCCTTGCGCGGTGACCTCCTGCACGCCGGGTTGCGAGGTGAACCACGCGACCACCGGCGCGGAATCCTCGGCCGCCACGATGAAGTCGAGGTCGCCGACGGTCTCGAGGCCGCGGCGCAAACTGCCGGCGGCCTCGCAACGGCGGACCTGCGGCAGGGCGCGCAAACCGGCTACGATGGGAGCGGCCACCTCCGCGGCGTCCCACCACAGGTGGCGCTTCGCGTAGGCCTCGCGGTTGCGGATGCCGGCCAGGATCCTCTCCTGCGTTTTCTCCCCGAACCCGGGCAACCCGGCCACGCGTCCGTCCGCGCACGCCGCGGTGAGCGCGGCGATGTCGGCGATCCCCAACTTCCCGTGCAGCGCGAGAATCTTCTTCGGTCCCAACCCGGGGATCTGCAGCATCTCCACGAGCCCGGCCGGGACCGAGGCGCGGAGTTTTTCCAGGAATTCGAGCCGACCCGTGAGCCGCAACTCCGTGATCTTGGCGGCGAGGGCCTCGCCGATTCCCTTCACGCTGCGCAACTCACCGGCCTCGACCAGGCGCGAGAGCTCGGCTTCCTCCACCGCCTCCAGGGCGCGGGCGCCGCTTTGGTAGGCGCGGATCTTGAAGGGATTCTCACCCGAGAGTTCGAGCAGCGTGGCGATCTCCGCGAGCGCATCGGCGATCTCGTTCTTGGTCATGGATGCTTGAAAAGGGAACGCGCCCACGCTCGGGCGCAAGGACCCGCGGGGCCGGCCGGCGAAACACCCCTACCGCCCGCTAGGCGCGGTCCTCCTCGCGCAATCGGATACGATCCTTCCCCTCGGACTTCTCTCCGGACGCCGAACCCGGGGCGCGCTTCGCGCCGTCGGATTTTCCGCGCACGCTGTAATACTCGTAGTTGCGCGTGTAGTAGCCGTAGTCCTCGCCGGCGTTCGCCGGCACCTGGTTCAACACCACGCCGACCAGCGGCGTCTGGCGCTCCTCGACGATTTGCCGCGCGCGCTGGACCATCGTCCGCGGATTCCGCCGGTGCTGGATCAGGAGCACCGCGCCATCCACGACACTGACGAGCACGCTGGCGTCGCTCACCCCGATGATCGGCGGCGAGTCGAAAAGGATCTTGTCGTGGCTGGCGCGCAGCGCCGCCATCAATTCGCGGAGGCGGGTCGCGTGGACCAGGCTCAGCGTGAATCCGGGCACTGCGCCCGCCGGCAGAAAATCAAGATGGGGCGCGACCCCGCGCTGAATGACTTCCTCCGGAGTGTGCTGCCCGGAGAGCAATTCCGCCAAACCCGGTTCACGCCGGCTGCCAAGCAGCCGGTGCTGCGTGGGACGGCGCAGGTCGGAATCGATCAGCAGCACGCGCTCCCCCGTCGACGCCATCTGGCGGGCCAGGCGATTAAGCGTGGTCGACTTCCCCTCGCCCGGACCCGCGGAGAAGATCACCAGCGCGTGCGAGTCGCGGCGGGGCAGCGTGAGGTTGAGATTCGTATGCAGGACGCGGATCGGCTCCAGCGCGGCGGGATCGTCGTCCGCTCCGTTGGCCCCGGGCGCGTACGGCACCACCCCGAGCACAGGGAGCCGGAGGCGCGCCTCCACCTCGGCGACCGAGCGGAAGCTGGTATCGAAGTACTCCAGCGCTACAGCCACGCCGACCGAGAAGACGGCTCCGAAAAGAAACGCGAGGGTCAGGTTAAGCGGCCAACTCGGACGGCTCGGCGTGCGCGCCGGTTCGGCGGTATTGAGGATCTCGATTGTTTTCTTCGGGACCTGGAAATCGATTTCGCGCTGCCGCAACGTCAGCTTGAGCGTCGTGAGCAAACGCTGCTCGTCGTCGAGCTTCTGCGCCGCCTCCTCGAAAGGACGCATCCGGTCACGGGCGGAAAGGATCTGCTCGACCTTCGCCTGCGACAGCTGGCGCCGGAGCTCGGCCACGCGGGCCTCCGCCTCCTTGTGGGCGATCTCGAGGGAGTTCTCATACCCCTGCAGCTGAGCGTCGAGCTGCTCCCGGATCTTGAGCCGGGCGTCGACCGCGGCCACGAGGTCCGGATGCGCCTCGCCGAGACGTGACTTCAGCTGCGTGACCTTCTGGTCGGCGACCAGGTAGGCCTGGAGGAGATTCTGGATGTTCTGGTCGGGAATGAGCTCGGAGTTGACGAGATTCACCCGCTCGGCCGGGACAATGGAGCGGAAACGCTCCCAGCGCGTCTTGCGGCCGATGGCGTCGACACTGAGCGCGATCAGCGTATTCTGCATCTGCCGCAGCGTCTCGATCTCCATGTCGGAATAGCGCGCGTTGAGGTCGACCCCGGAGATATTGAGGTCCTTCCGCAGCTTCTCGACCGCGTCCCGCTGCCGGGAGACGACCGCCTCCTGGGAGGCGAGCTCCTTGCGCAATTGCGCCAGCCCCTCGCTCTGGTCGGAAGTCGCCACCGCGATACGGTCGGCCGAGTAGGTGCGCGCGATCTCGTTGGCGATGTCGGCGGCCATCCGGGGATCCTGCGCGAACACATTGATCTCGATCAGCGAGGAGCTGCGCTGGGACTCCACCCGCAGCATGCTCTCGACGAGGTACCGGTACGTGACCGCCGAAGGGAGCGCGCCCGTCGCCCCGAGCAGCGGCGCGAGCCGCGCGTTGAGCCCGAGTCGCTCAATGACGGGATAAAGGACCTTCTCGGACTGCATGATCCGGAATTGATCCTGCAGAAAATACGGGTCGTAGCCTCCCCCGCCCTGCGCCTGGAAGAGCTTCACCTCGCCCTCCGGCTTCTCGACGCGGATCTTGGTCGTGGCGAGATACCACCGCGGCAGAAACGCGGTGACCGCCGCCGTGGTGACGACCACGAGGGAAAGGATCAACGCGACCAACGCGCGGCGAACCCGCAGCACCTGGAGGAAATCAGCGAGGGACGCCGTTTCCGGACTTTCGGTCGACACAGCCATCTCGGGGCGCGGGCGCGAGACGCGGCTCAGAACGAGCGGGTCGCATTGAGCGACACCCGCGTCCGGCGCAGATTGCGCACCGGGTCGTCCGAATCAGCGTGGTCGACATCGAGGCTGCTGGAAATCGCCCATCCGGGCTTAGGCAGATACGTCAGCGCGACACCCGAACGCACGGTCGTCTCGTCAACGTCAGCCTGGCCGCGGCGTCCCTGCAGGGACGAGGGTTCGAGACTGACGGAAACCGACGCGACGATCAGCGCGGAGACGGCATGCTGGACGGTGGCGAAGGCGCGCAGCGCGCGCGAGTCGTTGAAGCGGGCGGTGTCGGAAGTTTCCTCGAGGGAATACCCGAGGCCCCCGAGCAAGAACGACCTTGGAGCGTAGGCGTAACGCCCGGAAAGTTCCGCGTAAGGCGCCGTGGTGCTCCGCTCGCTGCGCCGGGAACGCCACTCCACACCGGCGCGGCCACTCAACGTGAGTTTCCGAGCCAACTCATGATCGGCGCCCGCCATGAAATAGTCCGAACGCTTGTTCTTCGTTTCACCCAACTTGGCGTACCAGATGTCCTGGTGCCGGTATTCCGCGACCGCCTTCAGCTCCGGCAGCACCGCGTAATCAGCGGCCAAGCCGAGCAGATTCTCGGTGCGGTCCAGGGCCCGGCCGAGGTCCCGATCGCGGTACGCATACAGCGCCGAACGCGCCTTGACGGTGCCGGTGATCTTGGGGGCGAGCGGCGTGGTGAAACGGCCGTCGAACTGGTTCCGCAGGAAGGACTGGTCCGCGTTGATCTTCACGCCGGCGAGCAGGGACTCGGGATTTCGCGCGATCATGAACGCGTTGTTCAGGTCGAGCACCGTCGCCTGCGAGAACGCATGGGCGAGCCGCAGCGTGGCGTCATGACTGTCGAGCAGCTTGTCGCCCGGGCGCCGGTCGAAGCGATCCAAGGTCAGGCCGTAGGAGGCGGAAAAGAACGTCTGTTCAGTGACGGAACGGTTCCAGGTGATCCCGGGAGCCAAAGTATAGACCGCGGTGGAAATGGCTCCGCTGGCGGCGCCAAAGAGGTTGCTGTCGTGCGCGACGGAGGCCCGCACCTTCACGATGAGATCCTTGCCCTCATCGGTCTCCGGCACCGGCGCGTAAGCCGCCCGCGCCACGCCCCCCGTGAACAGCAGCAAGCAGGCGAGGACGTTAAAAAGGCGGGACATCGGCGGCAGGGCGGAACGTAGGGATCGCGAAACGGGCGGATCAATTACTTTTACCGCGACGGCGGCAAAGCCGGGTTCAGGAGAACGTAAAGATTGTCGGCCAATTTCTGCGTCGAGCTCAGGGGGAAAGTGCGCGGCAACGTCCCCGTCAGCAGACCGCCGTAGATCTCGCCCCATTCCCCGAAGCGGTTCGCGCCGGCGCCGAGCAGGCCGGGCCCGGCGGCCGGACGGGCGCTGAGATCACTCAGGAAGGGCCGGTCGAGGGTGCGCGGGGACAGCAGCAGCTCGCCGATCGGCTGCTCGAGGGTGATCGCATGGAAGTCTTTGAGACGCGGCGGCTGGGCCCAGGCGCGAACGCCTCCATACCAGGCGACGCCGGCCGGAACGTCAGCCATGACTCCGTAAGCCGGCAACGCGCCCCGTTTGTCCAGTTCCTGCCGCATCCCCTGGAAGAGCGCCGGAAAATACGGCGGGTACTGGAAGTGAAGCCGCCGCGGCTCGAGCGCGCTATGGACCAGCGGCAAAGCCTGCAGACCGAGCAGCACGGTCATGGCGACGCGCGGCCAGCCCGAAACCAATTCACTGCTCGCGAGCAGCACGCCGACGAAACCCGCGCCAAAAACCACGATGAGCGGCGCCATCCAGGCCGCGACCGGCCGCTCCAGTTCACCCGAATTGCACGCCGCCTGCACCACGATCGCGAGGGCGAGCGCCAGGGTGAAGACCCAGCGGAGCCGGTTGGCCTCGGCACTGCGGAACGCGTAGAGCCAGCCGGCGACCAGGAACGCGGTGAACCACATCGCGCCGCCAGCCCACAGCCGGGAGCGCAGGCTCTCCTGCACGGAACCGAGCAGCTTGTTGCCGAGTTTGCGCAGGTCGATCCGCGGCGCCTCCACCGAGAGGGTGGCGCGCAGCGTCGCGGGCTCCGCCGTGGGGTCCCCCGCCTTGAGCGCGAGATCATGCCGGGCCAACGCCAGCGGATGGCCGGTGAGCGTGACGTTCCGGACCAGCCAAGGGCCTGCCGTGACCAGCAAACCCACTCCCACGGCGGCGGCGACACGCACCCGAAACCCGCGGGCAACCATCAGAGGCGCCGCAACCAACGCGAAGACACCCATGACGCCGGCCGGATACTCCGCGAGGAACAGCAACCCGCCAACCACCCCCAGCAGGAGAGCCGATACCAGCACCGCCGCTCCGCCTGCCACCTCCTCGCTTTGACGCATCAACCGCAGCCACGCTTCGAAAAACAGGACCGCCAAGAGCATCAGCAACGGCTGGCCGTTGACCGCCACGGTCGCCTGCCAGACGGGAAACGAGACGAGCAAGCCAAGCACCGTGAGGAGCGCCGCACGTCGGCCGAAGAGCCGGTCCGCCAACCGGGCGGATCGCCACAATACCAGCCAGAGCAGCACGATATTCAAAACGAGCAGCAGATAGTCGGGTGCGAATCCGTCCGGAATCACCGGAGGCGTGGCGAACCACCGTTCCCGAACCGGGGACGGCACCAGCGCCAGGGTGGCGGCAACGACGAGCGGATACAGCGGCGCGTGGTGCAACTCGGGATAGGGCCTGGCCGGATCGAAGTTCCAACCGCGCGCCTTCAAAACCACCGCGGTTTGCGGAAAGTTGACCCCGGTTGAGAAACCGGCGCCTTCCGCCAGCCGACGGCCGGTCTCGGCCTGCATCAGCGTGGCCTCGGACTGCGGCCCGCGAAACTGCGTCCAGCCCACGCGCAAAGACAGGACCACGGCCAAAGCCACGAAGGCCGCCCGCCGGATCCAGCGCGCACCGGCCCCGGCATCAAGCCAGTGGATGAACTCCTGCGTGGAGCGCGGGCGGCTCATGGGGGGCGGCTCCGGCACGCCTCGTTGCGGAAGGAGACGCGGCTCACCGGTCGACGACGTCGAGTTCCGGCCATTGCGCGATCTTGCGGTGCAGCGTGCGACGGCTGACGCCCATCAGCTCCGCGGCCCTGGTGCGGTTGCCCCTCGCCTTCAGCAGCGCCTCGCGCAACAGCCGCTTCTCGTTCTCCTCGACCGAGAGTGAATCCGTGACGACCACCGGAGCAGAGATCGCGCCTCCCGGCCCGGGAGCGGCCGAAGCCGGTGTTTCCCCGCGGAATTTCGGCTCGAGATCGTACTCCGTCAGACCGCCTCCGCGGCGCAGGACGACCGCGTTTTCGCAGAAATTCCGCAGCTCGCGGATATTTCCCGGCCAGGCGTAGGCCTGCAGGGTGCGCAGCGCGCCGGGCTCGATCGTCAGCGGCGGCACCCCGTTCTCCTGCGAAAAGACCCGGATGAAATGCGCGAGGAGCAGGGGGATGTCATCCGCGCGCTCCCGCAAGGGCGGCATGCGCAGCCGCACCACGTTCAACCGGAAGAAAAGGTCCTCGCGAAACCGGCCCGCGCGCACCTCGCGCTCGAGGTCACGGTTGGTCGCGGCCACGAGGCGCACGTCGAGCTCGATCGGGCGCGTCCCGCCCACGCGTTCGATCGACTTCGTTTCCAGGAAGCGCAGCAGCTTCACCTGGGTCGACTGGGAGATCTCGCCGATCTCGTCGAGGAACAGGGTGCCGCCGTCAGCCGACTCGAATCGCCCGAGCCGCCGCTCGGTGGCGCCGGTGAACGCGCCGCGTTCGTGGCCGAAGAGTTCGCTCTCGAGCAGATTCTCCGAGAGCGCCGCGCAGTGGACGGCGACGAACGGTCCGCGGGACCGCGGACTCGATTGGTGGACGGCCTGGGCGATGAGTTCCTTGCCGGTACCCGACTCGCCCTCGATCAGGATCGTGGCGCGCGAGGCCGCCACCAGCCGCATCTTGTCGAGCACCGCCTTCAGGGGCGCGGAGGTGCCGATGATGCCGTCCAGCTTGAATTTCTCGTCGAGCCGTTCGTGCAGCTGCTGCACCTCGACCTCGAGCGTGCGGGTCTTGAGCGCCCGCTGCATCAGCACCTCGAGGCGCTCGATGTTCACGGGCTTCGTGAGAAAATCCACCGCGCCGCGCTTCATGGCCTCCACCGCGGTCTCGATGTTGCCGTAGGCCGTCATCATCAGCACCGCGGGGCGGTTCGGCAGCGCCAAGGCCTTGTCGATGACCTTCAGGCCCGACTTTCCCGGCATCCGCAGGTCGGTGAGCACGATGTCGAACGGCTGCGCGTCGAGCAGGTTGAAGGCCTCGTCCGCGCTCGCCGCCACCGAGACGTCATACGACTCCGCGAGCGCCTGCTGGAGCCCCTCGCGGGTGTGTTTCTCGTCATCGACGATCAGCACGCTGGGAACCATGGCGTTATGAACCTTTCCGCCGCGCGACGGGTCAACGGGAAAGCTGGCGCGCGGACAACCGGCTCAATTCAGCAGCAGGTGCTGCACCCGCAACGCCGTCCCCGCGCTGTCGGCGTGGCGCCCCGCGGCGATCCGCACGCGGAACATGTGCCGGCCGGGCGGAAGCCCGTCGTCCAAAATCACGACCCACGGGAGATGGAGGGTTTTGCTCCAGCGCGTGAACGTGTGGACCGGTCGGAAAGGCCCGCCGTCCACACTCCACTCGAGAACGCCGGCATCGGGTCCCGCCGTGATGAACAAGCCCGCTCCCCTGCCCTCCAGCTCGAACTCAAACTCGGCTCCCGGTTCCTCGCCCACCAGCGCGGGAACGTCGACGAAACCCGCGCGCACTGCTTTCGGGGCCTCAGCCGGACGCCAGGCAGGATCCAACTGAAACCCCCGCACGATCCGTGCGGCCGCGGGTGCGACCATCCGCGCGGTGAAGTGTCTGCCCGCGTCCAACGGCGCCTCAGGCAGGACATGCGGACGGGGCTTTACGGTCGCCCTCGCCGCCGCATCGAGCAGCCTTCCGATGCTGTCGGCGTAAACAACGTGCCCGAACGGCGAGGGATGCAGATTACGAAAATCGCCGTCCCCCGTGAACTGTCCCGCCGCGATGCGCTCCGTGACCTCGCGTGCTAGGTCGATCGACGGGTTGCCGTAGGCGGCGGCGACCCGCTCGTGCTGGCGCACCGCCACCGGCACGCGGCCCGCGTGGTAGTCCGCCATATGCTCCGGCATCACGAAGTGGAGGTGGACAATATCCGTGCGCGGATTCGCCCGCCGTGCCCGCCGCACCACGCCCTCCATGCCGCGCAGCATGAGGTCGGGCTGGTCAGGCATGTTGGAGGCGTCGTTCACCGCCGCCTCGACGAACAGCAGGTCGACCGGCCCGCGCGACAGCACATCGCGCTCCAGCCGGAAGGCGTGCGGCACGGAACCGAGTGAACTGATGCCGGCGGCGATGAATTCAAACTTGGTCTCTGGAAATCGCCGCTGGAGGTCGGCCATCACGCGCTCGCGCCAACCCGACATCGCCGTGATGGAGCCGCCCAAGAACGCGACGCGCCCCGCCTTCGTGCGCGTGAACGCATCGAACGCGTTGGCCAGCCCGTCACGCAGCTCGAAATAGTCGGAGCCGCGGGGCAGGTCCGCGGAACGGTAGGTCGGCGGCGGAGCGGAGGACTTGGCGGGCGCGGCGCCGCAAGCGGCTTCACCCGCGACCAAGGCGAGGAGCAGCACCGCGCAAAACCGTCGGTAGGAGGCGGGGAGATTCACGGGAGGAGTCGGCGACGAAACCTTCACGGCAACCAAGGGAATCGCGCGGCGTCGGGCCTTCGTTTTTCGCGCTGTGCGGTCATGAACTCCTTCGCCTCCTCCGACATGTAATAAAGCATCGTGGCGTTGCCGGCGAGTTCCTGGATGCCGGCCTGGCCGTCGAGCTCGGCGTTGAACGCGCTCTTGAGCATCCGGATCGCCAGCGGGCTCTTGCCGAGGATTTCGCGCGCCCACTTCACTCCCTCCTTCTCGAGCTCCGCCACCGGCACCACGGTGTTCACCAACCCCATGCGCAACGCCTCCGCCGCGTCGTACTGCCGGCACAGGAACCAGATCTCCCGCGCCCGTTTCTGGCCCACCACCCGAGCGAGGTAACTGGAGCCGAAGCCGCCGTCGAAGCTGCCCATCCGGGGCCCCACCTGGCCGAAGATGCCGTTGTCGGCGGCGATGGTGAGGTCGCACACGACGTGCAGCACATGACCACCGCCGATCGCGTAGCCGGCCACGAGCGCGATCACCACCTTGGGCATGGAACGGATGATCTTCTGCAGCTCGAGCACGTTGAGCCGCGGCACGCCGCCGGCGTCGATGTAGCCCGCATGGCCGCGCACGCTTTGGTCGCCGCCGGCGCAGAAGGCGTACTTGCCGTCGGAATGCGGCCCCGCGCCAGTGAGCAGCAACACGCCGATCGCCGGGTCTTCCCGCGCATCCAAGAAGGCGTCGATCATCTCCGTCACCGTCAGCGGCCGGAAGGCGTTGCGCTTCTCCGGGCGGTTAATGGTCACCTTCGCGATGCCACCGGCCTTGTGGTAAAGGATATCCGTGTAGGTCTTGGCGACTTTCCAATCGGGAGTCATGGCGGCGGAGCGTGGGGCCTCCCCCACCGCTTGTCACGCGCGCCGGCGGGTCCGGCGGCGGCAAAAGCAAGCTGATTTCCGGCCCCGCGGCGAAACTGCTTGGACCGCCGGTCGTTTCCACGATACTCCCCGTCCATCCATGAGCAGTTCCGGGCCATCGCCCCGCGGCACCGCCGTCCAACTCGCCCTCGGCCTAGGTGCGTTGGGCGTCGTCTTCGGTGATATCGGCACCAGTCCTCTCTACACCCTCCGGGAGTGCCTGCACGCCCTGCCTCCGGCGGAACACAAGACCGCGGTGCTCGGGGTGCTGTCGTTGGTTTTCTGGTCCCTGATCCTGGTCGTCAGCGTGAAATACACGGTGTTCGTGCTGAAGGCCGACAACCGCGGCGAGGGCGGCATTTTCGCGCTCCTCTCGCTAGGCCGGCTGGAGCCGGCCACCCGCATCGGCCTGAACGCCGGCACCCTGGTGGTTCTCGCCGGCGCCGCGATGCTGTGCGGCGAGGCGGTCATCACCCCCGCCATCACCGTGCTCAGCGCGGTCGAGGGCGTGAAGGAAGTGTGGTCCGGCGCCGACGCCATCGTCGTCCCGGCCGCGTGCGTGATCCTCGGCGGGCTCTTCGCCGTCCAAAACCGAGGCACCAAAATCATCGGCTGGTACTTCGGTCCGGTCATGCTCGTGTGGTTTCTTGCGCTGGGGACGCTCGGACTCTGGCGGGTGATCGAGAATCCCTCCGTCCTGCAGGCGCTCGACCCTCGTGCGGGCCTCGGGCTCATCGCCAGTCATCCCGCCGAGGCCTCGGTGTTACTCGGTTCCGTCGTGCTCGCCTTTACCGGCGTCGAGGCGCTCTACGCCGACATGGGGCACTTCGGCCGCCGCGCGATCACCCTCGCCTGGTACGCGATCGTGCTGCCTGGGCTGGTGCTGAATTATTTCGGTCAGGGCGCGTACTTTCTTTCCGGACGCGGTTCCGCGACGAACCCTTTTCTCGCCATCGCCCCCGAGGGACCGGTGCGGTACGGACTCCTGATCCTCTCGATGCTCGCGGCCGTGATCGCCAGCCAGGCACTCATCTCAGGGGCATTCTCCCTGATCCGGCAGGCGATCCAGCTCGGCTATTTTCCGCGGTTGATGGTGCGCCACACCAACCCCGATCAGCGCGGTCAGATTTTCCTGCCGCTCGTGAACGTCGCCCTCGCGCTCGGCTCCATCGCCACCGTGCTCGGCTTCAAGTCCAGCTCCGCCCTCGCCGCCGCCTACGGCATCGCGGTCACTGGCACGATGATCGTCACGACCGTCGCGCTTTATTTCGTGATGCGCCGCGCCTGGTCGTGGCCGGCGTGGCGGACCGTCCCGCTATGCGGTGTTTTCCTCCTGCTGGACGCGGTCTTTTTCCTGTCGAACCTGCACAAGTTCCAGGACGGCGGCTGGCTCCCCCTCGTGATCGCCGCCGGTGTGCTGGCGATCATGACGACGTGGAAGCTCGGCAAGTCGGAGATCTTCCGGCGCGTCTACGCCAACGAGATCACGGAGGCGGAACTCTGCCGGATCGCCTCCAGCCGCCACATCACGCGGGTGCGCGGCACAGGCGTGTTCATGGCGGGCAACCCCTCGGGGACGCCGCTGGTGCTGCTGCACCATGTGAAGGCCAACAAGGTGCTCCACGAGACGGTGGTGCTGCTCAGCATCCTCACCGAGGAGGTTCCGTACGTCACCGCCGCCGCGCGGCTGGAGGTCCGTGATATCGGCGAGGGCATCTGGCGCGCCGTCGCCCGTTACGGTTACATGGAATCACCCAACGTCACGGCGCTCATCGAGGACATCGGCGGGCGCGGCGTGCCGCTGAAGGCCTCCGAGGCGACGTATTACTTCAATCGCGAGATGGTGATCACCGGCGGCGACTCCCGCATGTGGGAATGGCAGAAGCACCTGTACAGTTTCCTCAGCCGCAACGCACGGCAGGCGCGCGACTACTACCACCTGCCGCCGATGCAGATCATCGAGGTGGGACTGCCGATCCAGCTTTGACCGCGGAAGGTGTTTGCCGGCCACGGGGCGAATGCCACACGGCTGAACTTGGACCCGACCACGTCGCATGAGCCGGAATCGAGCTGGGCCCAGCTACACCGAACGGGCCGTTCCAAATCCGAAACTCCCGGGGAGATGAGTGACCCGCCTCGCTCGGACGGTGCGCGAAAGGAAGCAGGAGTGCGCGCGGGGTAAGGCGGCACGACCGCGAGTCGCTCCTAAACTGAGATCGTTCTCCCTGCGCCCCTCGACGACCGCGCTGCCCCAAGCCGCGAATATCTCCAGGAAACAGAGCCGGATCGCGGCCGCGCGAAACCGATTCGCCACGCAAGTGGCCGACCGCCGCGCGGGACATTTCTTCCTCGCGACCCGGAGGCGGCAGGCTTGGTTTCACCCAACCCCAACGTGCATCGCTTTCCTGGTGCAGCTCATCTCCCCGGCATCCCGTGGTTTTCCTTCCCCAGCTCCCGCGTTTCATTTGCTGCGACCTCCGCCGACTCAGCGAAAGCCAGCTTCCGGCGGAGGAGCGGTACGACGCGCGTCATAATCCGGATCAGGTGAACAACCTCGCTTCTGATCCGCGCCACGCCGCCGTGAAGGAAAGCCGGTGGAACGAACTGCGCGCCTACCTGAGGAAAACCGGCGACCCCCGCGTCGACGGCCGCGATCCGTGGCAGGCTTATCCGTACCGCCAAACGGTCGGATTCGGCGCCACCTTCAACCGCACACTCGGCGCCGCCGAGCGCGAGACCGCCGCCGGTCGCGGCGCCCACCAGCCGCGGTAGCCTGAAATCGAACTTCCTCCTTCCCGCCCCTCCGCCATGCCGCATCCCATCCGACTTCCCCTCCTCGCCTCGCTCTGGCTGCTCGCCTTCGCGGCGCCGCTGCACGCCGCGCGGCCCAACATCCTGTTCCTCTTCGCCGACGACCAGCGCGCCGACACCATCGCCGCGCACGGCAACCCGCACATCCGGACGCCGTTCATCGACGGACTCGCGCGCGACGGCGTGAGCTTCCGGCGCAACTACGTCTTCGGCGGCAACAGCGGCGCCGTGTGCGTGCCGAGCCGCGCGATGCTGCACACCGGCAAACACTGGTTCGGCCTCAACACCCAGACGCTCGCCGGCGAGAAGCTCATGGGGGAGCTCTTCGGCGAGCAGGGCTACACGACCTTCGGCACCGGCAAATGGCACAACGGCCAGCCGTCCTGGCTCCGCTCCTTTCAGCAGGGCCGAAGCGTGATGTTCGGCGGCATGTCGGATCACGAGAAGGTTCCCCTCCACGACCGCGGCCCGGGCAACACCATGGTCGGCCCGCGCCCGGGCGCGGGGGTCTCCACGGGGCTTTTCGCCGACGCCGCGCTCAACCTCCAGCCGGGGCCCGACCCCCCCGCCCGCGCGAGGCCCGTCATCTGCTACCTC
>JBJTCH010000310.1:0-8588 GCA_046091745.1 Opitutaceae bacterium
CACGAAACGGAGGGCGGCCCTCTCCTTCGCTGAAGCTTCCTCGTGCGCCCAGCGCACGGAGGACAAGTCAGAGGACAAGACGGCCGTCCGCCCCACAGCATCGTCCTCGGCTGCCAGCCGCGGCTGTACCGAGCCGTTTCACGACGGAGACACAGAGGCACCGAGGAGGGCGCGAATCGGGAAATCAGGAACGCCGGACTCCGGATTCACCGCAGGAGAGGCCTTCCGCTTTCGCCGCGTTTGCGCCTCTTGGCGGCTATCGCGAGTTGGCCGCGAAGAGGCGCCGTAGGCGCAAGAAGTTGGTTTGAACAGGAGGGCCGGGGAGGCGCGTTGCGCGCCGCGATTGAGGTTGGAAAGTCAGGTTTAAGTGACGGGCACGGTAACGTTTCCACCCCGCTTCAACTTAAACTCTCAACTTAAACCCGTCCGCCGACGGCGGACGTCCCATCCGTGGTTACTCACCCGCGGAGCGAGTCGGAGGCGCTTTACGTCCTGAACCTCGGCGACCCGACCGAGCCCTTTGGTGCGGCTCCGCCGCGCTGGGCCGGGCCGCGCTCGGCGCTACCCTCCGCCCGACCCGCGGCGCAGCAGATCGCTGCGCGCGGCTTCCAGTTTTGCCCGCTCATCCCGTGTCAGGCTGTGGATTCCCGACTGGGCGATCTTGTCGAGCAAGGCATCCACCTCCGCCATGCCCGCGCGAGGCTCCGGCGCCGCCGGCACGGAAACCGCGCGAACTGGAACGGCGGGTTTCGCAACGACCCGCCGCCGCGGCCAACGCAGCTTCGGCCACTCAAATCCTTCGCGGAAAAATCGCACAAAAAGGTAGGCGAAGCCGCATCCCACGGCGAGTTCGGCCAGCAAATCCCAGCGTCGTGCCGAGAGCGCCACCAGAGCCTGGATGCCGACCAGCGCCACCGCGGCCCACTTCGCGAGGATGTTGAACAGCAGAGGCACGCCGGGGAACAACGTCGCGAACGCGACAAAAAGCGGAAACGCGAGCGCCGCGCCGGAGAACGCGGTGTTTAACCATATGCCGGTTCCGGCGAAAAAGAGAGGTTTCAGCAGCCAGAGGCTGCCGCACAGGGCCAGGAAACGAGCCCGGCCAAGCGCTTTTTCCACTTCGCGTCCGAACCAGATGAGCATCACGACATCGAGGGCGAAGCCGATGCTCGGCGGATTCACGAAACCGTAAGTCAGGACGCGCCAGACCTCACCACGGAGCACCGCCGCGCTCGAAAACCCCAGCGCACCGAGCGCGCTGTTCGCTCCGGCGAAGAGCGCGAGACTGGTCACGATCATCGCGATCACCAACCCCGCCGCCACCAGGTGCGCGCTGTAAATGGCATGGCCACGCCACCAGGTGACCGGCCGCGCCTCGCCCCACTCGCTTCCTTCCCAAAGACTCATCAGGAGCCCGAGGTTGGTGACCGTCGCCGATGCGCGCAAGGAGCGCCTGAACGTCGCGCCGTCGCCGGCGAGTGAGGATTCGCTAATGCCTGACGCACGGCCTCGAGCAACTTCACCGGCCCCTCGCTCTTCATCACGTAGCCGCTCGCCCCGGCCCGCAGCGCACGGTCGGCGTAGATACTGCCGTAGTGCATGGAGAAAACGATCACCGGCATCCCGGGACGCTCCGCATGCAGACGCCGGACCAGCTCCATCCCGCTCCGCGGGCCCATCTCAAGGTCGGTCAGCACCAGGTCCGGCCGCGACCGCCGCACCGCCGCGAGCGCCTCGCTCAAGGAGCCCGCCTACCGGCACACGCGGATACCCGGTTCGTGATTCAGCAGAGCCGCCACGCCCGCGCGCGTCAGCGGGTGATCGTCCACCACCAGCACGCGACGGCAACGACCGGACGGACGACGGGATACGCGGCGCGGTTCACGAACGAAACGCATTCCGAAACGGTGAGCTCGACCCAACACTTCGCAAGCGGTGCGAACCGAGGAACTGCCTTCGGCATGATCCGCGGCAGACAGCCGCGGCTCCATCAATCCACAGCCTCCTCATCCGTGTTTATCCGTGTTCATCCGTGGTTGCTCTCTCGCGGAGCGAGTCAGGGATAGCCTCCGGCGGTGCGTCCTTCTTCACAATCCGCGGCAAGCAACCGCGGCTACATCAAGCCGAGAGGCTGGACGCGCCGGCTACTCCGCGTTTTCCGTGCCTTCCGCGGGCGCTTCGCCTGCGCCGAGATTTCGTGCGGCTGCGGTGTCAGTAGGTGCGTGCTTCCCGCGCCAAGGCGGGCCGCGGCGCACGGAATCTTCAGGTTTTCGGCGCGGCCCCGAGTTCGTGCCGCAGGCAATCGCCGATGTCCGCGTGACGGAACCGGTAGCCGGATTCGAGCAACGCAGCCGGCGCCGCCCGTGTACTCGCCAGCAGCGTTTCGTCGGCCATCTGACCGAAGGCGGCGCGCAGCACGAAGGCCGGAACCGGAAACAGCGCCGGTCGGCCCACCGCCGAAGCGAGTTCGCGCGTGAATACGGCGTTGGTGACCAACCCGGGCGCGCAGGCGTTCATCGGCCCGCGGCAAGCCGAACTCATGATCGCGTGGTAAACCGCGCCGATCGCGTCCTCGCGTCCGATCCAGCTCATCCATTGCCGTCCCGAGCCGACGCGCCCGCCTGCCGCGAGGCGAAACACCGGCAGCATCTTCGCCAGCGCACCGCCAGCCGGAGTCAGGACCACGCCGAAACGCAGCAACACGGTGCGAATCCCGGCGCGGGCGGCGACGTCCGCGTGCGTCTCCCAGGCGAGACAAACTTCCGGCAGGAAGCCCGAGCCGATGGCTGCGCCCTCCGTCAGGACCTCGTCGCCACGATCGCCGTAAAATCCGACGGCGGAGGCGCTGACGAAAACCTCCGGCGGATGTTCCGCCGCCTTCATCGCGGCTACCAAGGTGCGCGTTGCGTCGACCCGGCTGCGCAAGATCGCCTCCCGGCGCGCCGCGGACCAGCGCCCCGCACCGACATTTTCCCCGGAGAGGTTCACGACCGCGTCGGCACCCGAGACGACCGATGGCGCAAGTTCCCCGCGCGCAGGATTCCAGAGCGCTTCACCGGAACCCGCCGGACCGCGCCGCAAGAGACGCACGACCTCGTGGCCCTGCGTGCGGAGAAAATCAACCAGCGCGCCGCCGAGCAGACCGCTGGCCCCGGCCACGACAACCCGGCGCCGCCGCGTGTCGTAGCGCGCGGCCAGCTCGAGATCGGCCTTGGTGGTGGCATGGCGCCAGCCGAAGAGCCGCGCCAGCTCGCGCCGGACATGCGCTCCCCCGAGCAGCCGGCCCGCCGCCCCGCCCGGAAGACGATAGGAGATATCATCGGTCAGGAGGCAGGCGTTGGCGCCATCGGGAGTCACCCGATGGAGGTGCTCCCAACTCGCAAAAGGCCCCGAAAGCTGAACATCGCGAAATTCACGGCCGGGAACGTAGCCCCGGTGCTCCACGTGCCATTCGAGGGAGAACGGACCACGCCGGTTGCGCACCACCACCCGCGCGCCGTCGCGCACCCCGCCCGTGGCGGAGACGAGCTCAACCCGCTCCCAAGGCGGACAAAGCCGTCCCAACGCGCCGGGACGTTCATGCCAGGCGAAAACCTCCGCGGCCGGCCGCTCGATGCGCGTGGTGAAAGTGAATTTTTCCATGATCAGGACCGTCTCGCCGCCTTGGCGCGCGTTTTACCTTCCAACGGCAACATGCCCTCCTCGGCCGGAGGCTCTCCCCCGCCGACGCGGATTGCGGCGGCCCGCGCGCGGATCGCCGTACGCTCGGCGGCGGAAAGTCGCGCCACGTTTTTCACCTGCAGCGCCATGCGCTGGTTGCCGCGCAACAGCGTCTCATGACGCAGCAGAAAATCCCAGTAGAGCGTCGTGAACGGACACGCTTCGTCACCCGTCGCCTTGGTCGGATCGAAGCGGCACGAAGCGCACGCGTTGCTCATCCGCTGCAGGTATTTGCCGGTGGCGACATAGGGCTTGGAGGCCATCACCCCGCCGTCGGCGTACTGGGACATCCCGAGCGTGTTCGGCAATTCCACCCACTCGACGGCGTCGACGTAGACACCGAGGTACCATTCGTGGATCCGCTTCGGGTCGACGCCCAACAGCAGCGAATAGAGGCCGGTGACCATCAGCCGCTGGATGTGGTGGGCGTAGCCGAACCGCAGCGTCTGGCCGAGCGCGTCGCGCAGGCACGCCATCGCGGTGTCACCGGTCCAGTAAAACGCCGGCAGCGGTTCCTTCGCACCGAGCGCGTTGCGCTCCCCATAATCCGGCATGTGCAACCAATATACGCCGCGCACGTATTCGCGCCACCCGAGCACCTGCCGGATGAAACCCTCGCCTGCCGCCAGCGGCACCCGCTGCGCCCGCACCGCCCGTTCCACCGCGGCGATCACCGCGCGCGGATCGAGTAGCTTGAGGTTCATCGCCGCCGAGATGAGCGAATGGTAGAGCCACGGTTCCCCGCACCAGATCGCGTCTTGGTAACGTCCGAAGTCCGCCAGACGATGCTCGACGAAGTCATCCAATGCCCGCCGCGCGTCCTCCGGGGTCACCGGCCAATCGAAAACCGAGAGATCACCGGGGTGACGTGCGAAACGCTTTTCCACGAGCTGCAACACCGATCGAGTGGTCGCGTCGGGCGGAAAACGCTTCGGCGCCGGCAGGGGACGCGGCGGCCCCTCGCGCCCGAAACTCTCGCGGTTGTCGTGATCGAAGTTCCATTGCCCGCCCAGCGGCTCATCCGCGTCGTCGAGCAAAACGCGGTGACGCCGGCGCATCTCCCGGTAGAAAAACTCCATCCGCAGCTGCTTACGTCCCGAGGCATGCTCGCGAAATTCCTCCGGCGTGCAGAGAAAATGCCGGTCGGGCCGCACCTCCAGCGCTACGTCCAGCTTCGCGGCCAGCGCGGTGATCTCCTGCTCCAGCCGCCATTCACCCGCCTGCACCATGACGACACGTTCGGGCCGCAAGGCGGCGAGCGCACGCGCGAGCTCACCCGCGAGCGTCTGGGTGTTGCCCGGCGCGTCGAGCTCGACATACTCCACGCGGCGCCCGAGCGCGCGCTGCGCGTCGCGGAAGTGCCGCATCGCGGAAAGGAAGAGCGCCGTCCGGACCTTGGAGGAGACGACGTGCTCCGACTCGCCCGCGACCTCGGCCATCCAAATGGCATCGCGCGCGCCATCGAATCCGTCGAGCGCCGCGGAATGAGCGTCCAGCTGGTCGCCCAGTACCACGACCAGATGACGCACGCCGGGCGCCGCGGCTCGGGAACGCGCGCTCATTCGCGGACGGAAACCTCGCCGCCGCGAATCCGTTTGAAGGCCGCGAGGGCCTCGTTGCGGGCCGTGGCGTGGTCGACGATCGGTGCGGGATAGTTGCCGCCCTGGCCGAGACGGACGCCCGCGGCGGCCAGCACCGACGACGGCGCCTCCCACGGCGCATGGATATTTTCGGCGGGAAGTTTCGCCAGTTCGGGGACCCAGCGGCGCACGTAGGCACCCTCGGGATCGAATTTCAGCCCCTGCAACACCGGCGCGAAGACGCGGAAATACGGCGCGGCGTCGGCCCCGCAGCCGGCGGTCCACTGCCAGCCGAGCGTGTTGCTCGCGAGATCCGCGTCGACGAGTGTGTCCCAGAACCACCGCGCGCCATGCACCCAGGAGAGCCGCAGGTGCTTCACCAGGAACGACGCCGCGATCATGCGCACGCGGTTGTGCATCCAGCCGGTGGCCCAGAGTTGGCGCATGCCGGCGTCGACAATCGGGTAACCGGTAAGCCCGCGCCGCCACGCCCGCAGCTTCACTCCGCCGGCGTCATCGGCCCACGGGAACGACTCGAAATCGGAACGCAGCGGGCGCTCCGGCGTGTGCGGGAAATGGAACAACAGGTGATGCGCGAATTCGCGCCAGCCCACCTCGCTCAGGAAGACCCGCGCGCCGTTGCTCGGCGGAAAGACCCCGCTCTCCTTCGCCACGGATTGCACGGCGGCCCAGATCTGCCGCGGGGAAAGCTCCCCGAAGTGCAGCCAGGGCGAAAGCATCGACGTGCCGTCCACCCCGGGAATGTTCCGGCGATCGGAATAGGCCTCCATGGCGTCGGCCGCGAAGCGCTTCAAGCGCTTGGCAGCGCCTGCCTCCCCCGGAGTCCAAGCCTCGTGGAAACCGGTGTCCCACTTGATCCGCGGCAGGAGTGCCAGCTTCGCCAACTCCAGCCCGGCCGGCCACCGCTCCGGGGCCGGAATCGCGGTTGCAGGCGCCAAACGCGACGGCGCCTCCACCGGCAGCTCCAGGCAATGACGCCAGAAAGGGGTGAAAACCTGGAACGGTTTGCCCTGCTTGTTGGCGATGGTGTGCGGCTCGTGCAGCAGCGCCGCGTTGAAGCTCTTCGCCTCGACGCCCTCCGCCGTCCACCGGGCCTTGAGTGCGGCGTCGCGCGCGATCACCGCGGGCTCGTACCGGCGGTTCCAGAAAATCGCACCCGCGCCGGTCGCGCGACGCACACGGTCGAGCTCCGCGCCGCTCTCGCCGTGCGCGAGGATCAACCGCGAGCCGCGGGCCCGAAGATCGGCGTCGAGCGCAGCCAGCGCGTGATGCAACCACCAGCGCGACGCACCTCCCGCCGGCCAGCCGCCATCACCGGCGTCGTCGAGGACATAGACGGGAATGACAGCCTCGCGGCGCGCGAGCGCCGCCATGAGGGCGGGATTGTCCTGCAGGCGCAGGTCCTGGCGGAACCAAAGAAGAGTCGACGGCATGCGATGCGGCGTTGCGCCACACCGTTGTTACGCTCCGTGCCCGCCGCCAGACGCAAAGCCCGGCGCAACTCGGCGGAGTTTCACCGCGCAGAAATCACATCGCGGTGACTCGAGAACCACGAAAGACGCGAAAGGCACGGAACCGAGCGGATAGCCTCGGGAAATTCCGCGTTTTCCGCGCCTTCCGTGGGCACACCTCGCTTGCTGTCCGGGCCACATCAAGCCCGGAACCCGGGTTCATGATTCCCAGATCCAATCCGGCTCTCTGTCTCTCGGTGGCTCCTTGGTAAACCGGCTCGGTTATGCCGGTCTACGTTACGATCGAGATCCTGGTCGTGGCGCCGAAACCGCCCGATCGCCCAATTACGGCTTCAGGTACTTCGCGAGCGGCGGGTTCACCAGCTCCGCCATTTCCGGCGAGTCAAAGTTGGCCTTGGTGACGAAACCGACGCCCGTGTCGACCCGCGGCTCGACCTTGCCGCCGCGCAACATGGTCACGATCGCCTTCACACCGAGGTAGCCCATTTTCATCGGATTCTGGACCACCAGCCCCTGCACGTCGCCCGCCTTGAGGCCGGCATTGAGGGTCTCTCCCGAGTCGAAGGCCACCAGCTTGACGCGTCCGCCCGCGAGGCCGGCGTCACGCAGCGCCTGCATCATGCCCACGCCCGCGGTCTCGTTGCAGCAGAAGATGCCGTTCACCTGGCGACCGAAGCGGTTCAGCAGATTCTCGGAGGCGCGCTTGGCGGTGTCGCGCGTCGCGCCCGCGTGCTGGTCGGTGGAGATGAGTTTGATGTTGGGAAAATCGCGACGCATGACCTCGAGGAACCCCTCCTCGCGCTCCTCGGTGCTGGCGGAGCCGACGGCGTAGCGTAGCAAAATGGCGTTGCCCTTGCCGCCGAGCATCTTGCCGAGCTCGCGCGCGGCGATGCGGCCGCCCTCGCGGTTGTCGGTGGAGATGTAACTGGCGGGCGCCTTGGACTCGATGCCGGAGTCGATCACGACCACGGGGATCTTGCCGCGGACGGCGGCCTCGACGGGGGCCACGAGGGCGCGGCGATCAAGCGGGGCGATGACGATGCCGCTGACGCGCTGGGCGGTGAAATTTTCAATGACCTGCACCTGCTGTTCGCGGTCATCCTCGCGGAGCGGGCCCTTCCAGATGACCTGCACATTGACGCCCTCGGCCTTGAGCTCCTGCTGGGCCTTCATGGCGCCGGCGTGGACGGATTTCCAAAACTCGTGGGTGGTGCCCTTGGGAACAACCGCGATGCGGTAGGTTTCGGCGGCGCCAGCGAGGGCGGCGACCAGCGGCAACACCAGGGCGAAACGCAGGACGGATTTCATGACGTGGGTTGAGGAGGGGTTCGGGGTTGCCGGATCGCGATTCGCCGCGCCGGCGCGGCCCGAAAAGTCCGTTTCACTCGCAGCGCCGTCAACCGCGAATTCCCCGGCACGAAGCGTCCAGCGCAACCGCAACTCCGGCTTGCGCCAGTAGCGGGACCGACGCTACTTCCAAAACTCCGTCGTTCCCCGCCAACCACCCGATTTCATGAAATCCAACCTCACCGAGACCAATCAGAAGCCCCTCGCCAGCATGGACGAGTGGGAAGACTTCCTGAAGGCCCGGTGGACGGTGGAGGGCGTCGAGGCGAAGAGCTTCAACGCGGCTCTGCTGCACGAGCCGCACACCATCGCCAACAAGCAGGGCAAGCCGTTCCAAGTTTTCACCCCCTTCTGGCGTCATTGCCTGGAGCTGCCGGTGGAGGCGCCGGCGCGTTTGGCGCCTGCAACCGCGATTCCGGCCCCGGAGCGGTGGCCGGCCGGGCTGGAG
>JBJTCH010000311.1:0-4270 GCA_046091745.1 Opitutaceae bacterium
CCTTCGCTTTACACCTGCATGCCCTCTTCCGGCGTTATTCGAATGGCAGAGTCCCCGCTTCCCTTACCCCCAACCGAGGCCCCCGCGCGGCCCCGCCTGTCCTGAGCGCCAAGCCCGCCGCTTCCAATCTCGCCTCCGACAGCGTGCTGGAGCGCGACCAGCTAGACGCGTTGTTGCTGACCCGGGTCGCCGCGGGCAACCGCGAGGCGTTCGCCCAGCTTTACGACCGCTTTTCATCCCCGCTTTACGGCGCGGCCATGCAGATCCTGCGCGACACCGCCGAGGCGCAGGACGTGGTGCAGGACGCTTTCCTGACCCTATGGGAAAAAGCCGCCACGTTCGAGTCCTCCCGCGGCAGTGCGTTTTCCTGGGCCGTCACCCTGGTGCGCAACCGCGCGATCGACCGCGTCCGCATGCGGCGCCGGCGCTCCGAGTTGCTGGCCGAATCCGCTCCCGAGGACCTCGGCTACCTGGCCGGGGCGCTGCAGGCGGGCGGGGACGAGCGAGCCACGGTCGGCGACGAGGCCCGTGCGGTGCGTGCGGCGGTAGCCACATTGCCGCCCGAACAGCAACGTGCCCTCGAACTGGCCTTCTTCGGCGGGCTCACGCAGGAGGAGATCGCCCGCAAGCTGCGTGAACCCCTAGGTACCGTGAAGGCGCGCATCCGCCGTGGCCTGATGAAGCTCCGCGACTCTCTGGCGGACCGTCTATGATCGACCCTCACGTCGTCGAACTCGCGTGCCTGCACGCGCTGGGGCTGCTGGAGCAGCCGGACGTGAACGCGCTCGTGCGTGCCGCGACCCCAGGCTCGGCCCTGGAGGCGTTGATGCAGGACCTCACGGATGCGGCCGCTGCGCTGGCGATAGCCGCTTCAAATCCTCCCCCCGCCGATTTGCGCTCGCGCGTGCTGGCGGCGGTGGACGATCCGGCCGGGCAAACGCCGAAACGTTAACCGTCGACCGCCACGCCCTCGGCGCGGAGCCGCTGGAGCTTGTAGGTCAACGCCCGGCGGCTGATGGCCAGTTCACGGGCCGTCTCGGTGCGGTTGAAATTATTCTTCCGCAGCGCGCGCAGGATCGCCTCCCGCTCGATCTCGGCCAGGCGCTGTCCGTCGGCCGTCTCGCCGGCGACCCCCGCGGGTGCCGCCGCGGTCTCAAGTACCCGGGCCGGCAGGTGCTCCGGCAGCACGACCTCGCCGCGCGACAACCGCGCCGCGCGCTCCATCGCGTTCCGCAGCTCGCGCACGTTGCCGGGCCAGCGGTAGCGCGCGAGCGCCGCGGAGACCGAGGCCGAGAAGCGCGGCCTTTGACCCGAGTGAATCCCAATGAAATGCGCAGCCAGCGCCGGGATGTCCTCAGGCCTTTCCCGCAACGGCGGCACTGCCACCTCCATCACATTCAGACGGTAAAACAGGTCCTCGCGGAAAAGGCCGGCGGCGATCCGCTCCTCCAAATCCTGCCGCGACGAGGCCAGCAGCCGGACGTTCGCCGTGATATCGCGCGCTGAGCCCACGCGCCGGAACACACCCTCGTTGATGACCCGCAGGAGCTTCGCCTGCAGGCCGGCAGGCAGGTCGGCGATCTCGTCCAGCAGCAAGGTCCCTCCCGCCGCTTCCTCGAAGCGGCCGGCTCGCGCCGGTCCATCGCCTTTCTCCCTTCCGAATAATTCCACCTCCAACGCCGCCTCCGTCTCGGCCAGACACCCGCCCCGCACCAGGGGCCGGGCTGCGCGACGGCTCCAGCGATGCAGCACATCCGCCACCACCTCCTTGCCGACCCCGCTTTCGCCGGTGATCAACACGCGCGAGTCTGAAGGCGCGATGGCCGCGACATCGCGGAACACCGACTGCATGAGCGGGCTTCGCACGATGACGCCCTCCGGCAGCGGGAATGGACTCGCCGCCGTGGACGTGACGGCTTCAGGCCCGAGCGCCCGTCGCACCGAGCTCATGAGCTCATCCAGGTCGATCGGCTTCGCGAGATAGTTGACGGCGCCGTCCCGCATGGCCGCCACCGCCGTGCGGATATCGGCGAACGCGGTGACCAGCAGCACCGGCAAATCCGGACGCTTTTCCCGCACCCGACGCAGGGTCTCGATGCCCGACATGCCCGGCATCCGCACGTCGCTGATGATCAGGCGGAAGTTTTCCCGCTCGAGCAGCGCCAGCGCCGCGGAGCCGGAATCAGCCGCCTGCGTCCGAAAACCCTGCGCGCGCAGGAACGTTTCCAACAGGCTTCGCTGGCCGGCGTCGTCGTCGACCACGAGAATCCGGATGTCGTCCGTCGGTTCAGGCTTCATGGCGGACGGCGTCGGCCCGGGCGTGCGAGATGCGGAAAATCGCGCCGCGGGGCGCGTTGCCTAGGCAAACGATCTCCCACCCATGTGTGGCGACGATCTGCCACACGATCGCGAGACCGAGCCCCGCGCCCCCGGGGCGCTTTGTCACGTAAGGCTTGAAGATCTCGCCGCGAAGCTCCTCGGGCACACCAGGGCCGTCATCGCGCACCTCGATCACGACTCCGGAGTCGGGCGTCACGCGCCAATCCACGTCGACGCGCCCGCCGGTACCCACCGCCTGGATGGCGTTCAGGATCAGGTTGAAGAGGGCCTGACGGAAGAGCTGCTGGTCGGCCTCGACCACCAAAGCCTCGGGGGAGGTCGTGAGTTTCACTCCCTTGTCCTCGATGTCGGGCAGCAGCGTGCGCGCGACGTCGGCGGCCAGCCGGGCGAGTTCCACCGGCGCGAGCTGCGGCTGGCGGGGCTTGGCGTAGTCGATGAACTGGTTCAGTTGCACCGTGACGCGGTCGGCTTCCTCGAGGATCGCCCCGGCGTGCTCGCGGAGAGCCGGAGCGGCGGAAGTGTCGGTGGAGACCAGTTGCGCGTGGCCTCGGATAAGGTTCAGCGGATTCCGCGTCTCATGGGCGAGGCCGGCGGCGACGAGGTTCAACCGCGCGAGGTGGCTGTTCATCTCGCCGGCCTTGAGCAGCCGGATGCGCAGCTCGGAGTTGCGGTTGAAATTTCGCCACGCGAGCGAGGACACGAGCGCGGCCCCCGAACCCATGGCGGCGACGAGCAGACGCAGCCACAAGTCGGCCCGCACCGCGCGATCGGTCTCAACGGTGGAAAGTGAGATCACGAGGCTGTGTACCCCCTGCGTGCGGATGAGCCCCTCGTACTCCTCCTGCGACATCCACGTGGGCCGGCCGAACGGCGCGCGCGGGGCCGCGTTTTCAGCTCCGGGATTCGCGGACGGTCGCTGGGGGGCGCGCAGCGCCTTCGAAAACCGGGGATTGCTCACCACCACCGCGGAAGGAAGGGGCTTGTCCTCCGGCCCCGGTCCGGGCGACCCGAAGTCGGCGAGATTCATCAGCACCAATTCCTGCTCCCGCCAGAACACGCCGCGCTCGCGCAGCATGGCGGGGGTTATTTCGACTGGGCGGCCGGCGCTGGCGATCGTCTCGCCGGTGGCGCCGAGCACGATGATAGACTCCAGGCTGCCGGGCTGGATGAGCGCCTGCAGCGACGCCTCGATGCGTTCCTTTGAGACGAGAAGTCCGAAGCGACGCTGGGAGCCGATGACGATGCCGAGCGTCGACGTGATGTCGCGCCCGCGATTGATGAGGCTCTGCGCGGCGGTCTCGCGGAACCGGCGGTGTTCATTCCACTGCCAACCGCACAAACCCAAGGTCACGCCGACCAAGGCGGCGTGGAGACCGAGTTTTTGACCTGTCGCAAACCAACGCATGGGACGAGCGAAAGCTCGCCCGCCCCGCGCGCGTTTCCAAGCCCCTTGTCAGGGCTTCCCGATCATGCGCTCCAGCTCGTGCTTCTCGAAGGCCTTGGTGGAGAGGTCGAGCTTGCCGCGCTCCCCGACGGTGACCGTGTTCATGTCGTCGGGCGTGCGGATGACATGCGGCGTCAGGAAGATGAGCAGCTCGGTCTTCACGTCGGCCTTCTGCTTCCGCTTGAAGGCATAGCCGAGGATCGGGATGTCGCCGAGGATCGGCACCTTGCTGTCGCGATCCGTGGTCTGGGTCGAGATGAGGCCGCCGATGACAATGGTCTTGTCGCTCGGCGTGACCACCACGGTGTCGGCGGAGCGCTTGTCGATGACGGGGGAGCTGACGGTATTGGAGATCGGCACCGTGGTGGCGCTGAGCGAGGAGATCTCCGGCGAGACGATCATCTCGACCAAGCCCTCCTGCGTGATGAACGGCGTGACGCGCAGGATGATGCCGATGTCCTGGTACTGGACGGTGTTGATCGTGGT
>JBJTCH010000312.1:0-5805 GCA_046091745.1 Opitutaceae bacterium
CGCCGGATTGCGCTCGATTGGGTGCGACGCGAACAACGCGCTCCGTTCGTGGCCGTAAAGGATTCCTCCCAGTTGCTCGTCTTAGAGAGCGGGGCTCCGGATGCCTCCGCCGAGACCGAGATGGAAATTCAACTCCTTGCCGAAGCCGTCGAGTCGCTGCCGCCGCGTTGCCGCGAGATCTTTGTCCTTTGCCAGGTCGAGGGCCTCACGCAGGCGGAGGTCGCGCGCCGCCTCGGGATTTCCGAAAATACGGTCGCGGTCCAATCGGCCCGCGG
This sequence comes from Opitutaceae bacterium, assembly GCA_046091745.1. Taxonomy (GTDB): domain Bacteria; phylum Verrucomicrobiota; class Verrucomicrobiia; order Opitutales; family Opitutaceae; genus ER46. The sequence goes on from JBJTCH010000312.1 coordinate 276, forward strand.
CTTGCTCCGCTGTGAGGAATTTGTGCACCGTCGGTTGCGCCAGCCATGAATCCCGTCCCGCCTTCTTCCGCTGAGGTGAAAGCCGTCGCCGCCGACTGGGTGGTGCGCCGTCAGGGCGGCTTGGATGCGGCTGCCGAACGCGAATTCGCACGCTGGCACGATGCGGCCCCGGAGCACGCCGAGGCGTTCCGTCGGCTCGACGGGATGTCCGGCGTGTTTCAGCGCGCGCGCCTGCACGGGACGGCTCCCGCGCTGGTGACGCGATTGGTCGTGCGGGCGCGTCGCCGGACCCGGCATCGGCTGCTGGCCGCTACCTCCGCGCTCGTGTTACTCGGCGCCGGCCTCTGGTCCTGGTCGGCGCTGTCGCCAGGTGGCTTGGAGGGCGGCGCGTCGGCCGTCGCCCGGGTGTTTGAGCCGCTGCGTCGCCTGCCCGACGGATCGCTTGTCGAACTCAAACCCGGTGCGGTGATCGCCGTGAAATTCGATGCCGGCAAACGCCGCGTCGAGCTCGTGCGGGGCGAGGCGCTCTTCCGCGTCGAACCCGATGCCACGCGGCCGTTCATCGTATCCGCCGCCGGTGTCGAAGCCCATGCGGTCGGCACCTCCTTCAACGTCCGCCTCGATCCGAGCGCGGTGTCCGTTCTCGTCACCGAGGGCAAGGTGCGGGTCGAAGACGCGGTTCGTCCACCCGCGGCGCCGGTCACGGCCGAGCGCACGTCGCCCCCCTTGCTCACCGCGGGCCAGCAGGTGATCGTGGATCGTGCTGCCGCGTCGGTGGCTCCCCACGTCACCACGCTTTCGGCCGAGGAGATTCGCCGGCTCCTCGCGTGGCGGGTGCCGCGCTTCGAGTTCGACGGGGTGGAGCTGGTCCACGCCGTGCAGGCGTATAACCGGGTAAACCGGATACAGCTGGCGGTCGCGGACGATCAGGTGGGGCGGCTGCGCATCAGCGGCGATTTTGCGCAGGACGATCCGGCGACGTTTGCGCGCCTGGCCTCGGCGACGTTCGGACTGAAGCTGAACCAAGACCACTCCGACCGCCTCCTGCTCGGGCGTGAGTGAGCGCCGCGTGGCTGCTGGATTTCGGAGTTGCGCCGCACTTTGGCGTAAAGGTTTCGGCGGGGAGTTCGTCTTAAACGCGGAACCCTACCCCCATGATCTGTTTCTCCCCACCGCAACCGTGGTCGCTACGTTTTCTCCGCGTTTTGGTCGTGCTGTGCGCTCTGCTCGGCTCCCTCGCCGGGCGCGCTGCCGAAGCCGGCGCGAAATCGTTTGATCTGCCCGCCGGACCGGCCGAGACCACCCTTAAGCAGTTCACGGCGCAGGCCGGCGTGCAGGTCGCGTTCCCCACCGACCTCGTGCGCGGCATCACCACCCGCTCGGTGAGCGGACGACACACCCCGGCGGTGGCGCTCGAACTCCTCGTCGCCGACACTGGTCTCATCGTCGTGCGCGATGCCGAGTCGGGCTCTTTCGCGATCCGACGAGCCGTCGACGGCCGCGTCGAAAGCCCGCCAAAAAAAGCCGAGGCGCGCGGTGATTCGCCCTCGGTCACGCGCGCCCCACGCGGTGTTGGTGGGGCCGATGAACTCGTCGCGCTCGATCCCTTTGTCGTCAGCGAAAACGATTCGGTCGGCTACTCCGCCAACAGCACGCTCGCCGGCACGCGCATCAACACCGCGCTCCGCGATGTCGGCGCCTCGGTGAGCATCATCACGCCGGAGTTTTTGGCCGACACCGCTTCGACCAACGCCGGCGAACTTCTTTCGCTCACGACCTCCACGGAAGTCGGCGGCGTGTTTGGCAATTTCGCCGGCGGCGATCAGGTCAACGGCCGTCCCGACCAGGCCGAAGCGCGGGAAAGCCCGGGCAACAACCAGCGCGTGCGCGGCATCGGTGCCGCGACCAATACCCGTGATTTCTTCATCACCGATATTCCTTTCGACTCCTACAATCTCTCGCGCGTCACGATCAGCCGCGGCCCGAACTCCCTGCTCTTCGGCATCGGCAATCCCGCCGGTCTGATCGAGGCCTCGACCATCCGCCCCGAGCTGCATCGCCACCGCACCGAAATCGGCACGCGGTTTGGTTCCTACGGTTCCTACCGCGGCACGACCGATATCAACCGCGTGCTCGAGAAAGGCCGCCTCGGTTTCCGCATCGCGACCGTCAACGAGCAGAACAATTTCCAGCAAGAGCCGGCCTTCGACCGAAAACGCCGCGTGTTTGGCACCCTCGATGTGGTCCTGCGCAAATCTGACCGCACCTCTTGGTTCGGCCGCAGCACGGTGCGCGTCTCCGGAGAGTTGGGCGACACCCAGTCCACCCCCGTCAACGTGATTCCGCCGCTCAACGACTTCAGCATCTTCTTCCAGCCCCCCGACGCGTCGATCGACAGCATCCCCGGCGTCACGCTCGACCCCCGCATCAAGCAGGGCTCTCCCACCTACATGTGGGCACCGAAAGTCACCGTCGACAACCGCGCCTCGGCGGCCGCGATTCCGCAAAACTTCACCGGCTACTACGGCGTGCCTTACTTTGTGCACATCCCGCTGATCTACGATACTCCGGGTCAGGTCGCACCGGGTTTCGGCAGCAGCACCAATCCCGCGTTGGCTGGCCTCGCCGGCATCATGGGCCGTGTGCGTTATACCCAGGTGCCCAACGGGCGGGCGGCGATCGACGCGATTGCCACCGGCAAGGGCATCGCGTGGTTGTCCGGTTTCTCCGAACCCAGTTTGCAGGACCGCAATATCTTCGACTACCGCCGCCGTTTGATTTCGGGCGGCTCGAACCGCGTCGAGCAGACATTGCAGGCCGGCAACTTGGCTTTCACCCAGGAGTTTTTCGACGGCCGCGGCGGCGTGGAACTAGCATATGACCAGCAAAAGACCCGGTCTTCCCGCGCCTTGCCGTTCTCTTTCGGTCAAAACGGCGGGGCCAACGGCTCCGCAGGCGTTTACATCGACGTCTCCCGCTACCTCACGAACGACCAGCCCAATCCCAATCTCGGTCGTCCCTTCATCCAGCAGCTCGGTCTGTCGGATCGCACCGAGAGCAGGGATCGCGAGGCGTTTCGTGCCACGGCCTTTTACAAATGGGATCTGGAGAACCGGGGGAAAAATATTTTCGGCGTTCCGCTCGGCAACCACACAATCACCGGCCTCTTCAACCGGCAGCGGATCGACCTCTTCAGCCTCACTTACCAGCTCGGCTGGACCAGCACCACGCGCAATCTCAACACCGATGTATTCCAAGAGGATTTCAGCGCGGCTTATCGCATCAGCCCGACTGTCATCAAATACGTCGGCCCCTCCGTGCTCGGTGCCAACTCGATGGCCGATGTGCGGATCACCGACCCGTTCAGCGCCCACATTCCGCGCGAGGGCGAAACGCACAAAGTCACCTTCTTCGATTTCACGACCAAGCAACTCGTGACCGACAACCTCACTGTCCGCAACTTCCTGAACTTTGGTTCTAGGAGCCGGCAAGTCATCGACTCCAAGTCCCTCAGCGTGAAGAGCGACTTCTTCCGCGACCACATCGTGAGTGTCTTCGGGTGGCGTTGGGATAATCTCGCGACCTACTCCAGCGCGGGCAACGGGCGCCTGCCCGACAACACGCTCGACGTCTCCAGCACCCGTCTCCGGGCCAAGCCTGATCTCGACGAGGGTGTGCATAATTTCACGTGGAGCCTCGTCGGCCGCGTTCCCCGCAAACTTACCGCCCGCCTGCCCCTGGGGACTGAGATCGGCGGCTACTTCAACCGCTCGGGCAATTTCAACCCGATCGCCGTGCGCGCCAACTTGAACGGACAAATCATCGCCGCCCCCGCCGGCACGACCGACGAATACGGTTTTCTCCTCGAATTCCTCGAGCGGCGCGTATCCCTGCGCCTGAATTGGTTCCACACCGTCCAGTCGAACTCGTCCAATAACGCGCAGGGTGCCACGGGGATGCTCTACAATATGCCTGACGTCTACATCGGCCGCCATCTTGTCGCGCAGACCCAGGGAATTCCGTTTGCCAGCATCCGCGGAGCGGCCGCGTCCGGCTACACGTCCTACCAACAGTTCATCGACGCAATGATGAAGGTCCTGCCGGAACCGACCAACTCGCTGAAACGCTACCGCTTCACGGCCTCCGGCGCGTTGCAGACCGACGCCATCGCTGGCCTCACCGATACCACCGATCTGGATGCCCGCGGATTCGAAGCCGAACTCGTCGGCAATGTGACCCGCAATTTGCGAGTTTCCTTCAACGTTGCGAAACAGGAGACCGTCGTGAACGGCTCCGCGCGTCTGACAAAGGAAGTTGCCGATGCCACGCTGGCCAATCTCACCAAGCTCAATCTTCTCGGCATCGACCACGCGCCGGCCTTGGCGGGCAGCCGCTTGATCGGCGAAGAATTTGCCGTGCAGATCGCCAATCCGCTCGCGTCCACGATTGCCCGCGACGGAGCCGTCGCTCAGGAGCAGCGCAAGTGGCGCGCAAATTTTATCTCCACCTATGACCTGAAGGACTTCGAACACAGCTTGCTCAAGCGGTTCAGCGTCGGCACCGCCGTCCGCTGGCAGGAGCGCGTCGCGATCGGCAATCCGTTTCTAACTGGCCAACGCCTCAAGGAAAAGATCGTCGCCACCAACAAGAGCTACACGAGCGTCGCCCAGATCGCCGACAACAGTGCGATCATGGAAACCCAGTTCCCCGACCTCGCGAATCCGTTCTTCGGCCCGGCGGAGCTCGCCGGCGATGTCTGGCTCACCTACCGCCGCAAGATTTTCAAAAACATTGATTGGCGCGTGCAGCTCAATGTCCGCAACGCCTGGGGCAACGACCACGACATCCCGGTCAAGGCGAATCCCGACGGCACGATCGCCGTCGTCCGCATCCCGAACGAAACCCGCTGGACCCTCGCCAACACCTTTACATTCTAACCCCTCGCCCCGCGTTTCGACCGTCTCGGTTGCGGCGCGCCCGGGGCCGTTTCACCCCAATCATTTCCGTCACTCGCTCACTGCGCTTACCTCCCGCCGCTCATTTCTGAAGGCGATGCTCGTCGCCGGCGCGGCTCCGGCACTACGTGCCCGCCCACGTGCCCGGCGCGGGCGGTCAGGCCACGCCCTCGAACAAACTCAACGTTGGCGTCATCGGCGTCGGCAGGCAGATCGTCGCCGCGCTCGCGGAGACCAAGGCCGACGCCAACACCATCGTCGTCTTCCTCGGCGACAACGGTTACTCGCTCGGCAACCCCTCCCGGATCCGATCCCCCTGAAGATCCAGTTTCCTAGCAGCAAAACCAGAACTTTCGGGGTGGATTCGCGCCCCGCCCGACCAGCCATTAAAAAGCCTGCCCGTTTCAGCAGACGGTCAATCCTGCCAGGTACCGGAATCAGGTCATGGTGCGCAGCCGTCGTTGAAGGCCACCGACTCCGGCGGTGCTCGGCCAGCCACGCGACCCCTCCCACCACCTCCGAGCCCATTAAGCATTCGATGGCATGCCCCATTTCAGCTTTCGCATAGACGACTC
>JBJTCH010000313.1:0-18847 GCA_046091745.1 Opitutaceae bacterium
CTCCACGGGCGGCGCCACCGGCGGGGAGATCTCGGTAGGTTGCGAGAGCCGGCCGTTCACGATCTGATTCGATTCGAAGTCCTTCTTACCCTCCATCGCCGGCCGGTCACTCTTGCCGTCAGGCGTCGCCACCGGCTGCGCAACCTGCTGGTTCTGCGCCGCGAAGTTGTTGGTCTTGTCGGGCGTGTTTTCCGGCGCCTCGGGGTTCGTCTCGACGAACTTGAAGGGGTCCGCGGGCTTCGGCTGCTGGGCCCGCGCCATGATTTCGCGCGACAGCTCGATGCTGAAATCGCGCGTCCGGTCGGCCGGGCGCGGCGCGACCGGGATCGCGTCAAACTTCATCAGGTGCGGCGCTCCGCCCCACAGCAGCAGGTGGAACAGGACCACCGCCGCCAGCCCGATCAGCGTCGAGCGCGTCTCCGGCTCCTGCCACAACCGCGCCAGACGGCGCCGCAGCACGGTGCCGAGGGGCGGAGTGACGATGGTCTGGCTCATGGGACGTGGATAGGACGCCGCGGGAACGCGAAAGTCAGCGCGTCAGACCGCAACGGGTCAAAATTTGTTTCGTCGTTTCCAGCGGCAGGCCGACGATGTTGCTGAGCGAGCCCGTGTAACCGTCGATGATCAGCTCGGGATGCTCCTGGATCGCGTAGCCGCCGGCCTTGTCGAGCGTGTGGACCCGCGCGAGGTAAGCCTCGATCACGGCCTCGTCCAAAACCTTGAACCGCACGTCGCTTGATTCCCCGGCCTCAAGCGCCAGGCCGTCGCGGGAACAGCGCACCGCCAACCCGGTGTGCACCGTGTGCGTCCGCCCGCTCAGCCGGCGCAGCATCGCCCGGGCCTCCACGCCGTCGCGCGGCTTGTTCAGCGAATGGCCGTCGATGAAAACCGTCGTGTCGGCCCCGAGCACGATCGCGTCGGGATGGCGGGCCGCGACCCAGTCGGCCTTCAGCGCGGCGTTGCGCGAGACCATCACGCGCGGATCAGTCCTCACGTCCTCGTGCTCGACCACGTCGGCCGTGATGACGTCGAACGGCACGCCCAGCTGCCCCAGCAGTTCGCGGCGTCGGGGCGAGGCGGAGGCGAGAATCAGCCGCGTCACCGCGCCCTCTCCGCCAGAACCGAACGAACGTCGCCGCGCGCCCGCGCCAGCTCCAGGCGGCTCAGATTATAGCGGAAGACGGCGTCGACGAGGTTGTCGCCGGCCTCCGCGAGCCGGGTCTGCGCCTCGAGCACCTCGCGGTTGTCGGCCACGCCCTGCTGGTAGCGCTGCCTGGCGAGCCGCAATTCCTCCTGCGCGAGCCCGAGCGTCTTCTCGGCCACGCCCACCTGCGCGTTACGCGAGGCCGCGTCCTGCACGGCGAGGCGCAACTCGGACGAGATCTGAAGCTCGAGCGCGTGGAGGCGCGCCTCCTGGGCGCGCTGGCGCGACAGCGCGATGCGACGGTCGGCGCCGGTGCGTAGACCATCGAAAATCGGAACACTCAGGGCCACGCCGAACGCCCATTGATCCTGTTTTCCACCGTCGTCGAAACGCGGCGCGGCGAGCCCCATATTGCCGTTCAACGAGAGCGACGGCAGCCGCTGGTAATCGGCGGACTTAACCGACAAACGGTTTTGCTCGAGGGTGCGCTGCGCCGCGAGGTACTCGGCCCTTTTTTCAAACGAGGACTTCTCGTCGGAGAACGTGTAGAGCGCGGGACTGGCGCGCCGCACCTCGAAGTCCTCGAGCTGCAGGTCGCGCCCCGGCTCGATGTCGAGCAGGCGCTTCAACACGAGATCCCCTGAAACCAGCGTGGTCACCTGCTGGAGGCGCGCCTGCTCGGCGATCGCCAGCTGGGACTCGGCGCGGGTGACGTCGATCTGCGTGGCCACTCCGGCGGCGAGCTGGTTGCGCGCAAGTTCGAGGATGCCGTTGGCCCGCTTGATGTTGGCGTCGAGCACCTCCAGGCGCCGGCGGTTGCGGAGATTCGCGAAATAGGCCGTCGCAACGTCCGCGAGGACCGTCTGCACCGTGGCGGCGTAGGTCGCCTGCGCGGCGTCGGAGCCAACCCGGGCGGCGTCGGCCGCCGCGCGCAGCCTGGGGTCGTAGAGCGCGTAATTGCCCGTGAGCAGCGCGTCGAAACGGTTGGCCGGACGTCCGGACGTCACGACCACGGTCGCGATGCTGACGCCCTGCGAGCGGCGCTGCTGGGCGCTGGCGTTGATCGTCGGCAGGTTGGAAGCCCGCGCCTGGTTGGCCGCCTCGAGGGCCTGCGCGGCGGACTCCCGGCCGAGCAGGACATTCAGGCTCACCCGCTCCACGGAACCCAGGGCCTGCTCGAGTGTGAGGGGCACCGGCTCGGCAGCCGGCAAACGGACAAACACGAGGAGGCCGAGCAGGGAAACGGACAACGGGGTCTTGCGCATGGGACCCCGGAGGAAATCCCGGCGGTGAGCCGCGGCGCAAGCCCGGGGTTGCGAGTTGTCAGGTAAGGCAAAGACCGTACGGTCCGCTCCTTCATGCGACTCGGCCTCGCCCAGTTGAACACCACGGTCGGTGACCTCGCGGGAAACCGCGCCCGGATCCTCGACGCTTACCGGACTCTCGTGGCCCGTGGCGCCGAACTGGTGATTTTTCCCGAGCTCGCCGCGTGCGGCTACCCGCCCCGCGATCTGCTGTTCAAGCGCCGTTTCGTGCCGGATGTGGTGGAATCGCTCGCGGCGATCGCCCTCGAGGTCGGCGACGTGCCGGCGTTGATCGGCACCGTCGAGGCCAACACCGCCGGACGCGGCCGGCCGTTCTTCAACGCGGCCGCGTTCTGCCACCGCGGCGCGGTCACCGCCACGGCGCGCAAGTGCCTGCTGCCGACCTACGACGTCTTCGACGAGGACCGCTATTTCGAGCCCTCCCCCGCCCCGACAGTCGTCATCCACGCCGGCCGTCGCATCGGCATCACGATTTGCGAGGACATCTGGACCAACCCCGCGCTCGGCACGCGCCGGCTCTACGCGGGCCGCACACCCCTCGAGCACCTCGCCGCGGAGCGGTGCGACCTGGTCGTGAACCTGTCCGCGAGCCCATGGCACGAAACCAAGGCCGACGTGCGCAATTCCCTCGTTGTCACCGGCGCGGCCCGGGCGCTCGGCTGCCCCGTCGTTTATGTGAACGCCGTCGGCGGCAACGATGAGCTGATTTTCGACGGTCGCAGCGTGGTGTGCGATGCGAGCGGCACGATCACGGCGGGTCTCGCGGCTTTCGCCGAGGAACTGCGCGTCGCGGACCTGCCCGCGGGCGCCGCGACGCCAACCGCCTCTCTCCACGCCAACTTCGCGCAGGATCCGTTGAAGGACATGTTCGACGCGCTCGTCCTCGGACTGCGCGACTACGCCGCCAAGAGCGGCTTCAAGCGCGCCCTGGTCGCGCTGTCGGGTGGCATCGACTCCGCCGTGGTGGGTGTCATCGCCGCCGCCGCCTTCGGCCCGGAGAACGTCATCGGCGTCTCCCTTCCTTCCGCGATCTCCTCCACCCATTCCCGCGACGACGCCCGCGTGCTGGCCGCCAACCTCGGCGTCCGCTTCGAGACGATCGGCATCGCCGAAGCCGTCGCCGCGTGCGAGTCGGCGCTGGGGCCGATTTTCGCCGGACGCCCGAAGGACGTCACCGAGGAGAACATCCAGGCGCGCGTCCGCGGCGTGCTCATGATGGCGCTCTCGAACAAGTTCGGCGCCCTGCTGCTCACCACCGGCAACAAGAGCGAGATGGCGGTGGGCTACTGCACGCTTTACGGGGACATGTGCGGCGGCCTCGCGGTGATCAGCGACGTGTTCAAGATGCAGGTCTACGCCCTCGCCCGCTGGATCAACCGGGAGCGCGAGATCATCCCGTCCTCCTCGATCGAGAAGCCGCCCAGCGCCGAGCTTCGTCCCAACCAGACCGACCAGGACAGCCTGCCGCCCTACGACGTGCTCGACGCCATCCTGAAGGGCTACGTCGAGGAGGGGCTCTCGCGGCGCGACTTGGTCGAGCGCGGATTCGCCGCCGAGGTCGTCAACGACATCGTCCGCAAGGTCGACCTCAACGAGTACAAGCGGAAACAGGCCGCGCCCGGCCTGAAGATCACGCCGCTCGCCTTCGGCGTCGGCCGCCGCATCCCGATCGTGCAACGCTACGTCAGCTGACGCGCCCAACGCCCTTCATGTCCCAGACCGCCTCCGAGCAACTCTTCGCCCGCGCCCGGGAACTCATCCCGGGTGGTGTGAACTCGCCCGTGCGCGCCTTCCGTTCCGTCGGCGGCGCTCCGTTCTTCGTGAAGGCCGCGCGCGGCGCGCGTCTCGTCACGGCCGACGACCGCGAGCTGATCGATTTCGTCTGCACCTGGGGTCCGGCCATCCACGGCCATAATCACCCGCGCATTCGCGCCGCGATCGCGTCCGCGCTGGAGCACGGCACCTCCTTCGGCACGCCGAACCCGCTCGAGGTCGAGATGGCGGAGCTGATCACCCGCTTCGTGCCCTCGATCCGCAAGGTCCGCATGTGCAGCAGCGGCACCGAGGCCACGATGTCGGCCATCCGCCTCGCCCGCGGTTTCACGGGCCGCGACAAGATCATCAAATTCTCCGGCTGCTACCACGGGCACTCGGACTCGCTGCTGATCAAGGCTGGCTCCGGCGCGCTCACGCACGGCAATCCCGACCGCGCCGGAGTGCCGGCGTCGTTTGCGCGCGAGACGATCGTGCTGCCCTACAACGACCGCGCCGCGCTCGAGGCGGCCTTCGCCGCGCACCCGGGCCAGATCGCCGGCGTCATCATCGAGCCATATTGCGGCAACGTCGGCTTCATCATGCCCGACCCCGGCTACCTCGCCTTCCTGAGCGGGATCACCCGCCGGGAGGGAACCGTGCTGATCTTCGACGAGGTCATGACCGGCTTCCGCATCGCGCGCGGCGGCGTGCAGGAGCGCGAGGGCATCACGCCCGACCTCACCTGCCTCGGGAAAATCATCGGCGGTGGCCTGCCCGTGGGGGCGTTCGGCGGACGCGCCGATATCATGGATCACCTCGCCCCGCTCGGCCCGGTTTACCAGGCCGGCACCCTGAGCGGGAATCCCCTCGCGATGGCGGCGGGAATCGCGGGCCTGCGTCTGCTGGAAGAGACCGCCCCTTACGCGCGGCTCGACGCGCTCGGCGCCCGTCTGCGCGACGCGGTGGTTGCGGCGTGCCGGAAGAAAGGGATCCCCGTGCAGGTGCCGCAGTGCGGCTCAATGTTCAGCATCTTCTTCACGGCCACGCCGGTGCGCGACTACGCGACCGCCCTGCAAGGGGACGCGAAGCTGTTCGCGCGCTTCTTCCACGGCTGCCTGGAGCGCGGCGTCTACCTGGCGCCCAGCGCGTACGAGGCGGGCTTCATCAGCACGGCCCACGAGGGAGCCGATATTGAGCGCGCTTGCGCGGCGATGTCGGACGCGATCGCCGCACTCTGAGCCATGCGCGTGCTGCGTCCGCTCGTCCTGCTGCTGGCGACCTTGGTGGTGCGCGCGGCGCCACCGGTCGACGTGCCCCCGCTGCCGTTGGAAGAATTGAAAGCGGGCGCCAAGGGGCAGGTCTGGACGGTCTTTCGCGGCACGGAGCCCGAGCCTTTCGACGTGCTCGTCACGGGCGTGCTGCACAACGCCCTCGGGCCGGGGAAATCATTGATCGTGTGCGAACTTACCGACCCGCGCGTGCAAAGCATGGGCGCGGTGGCCGGCATGAGCGGCAGCCCGCTCTACGTGGAAGGCAAACTCGCGGGCGCGCTTAGTTACCAGATCCAGCGCTTCGAGACCGTGCGCCACGCGGGTTTCACGCCGGTTGCCGACCTCGACGAGGTGAAGGCGCGGGTGGCGCCAGGCCTCGCGTTCAGCTCCTCGGGCGCACCAAGCGGTTCATCGGACCCCGCCTACCAGCCGCTCCAGCCGGTCTTCTCGCTCGGCGGCCTCAGCCCGGCGGTGGCGGAACTCGTCGCGCCACACCTCCGCGCCGTCGGGCTCTCCGTGAGCGCACTGGGCGGCAGCACGCAGGCATCCGCGGATCCCGCCACTACGACCGCGCCATCCCGTCCGGTGCCAGGCGGGGCGCTCGCGGTCGCGCTCACCACCGGCGACATCACCCTCGCCGGCACCGGCACCGTGTCGCGCGTGCAGGGCGACCGTGTGACCGCGTTCGGCCATCCGCTTTTGGGCCTCGGCGAGGTCGCGCTTCCGATGTGTGCGACCGAAATCCTCACCATTCTGCCGTCGCAGATGCAGTCGATGAAGATCGCCAACACCGGAGGCGTGATCGGCACGATCTCGCAGGACCGGCTCTCCGCGGTGTCAGGCACCCTCGGGGCCGGCCCGGCGATGATCGACGTCACCGTGACCGTGAAGCCCGCCCAGGGCGCATCGCGCGACCTGAAATTCGCGGTGCTCCGCCATCCGCAACTCACGCCGGCAATCACCGCCGCCGGCCTCACCCAGGCGATCCTCGGCTCCAACGACCACGGCTTCAATCAGGGCTTCCGCGTGCGCGGTGAGATCAGCTTCTCGCCCAAGGAGCAGCTCAGCTACTCCACCGTGCACGCCGGACCGCAGGGTTTCGCGCAGGGCCTCGGCGAATTCATCACCGGTCTCGCCGGCAATCTCCAGAACCCCTACGAGCGCACCTTTCCCGCGAAGGTTGCCTTCACCGTGGAGCCGCTGGCGGAGAACCCGACGGTCGTGATCGAGCAATTCCGTCTTTCGCGCGCCCAGGCCTCGCCGGGCGAGCGCGTGCAGGCGACGGTCTCGTGGCGCAATTGGCAGGGGGCAACCGAGCGCGAGGTGATCGATCTAACCCTGGATCCGGCGTGGTCCGGCCGCCAGCTCGAGGTGATCCTCGCTCCCGGACGGATCCTCGACGAGCTCACCGGCCGCCCGCGGATCATCGCCGCCGCCGAGCTCCGCAGTTTCGAGGCCTATCTCGCCGCTTTGCGCGATGATCGCCCCGCGGACGGCGTTTGCCTCGCCATTGTCCAGCGCTCGGCCGTTTTTTCCGACCAGACGACCGGCACGCCGGAAATTCCCGGTTCGATCGAGCGCATCGCGCGCGCCGCCGACGACGCCCGCTACCGGCGCCGCGAGGCGGTGCTCCCGCTCTGGGAACGCCACCTGCTGCCGGGCCGGCTGGTCAACGCCGTCATCCGCCGCCCGCTCACCGTGCTGGAGTGAGCGGGCCGGATCGGCGCCTCACTGCGTCTTCGCCGACTTCTTCTTCGCGCGGCCCTCGCCGCCGGCGCCATTACCCAGCCACTCCGGCGGGATGCGCTCGGGCACCTTCAACTCGCGCCGCAGCCGGGCGAGTTCCTTCTCCAACTCGACCTTGGTCGCCGTGTACGCGGGGTCACCGAGGACGTTGCGCAGCTCGTTCGGGTCCTTCTCACGGTCGTAAAGCTCCCAGTAGTCATCCGCCGTGCCGAAGAAGTGCACGAGCTTGTAGCGGTCGGTGATCACGCCGTAGTGCGGACGCACGTGGTGCGGACGCGGCCACTCGAAGTACTGGTAGTAGAACGACGTCCGCCAGTCGGCCGGACGCTGCCCCGCGAGGATCGGCCGCAAGCTCCGGCCCTGCATCTCGGCCGGCACCGGCACGCCGGCGGCGTGGAGGAAGGTTTCCGCAAAATCCAAGTTCGACACGATGTCCTTGCTCACCGTGCCCGCGCGGCTGACGCCCGGCCAGCGCATGAGCAACGGCGTGCGGGCCGACTCCTCGAAGATCCAGCGCTTGTCGAACCAGCCGTGCTCGCCGAGGTAGAAGCCCTGATCGCTCGAATAGACGACGATCGTGTTGTCGGCCAGGCCCTCCTGCTCGAGGTAATCCAGCACGCGGCCCACGCTCTCGTCGACCGCCCGCACCGTCGCGGTGTAGTCGTGCATGTACCGCTGGTAACGCCAGCGGACGAGGTCCTTGCCGCTCAGGTTGGCCGCGCGGAACTTCGCATTGCGCGGCTCGTAGTAGGCGTCCCAGACCTTGCGTTGCTCCGGCGTCATGCTCCCGGGCGCGTTCAACTTTGCGTCGAGCAGCGTGAAGGTCTTCTCAAGGGTCATGTCCTGGTCGCGGACGGCGATGCCGCGGTTGGCGTAGTCGTCGAACAGCGTCTCCGGCTCGGGATAAACGCGGTCCTGGTCGGCTCCCAAGTGACGCAGCGCGGGCGCCCACTCGCGATGCGGGGCCTTGTGCTGGCACATCAGCAGGAAGGGCTTCGATTTGTCGCGCTTCTTCAGCCAATCCAGCGAGAGATCGGTGACGATGTCGGTGACGTAGCCCGAGGTCTTCACGGGCTCGCCCATGCGGATCATCGGCGGGTTGTAGTAGAGCCCCTGCCCCGGCAGCACCTGCCAGAAATCAAAGCCCGTGGGGTCCGAGATCAGATGCCACTTGCCGACGATGGCCGTCTGGTACCCGGCCTTCTGGAGCAGCTTGGGGAACGTGACCTGCGAGCCGTCGAAGCGGGAGTTCGAGTTGTTCACGAACCCGTTCAGATGGTTGTACTTTCCAGTCAGCACCACGGCGCGCGAAGGACCGCAGATCGAGTTCGGCACCAGGCAGCGGTCGAAACGCACGCCCGTCTTGGCGATGCGGTCGAGGTTGGGAGTCTCCAGCAATTTCCTCCCCTCCCCGTAGGCGCTGATCGCCTGGTAGGCGTGGTCGTCGGAGAAAATGAAGACGATGTTGGGCGCGCGCGTCGCGGCCGCCGGGGCCAGCAGCGGGGCGAGCGTCAGAAGCAACGACAGGCGGAGCAGGTTTTTCATCGGATGCGAGGGGGTTGAAAACGGCAGCCACGCCGGAATCGACCGGCGTGGCTGCCCAGGAGACGAAGTCGGATGCGGGCGGTTACTTGCGCGCCGTGCTGGCGGCGAAGAACTGCTTCGCCTCGGAGACGAGGCGGTTCGGGTCCTCGGCGAAGGCCTTGCTGTCGGTCTCGATCGCCATCACGCCGGACCACTTGGCTTTCTTGATCTCGGCGAAGAGGCCCGCGTAGTTGGACGCGCCCTTGCCGATCTCGGCGTCGACCGGCGTCTTCTTGCCGTCGGCCGCGGTCTGCACGGTCTTGTCCTTGAGGTGCATGTCGAACACCCGGTCGCCGTACTCGCGGAAGACCTTGGCAGCGTCGAAACCGGCCGCGGTGACCCAGCCGACGTCGAGGCAAACACCGATGCGGCGGTCGCGGGCGGCGAGGACCTTTTTCACCGTCTCCGGGTCGCCGTACACGCTGCCGGTGCCGTGGTTGTGGATACCGAGTCGGATGTCGTACTCCTTCACCAGCTGCTCGAGATTGTCCCACTCGGCCTGGTTCTTCGGCTCCACGATGATGAGCTTGATGCCCACGAGCTTCGCGAACTCGAAGAGTTTACGGTTCTCCTCCTTGTTCATGGAGGTGCCGTTCACCCCGAAGGTGTAGGCGCGCAGGCCCTTGGCATCGAGGATCGCCTTCTTCCGCAGCGTTTCCTCGCGCGGGGCCTTGGGGTCCATGTGCTTCCCGATCAGCTGCAGGTGCGTGATGCCGTGCTTCACGGCGAAGGCCACCACCTGGTCGAAATCCATGTTGCGGCAGGTCCAGGTCTGCAGGCCGAGAGTCGGGCCTTCCTGGGCCGGCGCCGCCACGGCGGAACCGGAAAAACAGAGGGACAAGGCGAACGCGCCAAGCGCCGCCAAACGGAGGATCGGGGTGCGGACCATAAGGGTGGCACGACGCTAAGTCGCGCGCGGGGTCTGGCAAGCTCGCGGCTTTTCGCGCTCGCGCGCCACCGGAGGCGCTGGCTCGCTCGCCCATCATGGCTTCCCGCTCCGCGTCCTCCCCCGTCGCGATTGTCACCGGCGCCGGCTCCGGCGTCGGCCGCGCCACGGTCCTTCGTTTCGTCGCCGCCGGCTGGCGCGTCGCGCTGCTCGGACGTCGCGAGCCGATGCTCCGCGAGACCATCCGCCTCGCCCCGGCCGCCGCGCGCCGTCACCTGCTGCCGCTCGCCTGCGACCTCGGCGACGCCCCCGGCGTACGCCGCGCCGCCGCGGAAGCGCTCGCCCGCTTTCACCGGATCGACGCGCTCGTGAATGCCGCCGGAAACAACATCCCGCGTCGCTCGCTCGCCGAACTCTCCCCGGCGGACTACTCGGCCGTGATGGACGCCAATCTCAACGGCGTCCTCACGCTCGTGCAGGCGGTGCTGCCGGCCATGCGCGCCGCCGGAGCCGGCACGATCGTGAACATCGGCTCCGAGGCCGGCCGCCAGGCCTCGCCCAAGGCGGGCGCCGCGTACGTGCTCTCGAAGTTCGGGCTCACCGGGCTTACGCAGACGATCAACGCCGAGGAACGCCCGCACGGCATCCGCGCGTGCTGCGTTTTTCCGGGCGATATCGATACCCCGATCCTCGCCAAACGCCCCGTGTTGCCACCACCCGAGGCGCGCGCCCGCATGCTGCAGGCGGAGGACGTCGCCGCATGCGTCTGGTTCGCCGTCTCCCTCCCCGCCCGCGCCACTGTCGAGGAGATCCTCGTGCGCCCCTCGCGCCCGTGGACGGGGTGATTGCGGCGGAACGACCCGATCCGGAGAACAGGAGCAAACGGAGGCAACGGAGGACGGGGACGGCTGTCGCGGTTCCTGCATGCGCCGGGGTCGCCGGACCCCGGCTACAAGCGGACCGCGTTTATCCGTGTCGAATCGTGTCCATCCGTTGATCCCCTCGGGAGCGCGTTACGACGCGAGGTTGGGTTGCGGCGGCGCCGCGTCGGGGGTTCTTCGGTTCCAGCATCTCACAGTGCGGAGTCTACGTCGTGAGAAACCGGCAGCGGGGCGTCAGAGGTTGCCCTTGATCCCGAAGGTCCAAAGCGGACGGAAGTCGGTGAGGTTCCGCAGCCGCGCGGCGAGCGGCGTGTTCGGCCCGTAGGTCTCGAAGTCCTCCGTCGCATCGCGCAGGTTGCGCAGGTTCATGAAGAGCGCGAAACGGCGGTTGAGGCGCACTTCTCCGAGCACGTCGATGTACAGCCGCTCCGTCGCGTAGCGGTAGGTGCCGGGTTCCGTGCCCGCGTTGGCGACCGTGTTGAGCCGCTGCCGGCCACGATAGTTCCAATGCACGCGCACGTTGTAAGCGGGTCGAGTGAGACTCACTCCCCAGTTGAAGATCTTCGGCACGAACCCCGCGAACGAGGTGCTGCCGAGCGCGGCGCCCGACTCGTGGATCACGGAGGCGTTGGCGAAAACCTGCACGCCCCGCGCCCACGCCGGCAGGAACGTGAGCGCCTGCCGGTAGTCGAATTCGGCGCCCGTGAGCGAATACGTCCCCGGCTGGTTCGCCTGCGTGAAGAATTCGTACCCGCCGTAAGTGGCGGCATCGATGCCGTAGCCCTCGAGGAACTCCGGCGTCGGCGCCACACGCTGGGTCTGCCAGAAATTCGTGTAGTTGCGGCGGAAGCCGCCGACGGAGATCTGCCCGACTCGCTCGAAATAATGCTCCAGTCGCAATTTGAAGGTCTCGGCCTTCCACGGCTTGATGCCGACGTTGTTCACCGTGATGCGCCCGGTGGCGTTGTTCGGGTCCGGCGTGACCGTGAGGTCGGGCAGCGTGACGCCACTCGCGTACTGGTTGAAATCGGGCCGGCCGATCGACCAGTAATACGCGCCGCGCAGGGTGAGATTCTCCCGCAGGGCGTGACTCACATTCAGGCTCGGGAACCAGCGGAGATACTCCTTCGAGGTGCGCAGTCCGCGGTCGACGAGGATCAGCTGCCGGGCGTCCAGCGAACCCGCCGGAAAAACCAGGCCGCCGGCGATCGGACGCCCGTCGGCGCCCTTGCGATTGTTCGCGCTTGGGTTGTTCAACGGACCCTCGGCGTCGATGTTGGTCTGCTCGGCCCGCACCCCGGCGGTCACGCGCAGCCGGCGATCGAAGAAGGAGGCGTCGGCCCGGAGGTACGCCGCCTTGACCGTCTCCTCGGCGTGCTTCGAGAGGTTCGTGAAGCTGTTGTAGGTGTCGGCCGCGTTGACCGTGAACTGCGCCGGCTTTTCCGCGTAGGCGCGCTGGATCTTCGCCGCGCTCAGCCAGTCGACCCGGGGGAAACCGAAGGACGGCGTGCGCGTGGAAAACGACTCGTCGAGGAACGGCCCGGCCGAGTTGTCGTTGCCGACCGGCGTGTTGGGCGACGGCGCGGCCACGCCGTCGGGGCCGACGTAGGTGTAATTGATCGTGCCACCGCGGGCGTCGCGTTCCGCGACGCGGAGATCGACCCCGGCCTTCAGGGTGAGCGGCACGGCACCGCCGAAATCCCGCGCCGCGTTGAGGAACGCGCTGCGGCGCACATCGGTCCAGTCGCGCGGATTCGAGGCGGCGGCCGTGAGCGCCTTGTTGTCGAGGCGGTGGGGATCGAGCAGCGCGCCGGTGTTGTCGTCGCGCACCGTGATCTCGCCCGGCCGCAGGTAGCCCACGTTGTCGAAGTTGATCCGCAGCCGGCCGCGGGTCGCGGTCGCGCCTTGGAAGAAACCGTAGTCCGTATCGCGGTCGGAATTGATCGCACGCGACCACGCCGCGCCGCCGGTGGCCCGCCACACCGGGCCGTCGTGCCGCCATGTGAACGTCGGCATCACCGTGCGGTTCGCGCGATTGATGGCGTTGTTGGTGACCTGGATGTTGCCGTATGACGCGGTGCCGGTCGCGCCCGTGGCGCCACGCGTGAACGTCGGACCGAAGTCGCCCGCGACGACGCGCTGGAGGTTGAAATTGAACTGGCGCGCGAAGAAATCGATGTAGTTCCGGGTCGTCTGGAACGAGACCGACAGCCGGTCGCGGTCCGACGCGCGATAGTCGGCGCTGAAGCCCAGGGAGGTGCGGCCCGTCTCCTTCGTGTCGTCGCGGAACGAGAAATTGCTCAGGTACGGCCGGTCCGGCGTGGTCGCCGCGTAGTTCGCGTCGATCGCGCCCGTGGTGCCGCGCCAGGTGAGCTCGACCCAGTCCTGCGGCGAGTACTGCGTCGCCTGGTTGGCGGAGACCGAGAATCCGAACCGGCGGTTCACGGGCAGCGTGTAGGCGAAGTCGAAGCCGGGGTGGACCTTCTGCCGTGCCGAGTGCGTCGGCCCCGGCGTGCGGCGGAGCGAGCGCTCGCGGTCGCGCATCATGAGGAAGACGCTCCCCTGCAACTCGACGCGGCTGCGCTCGAAGGCGCTGCGCGGCACCATGTTCACCGAGCCCGACAGCGCGTTGCCCGGCGAGTCGGGGGTGGCCGATTGCACCACCTCGACGCGCGCGACGTTGTTGATCGAGACCATGTCGAGCGCGACCGCGCGGCCCATGCCGCCGACCCCCGCGCTCGCGAGGTCGAACCCGCCGACCGTGACGGGCACGTTGCCGGCCGGGGCGCCGTTGATCATCGCGTTGCGGGCGTTGCCGCCGCCGTACTCAATCGCGACGCCCGGCAGGAACTTGATCATCTCGGCGACGTTGGCTTCCGCCACCTGGCCGAACTCATCGGCCGCCACCACCGTCTTCATCTCCGCGGCGAAACGCTGCTCGTGGATCGCCACCGCGGCCCCGTCCATGCTGCGCGAGGCGACGACGAAGCTGTCGAGTTTCACCACTCCGGATCCGGGGGCTGCCACCGACGCGCCAAGGGTGATCAGCTGCTGCACGATGCCACCCGCGGGAACCGCGACGGAGGTTGCAACGGGATCGAGCCCGGTTCGGAAAGCGCGAATCGTCGCGCTGCCCGCGGGGACCCCGGCCAGGCGGTAATTGCCGTCGGCGTCGGAGAAGGCCTCGAGCGCGGTACCGTCGACCGTGAGGCGCACCCGCTCGAGATAGGCTCCCATGGCGGCGTTTAGGACGCGACCCTCGACCGTGCCGGAGGTTGCGGCGGCGAACGCGGGCGCGGCGAAGGCCGCGAGCATGGCCAGAGTGAGGGCGCGCAAAAATTGCAGGAGGGGTATTTTCACTTTCACGGGTAAGCGGATTGACGAAGCGGGCGCCGCGACGTCACGCCTCCTCGGGTCGGCCACGTATTACCCGTGACCAAACCGAGAAAGGTGCCGGACGCGTCGTGGGGAAAATTGCACCCGGCCGGACCGGGAAATCGCGTCAACGCAGCGCGAGGTCAGTGCGCTTCACTTCCTTCACCTGCCACTTGGTCACCGTCACACCCTTGGCGGCGCGGTGACTGACCGGCAGCTGCGTGAGGTCGA
This sequence comes from Opitutaceae bacterium, assembly GCA_046091745.1. Classification (GTDB taxonomy): domain Bacteria; phylum Verrucomicrobiota; class Verrucomicrobiia; order Opitutales; family Opitutaceae; genus ER46. The sequence continues at coordinate 14,199 of JBJTCH010000313.1, forward strand.
ACTCCACCTCGCGCACGCGTGCGCCGCTGCGGCCGTCGATGAAGACCGTGAGTTTCTTCGGCATCTCCTTCTCGGTGCGGCTGACCTCGAGGTAGATCACCTTGGAGCCTTCGCTCTTCACCAGCGGATAGAGTTTGTCGCGCGAAAGGCCGCCGATCTGGAACCGCTTCGCGAAGGCCTTACCGGACTCCTTGTCCTGGTAGACCATCGTGTAGAAGTTCGAGTCACCATCCTTCGGGAAGACCGCGCAATGGATGATGTCGCGGCCCATGAAGACCTTGTCGGCCACCTTCGCCACCTTGAGCGAGCCGTCGCGCATGATCGTGAGCGCGCTGTCGAGGATGGTGCACTCCTGCACGAACTCGTGCTGGCGCCAGTTCAGGCCGATGAACCCGTCCTCGCGGCTGACGTAGAGGCGTTGATTCGCGGAAACGACCTCGGCGGCGTTGATCTGCTCGATCTCGTCGTACTCGGTGCGGCGCTTGAGGCCCTTGCCGTACTTCTCCTGGAGCATCTCGAACCAGGCGACGGCGAACGCGGTGAGGTTGCGCAGGTTGGCCTTGGTCTCGCGGATGTCGTCCTCGATCCGTTTGATCTGCTCGTCGGCCTGGAAGCGGTTGTAGGCCGAGATCCGCTTGATGCGGATTTCCGTGAGCCGGGTGATGTCGTCGTCGGTCACCTCGCGGCGCAGGTTCTTCACGAACGGCTTCAGGCCCTCGCGGATCTCCTCGAGCACGCTCTCCCAGGTCTTCGATTTCTCGATCCTCCGGTAGATGCGTTCCTCGATGAAGATGCGCTCCAGCGAGTCCCAGTGCCACTGCTGCTCGAGCTCGCCGAGGCGGATCTCGAGTTCCTGCTTCAACAGCGCCTTGGTGCGGTCGACCGAGCGCTTCAGGATCTCGCGGATGCCGAGGAACTCGGGTCGCTCCTCGCCGGTCTTCTCGTCGGTCACGATCACGCAGGCCGCAGGCGAAAGGTTCTGCTGGCAGCCGGTGAACACGTAGAGCTGCTGCGTCACTTGCTCGGGATCGGCGCCCTGGGGCAGGTGGACCAAAATCTCGACCTTGTCCGCCGTGTTGTCGTCGACGTGGCGGATCTTGATCTTGCCCTTCGCGTTGGCGGCGAGAATCGACTCGATGAGCGTCTCCGTCGTCATCCCGTACGGCAGCTCGGTGATCGCGAGCTGCTGCTTCGAACGCACCTCGATGCGCGCCCGCACCTTCACCTTCCCGCCGCGCTCGCCGTCGTTGTATTCCGAGAAATCCGCGATGCCGCCCGAGGGGAAATCAGGAAAAATGCGGAACGACTTTCCCTGGAGGTGGTTGATGGCCGCCCGGCAGAGGTCATTGAAGTTGTGCGGGAGGATCTTCGTCGCGAGGCCCACCGCGATGCCCTCGGCGCCTTCCAGCAGCACGATCGGGAACTTCGCCGGCAACGTGACCGGCTCGCGGGCGCGGCCGTCGTAGCTGAGCTGCCACTTGGTGGTCTTCGGGTTGAAGAGCACCTCCTTCGCGAAGCCCGTGAGACGCGCCTCGATGTAACGCGGCGCCGCGGCGTCGTCACCCGTCAGCGAGTTGCCGAAGTTGCCCTGCGGCTCGATCAGGAAGGCCCGCTGGCCGATCGCGACCAGCGCGGCGCCGATCGAGGCGTCGCCGTGCGGATGCAGCGACATCGTGCGGCCGACGACGTTCGCCACCTTGTGGAAACGGCCGTCGTCCATGTCCCACAACGTGTGCAGGATCCGCCGCTGCACCGGCTTGAGGCCGTCGTCGAGGTGCGGGACCGCACGGTCGAGGATGACGTAGCTCGCGTACTCGAGGAACCAGTTCCGGTAACTCCGCGCGAGCGGCGCGGACTCATCCTGGACCTTGCCTTCACGCGGGCGCGGCGCCGGCGGTTCGGCGGCGGCGACCGGCTCGGAGACCGGCGTCGGCTCATCGCTCCTCGCGGTCACCGTCGGCTCCGGTTTCGCGGCAGCGGGCTTGGCGGTTGACTCCGCGGCCGGAGAGGGCGCACCCCCGAGGGGCAACTCAGGCTGGTCGTCTTGCGGGCGGGATTTCTTCTTGGGCATTCTTCGGGAAATTCAGGGAGACCGTGGCACGCGCGCCGCGCGCGCGTCAAGGGACGCCTCTTTCGGGGATCGCAACACCGAGTTCGCGCAACGCCTCGTCCAGGTCGCGGTCGTGGCCGGCGCGGAGATCAGCCAGCGTGCGCTTCACGGCCACATCGGGCCGCACTCCCCCGCCCTCCAGCCGGCGGCCCTTGGGCGCGAGATAATCCTCCCGGCTCAGCTGCAGCTGCCCGCCGTCGGGCAGCTCGTAGAACCAGCTGGCCAACACGGCGCCGGCCGTGGTTCGGCCGATGACCGTAGCTCGTCCATGGTCCTGAAGCACGGCGGCGAAGATTTCCGCGGCGCTCGCCGTGCCGCGATCGACCAGCACCACCACCCGGCCGCCGTAGCGCGCGGAGCCCCATTGCCATGATGCCTTCACCGAACGGGTGCCGGCCCGCGTGACGAAGACCCCGCATTCCACGGCCTGGCGGAAAAACTCCCCGATCACGATGCCGAGCGAGAAGGTCTCGCCGCCCGAGTTCCGCCGCAGGTCGATCACGACACCGGGAGCGTCGGCCCGCGCCTAGAGCCGCTCCGAAAGCCAGCGTCGCGCCGGCCCGTCGAATTCGTCGAAGCGCAACAGCGGAATCCCGCCCGGAAGCAGGCGTTCCTCGCGTCGCGGCTCGGTGGTCAGCTCCTTCGCCGCGGGCGCGACAAGCACCGTCCGGTCGTGTTCGTCGAGAAATTCCCACGTCGCCGCCTCCCCGGCGGTCGGCCGGAAATCAATGTTCGCCCCGAGCGGCCGTCCTTCCCGCGCGACCACGATCCAACCCGGCCGGATTCCGGCCTCCTCGGCCGGGCTGCCGGGCAACACTTCGTTGACGACCCAGCGGCCCTCGAGCCGCTCCATCGCGAATCCCGTGCGCGCCCGCGTGCGCGAGCGACGCTCGGCGGCGCGCGCCGGCGAAACGGCCCGCGTGTGGCTGTCCTGCAGCGGCTCCAGCATCGCGTTCAACTCCCGGTACAGCGTCTCGTCGTCGGCCGCCGCGACCACGGCCGGACCGTGGCGCCGGCCCGCGGCGGTCCAATCGACCCCGCTCAGCGCCGCATCGTGATGCCGCTCCGCGACCAGTCGCCAAACCCGTTCGAAAACCTCCGCGTTGCGGGCCGCACGCGGCGAAACCGCATCCGCGGGCAATTCCGGCCGCGCAAACCGCGAGGCGGGAGCCAGCGCGCAGCCGCCCACCGCCAGCACGGCCGCCAGCAGGAGTGCGCCGCGGCCCGGCCACCGCCTCAACTTGGCCAGACCGCCACGTTCCCCGGGGCCGGCCATCGGGGGTCAGACCGCGACGAGGTCCTTCTCGACGCGGAGGTTGCCGATGATGAAGTCCTGCCGCTCCGGGGTGTTTTTCCCCATGAAAAACCCGAGCAGGTCATCGCTGTTGTGCAGATGGTTCAGCGTGACCGGCTCGAGCCGGATGTTCTCGCCGATGAAGTCCTTGAACTCGCCCGCCGAGATCTCGCCGAGGCCTTTGAAACGCGTGATCTCGTGGCTGGAGCCGAGCTTGGCGACGGCCGCCTGCTTCTCCTCCTCGGAGTAGCAGTAGATCGTCTCGCGCTTGTTGCGCACACGGAACAGCGGCGTCTCCAGGATGAACAGGTGGCTGTTGCGGATGAGGTCCGGGAAGAACTGCAGGAAAAACGAGATCAGCAGCAGGCGGATGTGCATGCCGTCGACGTCGGCGTCGGTCGCGATCACGATCCGGTTGTACCGCAGGCCGTCCATGCCTTCCTCGATGTTCAGGGCGGACTGGAGGAGATGGAACTCCTCGTTCTCGTAGATGACCTTCTTGGACAGTCCGTAGGTGTTGAGCGGCTTGCCCTTCAGGGCGAAAACCGCCTGCGTCTGCACGTCGCGGGTGGCCGTGAGCGAACCGGCGGCCGAGTCACCCTCCACGATGAACAGCGTGCTCTCCTCCGCGCGCGGGTTGCGGTCGGCGAGATGGAGGCGGCAATCACGCAGCTTGCGGTTATGCAGCGAGGCCTTCTTCGCCCGCTCACGCGCGAGGTTACGGATGCCCGCGAGCTCCTTCCGCTCGAGCTCGCTCTCCTCGATCTTCCGCTTGAGCGCCTCGGCGGTCTCGCGGTTGCGGTGCAGATGGGCGTCGAGCGACTGCTGGATGAACTTGCCGACGAACTCGCGCAGGGTCGGACCCTTGGGGCCGACGCTCGTCGAGCCGAGCTTCGTCTTGGTCTGCGACTCGAAGACGGGCTCCATCACGCGCACCGCGACGGCGGCGTCGATCGACTGGCGGACGTCGGCGGCGTCGTAGTCCTTCTTGAAGAAATTGCGCACCGTCTCGACGAGCGCCTCGCGGAAGGCGGCGAGATGCGTGCCACCCATCGTCGTATGCTGGCCGTTGACGAACGAGAAGTACTCCTCGCCATAATGCGCGCCGTGGGTGAACGCCACCTCGATGTCCTCCCCCTCGAGGTGGATGATCGGGTAGAGCGGCTCGCCCGCCAGGTTCTTCTGCAGCAGGTCGCGCAGGCCGTGCTCGGATTTGAACGACTTGCCGTTGAACGTGAGCGTGAG
>JBJTCH010000314.1:0-3159 GCA_046091745.1 Opitutaceae bacterium
ATGCCAACCGACTCCTGCGCCTCGGCGGTGGATGCGCCGAGATGCGGCGTGAGCGAGACGTTGGGCAGGCTGCGCAGCTCGCTGTCCTTCGCGAGAGGCTCATCCTCGAACACATCGAGACCGGCGGCGGCGACCTGGCCGCTCTTCAGCGCGGCGATCAGCGCCGCCTCTTTGATGATGCCACCGCGGGCGCAATTGAAGATGCGCAAGCCCTTGCGGCATTTGGCAAAGGCCGCCTCGTCGATCATGTACTTGGTGTCGTCGGTCAGCGGCATGTGCACCGTGATGTAATCCGACTGGCGCAGAAGATCGTCGAGCGTCACGCCCTCGACCTGCATGGCCTTGGCGCGGCTCGGGGCGAGGTACGGGTCATACGCGAGCACGCGCATCCCGAACGCCTGGGCGCGCTTGGCGACCTCGCCGCCGATGCGGCCGAGACCGACGATGCCGAGGGTCTTGCGGAAAAGCTCGATGCCCGAGAAAGACTTCCGGTCCCACTGGCCGGCCTTCATCGAGGCGGCGGCCTGCGGCACGGGGCGCGCGCCGCAGAGGATGTGGGTGAACGTGAGCTCGGCGGTCGCGATCGTGTTGCCCGCCGGGGTGTTCATCACGACGACGCCGTGGTTCGTGGCGGCCTCGACATCGACGTTGTCCACGCCGACCCCGGCCCGGCCCACCACCTTCAGCAAGGGAGCCGCGGCGAAGACCTCCGCCGTGATCTTGGTCTCGGACCGCACGGCGATCGCGTGCACGTCCTTCACCAGTTCGAGCACCTTCTCGGGAGAGGACCCGTACGCCTCCACCACTTCGAGGCCCGGCTGCTGGCGCAGCAAAGCGACTCCCTTGGGCGAGATCTTGTCGGCGACGAGGACTTTCATCGGGAAAAATGGCCGTGAGCGAAATCTCCGCTGCGGGCGTGAGCAAGGAAAAGGTTTTCGGCAGGTCAGGAACCGCCGTTCCTCGGGAAAAATCAGCCTGCGAAGCGGCGCGCCTTTGACAAAGCCCGCGCGTCAGTACCACCGTGGAAAAAGCAGCCTGATCCCGAGGCCGCCCAAGTCCGCGCCGAACCCCCTCCGCATGATCCTGATCCCGCGCCTCCCTTCGTTCCAACTCCTAGCCCTCCTGTCCGCGCTGCCCGCCGCCTTTTTCCTTGGCGGCTGCGGCGACGCCCCGCCCGCGGGCGGCGGCAAGTCCGGCAAATCCGGCAAGGGTGGCGGCGCCGCTCCCGTCCTCGTGGCCAAGGCGGAAAAGAAGATCGTGCCGCTTTCCATCGAGGCGATCGGCGCGGTGGAACCCATCCGCACCACCGCGATCCGATCCCAGGTCACCGGCACGCTGAAGCGTCGCGTGATCCGCGAGGGCCAGGATGTCACCGCCGGCGAACTGCTCCTCGAGGTCGACCCGCGCCCGTTCCAGAACGCCCTGCAGACCGCCGAGGCGGACCTCAAGAAGGCGCAGGTGCAGCTCGAAACCGCACGCGCCCAGGTCGCCCGTTACCGCTCCCTCTCGACCGACCAGATGGTTTCCAAGGAGCAATACGAGAAGATCACCGACACCGCCCGCGCGCTGGAGGCGGAGGTCGCCGCGGTCGAGTCGCGGCTCGCCAACGCCCGTCTCCAATTGGAGTACTGCTCCATCAAGGCCCCGCTCTCCGGGCGCACCGGCAACATCAACGTCCACGAGGGCGACATCGTGCGCGCCAACGACAGCGGGCAGCCGCTGCTCACGATCAACCAGGTGAGCCCGATCTACGTTACGTTCGGCGTGCCGCAGCAATACCTCGCCGCCGTCACCCGCTACCGGGCTTCCGGCACCCTGCGGGTTTCCGTCGTGCCTCCGGGCACCGACGAGAAACCGGAGATCGGCGAGCTCACGTTCCTCGACAACACCGTCGATTCCGCGACTGGCACCATCCGTCTGAAGGGTTCCTTTCCCAACCAGCAAAGCCGCCTCTGGCCGGGCCAGTTCGCCACCGTCACCCTCACCCTCGCGTCCCCCGAGGTGACCGCGATACCCGCCAACGCCCTCCAGGTTTCCCAGGCGGGCCAATACATCTATGTGATCAAATCCGACCTCACCGCCGAGATGCGCCCGGTCACGGTAGAACGCCTCGCCGGCGCCGACGCCGTGATCAGCAAGGGCGTCGAGCCCGGCGAAACGATCGTCACGGAAGGACAGCTGCGCGTGATTCCCGGCCGGGCGGTCGAGGTGAAAACGCCGGGAGGCTCTGACGCCGGCGCCAAGTCCGGCAAGGGCGCCAAAGGCGCCAAATCAGGCGGGAAGTCCGCCGAACCCGCCGGCGGCAAATCTGGAGGCAAGGCGCCATGAACATCCCCGAACCCTTCATCCGCCGGCCGGTGATGACGACCCTCGTCACCGCGGCCGTCACCCTCTTCGGCTGGATGGCGTACACGAAGCTGCCCGTCAGCGACCTGCCGAACGTCGATTTCCCCACCATCTCCGTTTCCGCCAGCCTACCCGGCGCCAGCCCGGAGACGATGGCCGCCTCGGTGGCCACGCCCCTCGAGCAGCAGTTCTCCAGCATCGCCGGCATCGATTCGATGACGTCGGTCAGCACGCTGGGCAGCACTTCGATCTCCCTGCAGTTCAACCTCGACCGCAACATCGACGCCGCCGCGCAGGATGTGCAGTCGGCCATCGCCGCCGTCCAGCGCCGCCTCCCGCGCGACATGCCGGTGCCGCCGTCCTTCCGGAAGTCCAACCCGGCCGAGGATTCGATCATGATGCTCGCGCTCACCTCCGAGACCCTGTCGCTCTCGGAGGTCAACGAGTACGCGGAGACCATGCTCGCGCAGCGCATCTCGACGGTCGACGGCGTGTCCCAGGTCAACGTCTACGGTTCCCAGAAATACGCCGTGCGGGTGCGGCTCGACCCGCGCGCGCTCGCCGCCCGCGGCATCGGTGTCGACGAGGTTCGCTCCGCCCTCGACAACAACAACGTCAACCTGCCCGCCGGCACCCTCGAGGGCACCCACAAGTCCACCACGCTGCTCGCCACCGGCCAGCTGCGCAGCGCGGACGGCTTCCGCAAGATCATCGTCAGCTACCGCAACGGCTCGGCCGTGCGGTTGGGCGACGTCGCCAACGTCGTCGACAGCGTGGAGAACGAAAAATCGGCGTCCTGGTTCGACCAGCGTT
>JBJTCH010000315.1:0-15136 GCA_046091745.1 Opitutaceae bacterium
CGTGCACCGACCAACCCGCTCCATCGAACGCGTGGTGCTGGCGAGCACCGGATCCTTCCGGCCCGCGATCGGCGTTGAGATCACCTCGCTGCGCACGACGCTCGATTACGATCCGCCCGCCGACGGACGTCCCGTCCTCCCCCGCGGTGTGGAGACCCGACTGCGCGGCACCGCGTTCTGGTTCAAGTCCCTCGACGCCGACATGACCATCACCTTCACGGACTACCTGCGCGCCGCCCTGCCCCGCCCGCGGGATAGTAGCGTAAAGCAACCCTGAGCCAGACAGGACGCGCCGAGGACCCCATGAATAAACGAATCCGCCTCCTCCCGTTGTTCTTCCTGCTTCTCGCCGCCGTGTATCCCCTGCACGGGGCCGAACCCGATAAATCCGAACGTGGATCCGCACTGCGGGCCTGCCGGGGCACTTATGCCGGTCAGCCCCGACTGGCGTCGGGCCGCGTCGATCGTGCGCGCCTGCTCGAGGAATTAGCGGACCTTGGCGCCAACACCTACAACTGGCTCATCTGGCACCGTGAGACTGACTGGGACGATCTCCGCGCGTTCCTGCCGGAGGCGCGCACGCGTGGGCTGAAGGTCTGGGTCACGATTGTTCCGCCTTCGGAATCACCGCCGAAAGCCAGGATGTACGCCGAACCTTACCGCCTCGATTATCCGCGCTGGGCGGAGGAGATCGCGCGGCTCTCGCTGGCTGAACCCGCCTTGGTCGCGTGGAGCATCGACGATTTCGCCCACAACCTGAAGACATTCACCCCGGGCGCCGTGCGCGAGATGCTCGATCGCGCGCGGGAGGTGAACCCCCGCCTCGCGTTCGTGCCATGCGTCTATTTCCGCCAAATCACCCCGGCATTCGCCGCCAACTACGCACCGCTGCTGGATGGCATCCTGTTTCCGTACCGCAACGAGTCGGTGCGGGCAGACCTGAACGACCCCCGACAAGTCGCCGCGGAAGTGGCCAAAGTGCGCGAGTTGGTCGGCCTGCATCTGCCCGTGATCATCGACGTCTACGCCTCGCGCCACAGCTCGCTCGGCGACTCCACCCCCGACTACGTGGCCGAGGTGCTGCGTTCGGGCCAGAATGCCGCCGACGGCGTCATGGTGTATTGCCACCAGAACCCGCAGTCCCAGAGGGCGAAGTACGCTGTCATCCGGGATGCGTTCGGCGGGCGACGCTGAGCGCCGCGCGACTCACCAACCAAGCCTCACCGAGGGCGCGTCCGCACTCCTACGCGAACGCACCCGACCTGCCACGACTCAGCCCAGCGCCTTGAGCAATCGCTCCAACTCGGCGCGCTTCGCCTGCTGGTCGGCGAGCTGACGCCGCGCGCCTTCAAGCACCGCCGGCGGGGCTTTGCTGACGAACGCTTCGTTGGCGAGACGCGCCTCCGTTCCAGCGATGTGCTTGGCCAACTGCTCGAGCTCCTTGGCCAGCCGAGCCTTCTCCGCGCCGGCGTTGACCGCACTTGCGAGATCGAGGTAGGCCGTGCCCAGCGGGGTGACCACCGCCGGGGCCGCGTCGACTTTTTTGCGACGCTCAACCTTCGCCGCGCCCGCCATTCGGGCGAGCTTGGCGAGATTCGCCGAGATGACCGTCCAGTCGGCGTCGGTCGCCGTGACCAAGAACGTGGCGTCGCGCCGGCTCGCCAGGTTGTGGTCGGCTTTGAGCGCACGCACCTGGGAAACGAACTGCTTGAGACGCTCGACCGTCGCCACCGCGGCGCGGTCGATCACGACGCCCTTCACCTGGGCGACGGAGGCCAGCTGCGAGGAATCCTCGAGCCGCGCGTCCTCCATGAACGTGCCGGGCGCGCCGTAACCCAGCTGCGCCCAGAGCTCCTCGGTGATGAACGGGATGAACGGGTGCAACTGGAGCAGCGTCTGCCGCAGGACGAGATCCTGGATGGCCAGGCAGGTGCCCTTCGTCGCCGGATCCAGCAGCTTCGCCTTCGAGACCTCCACGTACCAGTCGCAGAAGTCGTTCCAGAAAAACCCGTACAAGGCCTGCGCCGCCGCGCTGAATTCGAACTCGGCGAAGCAACGCGCGACCTCGCGCGAGGTGGCCAGCATGCGATCTAGGATCGCATGGTCGTCGGCGTCGAAACGCGCGGGCTCCAGGCGGGCGAGGATCGACTCCACCGAGGAGTTGTCGCCCGCCGGTCCGCTCATCTGCCGGAAGCGGCACGCGTTCCACAGCTTGTTGCAGAAGTTTTTCCCGCTCTCGATGCGGTCTTCCTGGAAGCGGATGTCCTGCCCCTGCGGCGCGATCGAGACGATCCCGAGGCGGAGCCCGTCGGCCCCGTACTTGTCGATCAGGTCGAGCGGATCGGGCGAATTGCCGAGCGACTTCGACATCTTGCGGCCCTGCGCGTCGCGGATGATGCCGGTGAAGTAGACATGCCGGAACGGGATGCGGCGCTCGATCGGCTCGCCGGGTCGCATGAACTCGAGGCCGGCCATGATCATGCGCGCGACCCAGAAGAAGATGATGTCAGGCCCCGTCACCAGCGTCGTGGTCGGGTAGAAATGATCAAGGCCCAGCTTGGCCTGCGCCTCGCGGTCGGGCCAGCCGAGCGTCGCGAACGGCCAGAGCCATGACGACGCCCACGTGTCGAGGACGTCGTCCTCCTGCGTCCAGTTCTCCGGATCGGCCGGGCCCTCGAAGGAGACGTGCACCTTGGCGGGATCGCGCAGGTCCTGCTCGGTGAGCGTCTCGCGGTCGAGGCCCTTGCGGTACCAGACCGGGATACGGTGGCCCCACCAGAGCTGACGGCTGATGCACCAATCCTGGATGTTCTCGAGCCAGTGCAGGTAGACCTTGCTCCAGCGCTCGGGGTGGAAATGGATGTGGCCGTCGCGCACCGCCGCCTTGGCCTCCTCGACGCGCGGGTAACGCAGCCACCATTGCCACGTGAGGCGCGGCTCGATCGGGACGTCGGCGCGCTCGGAGTAGCCGACGTTGTTGGCGTGAGTCTCCTCGGCGAGAAGCGCGCCGGAGGCTTTCAGGATCTCCGCCGCCCGCTTCCGGCCGGCGAACCGCTCCATGCCCGCGAGTTCCGGACCCGCGAGATCATTCAACACGCCATCGGCGCGGAGCACGTCGATCACCGGCAGCTTGTGCCGCAGGCCGATCTCGAAGTCGGTCTTGTCGTGCGCCGGCGTGATCTTCAGCGCGCCGGTGCCGAACTCGCGGTCAACCGCGGCGTCGGCGATGATTGGAATCTCCGCGACGGGCCCGAGCGGCCGCCGCACTTTTTTGCCGACCCAGCCCGCGTAACGGGGGTCCTCGGGGTGCACCGCGATCGCCACGTCGCCGGGAATCGTCTCGGGGCGGGTGGTTTTAACCTCCACGAAGACGCTGGGGGCGTCGACGCGCTCGTAGCGGACACGGTAGATCGTGCCGCTCACGGGCTTCATGATGACCTCCTCGTCGCTGAGCGCGGTCTGCGAGACCGGGCACCAGTTCACCATGCGTTTGCCGCGGTAGATGTGCCCCTTGCGGAAGAGATCGACAAACACGGTGAGGACCGCGCACGAGTAATGCGGATCCATCGTGAACTGCGTGCGATCCCAGTCGCACGAGGCGCCCAGCCGGCGCAGCTGCGCGAGGATGATCCCGCCTTTTTCGTGGCGCCACTCCCAGACCTTCTCGAGAAACTTTTCCCGGCCGAAATCATGCCGCGTCTTCTTCTGTTTGCGCAGCTCGCGCTCGACCACCGTCTGGGTGGCGATTCCCGCGTGGTCGGTGCCGGGCAGCCACATCGCGGAACGGCCCTCGAGCCGCGCGCGCCGGATCAGCACGTCCTGCAGCGTGTTGTTCAACACGTGCCCCATCGTGAGCACGCCGGTCACGTTCGGCGGCGGAATGACGATCGTGTACGGGTCCCGGCCGGCGTCGACCCGGCCCGCAAAGGCGCGCGCCGCCAGCCAGCTGGCGTACCACTTCTTCTCCACTTCCCGCGGCTCGTAGCTCTTGGTGATCTCGGACATGGGCGTTGCTCGGTTTTAAACGGGCGAGAAAACGTCCCGCCCGAGAGCGACGCAAGCGGTTATCCGGCCGCGAAAAGCGCGGCGCCGACCCTGCCCTGTCCGGCCTCTAAGTTTCAGGACGTGCGGCAGCCGACCGTCAGCAACACGTTCGCCCAAAGCGCCTGGTCGGCCGTCTGGATCGTGAGAACGTGATCGGGCGACTCGACGGCCTTGTAGAAGTCCCACTTCGAGATCGGCGTGATCGGGGCCTGCACCCCCGCGGCACGCGCGATCTCGCGGTACTCGGCCCAAGCCTTCGGCTCACCCGCCGCCGCGTACGGATCGTCGGGCGGGATGCCCATCGTGTTCACCTCGTCCACCGGCAGCGCGCTCAGCACCGCCCGCAACGCCTGCGACACGGTGATGACCCCCGGGGAAAGATTCATCGAGACCACACGGGCGTTGGGCCCCTTCTTCGTCGAGGCCGGGTAATTGCCGTCGGCCAACAGCACCTTGGCGTGATGCCCCGCGCGGGCGAGGACCTCGGAGATCTCGGGGTGGATGAGCGTGTGCTTGAGCATGGTTGAAAATCAGACGCCGGCCGTGACGCGACGGAAACTCGCGATCGTCTGCTCCGCGGCTCGTGGCGCGTCGGGGAGCGCGAAAACCTCGGCCGAGAGGTAGCCCGTGTAGCGAATCTCCCGCAGCGCCGCGATGATCGGCGCGAAATCCGTGTGGCCCAACCCCGCCGCGCGCCGGTTGGAATCGGCGAAATGCACGTGGCCCACGCGGTGGGCCGCGAGTCGCAACGCGGCGGCAATGTCGGCCTCCTCGATGTTCATGTGGAAAAGGTCGCAGAGCAGCCGCACGCCGGGCGCGCGCAGCGAGTCGACCAGCTCCACCGCCTCCGCCGTGTTCACGCAGAGGTTCGTCTCGTAGCGGTTGAGAAACTCGTAGAGCAGGAACGTCCCGCGCGCGTGCGCCCTCGGTCCCAGTTCCTCCAGCGCCTCGCGCAGCCACCCGAGCGCCTGTGCCCGCGTCACCGGTGCGTCGGCCCGCCCTTGCATCGACCCGATGATCGCCGGCGCCCCGAACCGCGCCGCGAGGTCGATCACCGCCGCGATAAAGTCCACGGCGCGCCGCCGCGCCGCCGCGTCCGGATCGGTCAGGCGCAGCCGGTGCCGCACCCAGCCCGCGCCGGTACCGATCGCCGCGATTCCCAGGCCGTGCTTCGCGCAGAGCGCCGCCAGTTCGTCGCCATCGGTCTCCGCCGCCGAGGAGGGAAAGACCTCGACCGCGTCGAAACCGAGCGCCGCCGCCCGCGCGAACGCGTCGGCCAGCCCGTCCGAGAATACAAACGGACCCGAGCGCGTTTCCGGCACGAGCGTGACCGTGATGGCGGACTTCATGGCGGAAATCGCGGGAGGCCGCGCGGCTCAGTTACCCGCCCGCGCCTTGGCGTCGGCCTCGATCAGCGCGATCAGGCGATCGAGCGTCGCGCGCACACGCTGCTTCACCGCCGGCAATTCCGCCGCGGTCGCGACCTTTTCGTTGGCGAAGAGGTAGAACTTCATCTTCGGCTCCGTGCCGCTGCCCCGCGCGGCGAACGAGTAGCCGTTCGCCAGCGTCACGAGGTAGAGATCCTGCGACGGGATGACCTCGCCGTCGGCGTCCTCGAAGCGTTCGCGTCCAAAATCCTGGAAACGCGTCACGGCCACGTCGCCGAAGGCCCGCGGCGGGCTCTCGCGGTACGAGTCGAGGATGCGGCGGATGCGCGCGTTGCCGCTGGCGCCCTCGTAGTAGAGGTTGATCACGCCCTCGAGGTAGAAGCCGTACTTGAGGAACAGCTGATCCAGGTGCTCCGCGACCGTGAGGCCGCGCGACTTCACCCAGGCGCACAGCTCGGCGAACATCACGCAGGCCGAGTTGCCGTCCTTGTCGCGCACGAGGTCGTTGGGCAGGTACCCGTAGCTCTCCTCACAGCCGAAGATGTAAAACGTGCTGTGCTCCAGCAGCAGACGCGCGCGTTCCGCGAAGGGCGTCGCCTCGTAGTCGAACCCGGGACCGCGCACGGTCTTCAGGCGCTCCTCGTAACCGCGGATCTTCGCCGCGATCCATTTGAAGCCGGTCAGCGTGTTGATGACCTTCACGCCGTGCCCGCGGCCCACGGCGTCCTGGAGCTGGGGCGTGACGATGGTCTTGATGATCGCCGCGCGCGGCGAGCCGGCCGCGGGGATCCACCCGAGTTCCTTGTACTTGGTCAGACGGTAATCCGCCAGCAGCGCGCCGATCTGGTTGCCCGTGAGCAGTTCCATCCGGCCGTCGCGTCCGCGCACCGCGCAACCCATGCGATCGCAATCGGGATCGGTCGCCAGCACGAGATCCGCGCCGGTCTTCTCCGCCAGCGCCACCGCCCGCGCCAGCGCCTCGGCGTTCTCCGGGTTGGGCGACTTCACCGTGGGGAAACGCGCGTCGCCCTCCAATTGCTCCGGCACCGCGGTGACATCGCACCCGGCGCGGCGCAGTAACGGCAACGAGTGGATCGCGCCCGTGCCGTGGATGTTGGTGAACACGACCTTGAGGCCGGCCGCCGCGAAGACCTTCGGGTCGAGCACCGCCTGCGCGGCCACCGTGAGGTAGGCGTCGTCGGCATCGCGCCCGAGGGTCGTCACCCCCTCGAGCCGCGGCGCGAGGTAGCCGACCGTCTCGGCGAGCGGCACGCGGTTGACTTGCTCCACGATGCCGCGGTCGTGTGGCGGCACCACCTGCGCGCCGTCGTCGAAGTAAGCCTTGAAGCCGTTGTCGTGGGGCGGGTTGTGGCTGGCGGTGATGACGACGCCCGCGTGGGCCTTGAGCCAGCGCACCGAGAAGCTCAGCTGCGGCGTCGGCCGCGGGCCGTCGAAGATGAACGCCTCACCGCCGAGCCGGGTCCAGGTTGACGCCGCGAGGTCGGAAAAATGGCGCGAGAAATGCCGCACGTCGTGCGCGATCACGAGCCGCGCCCGCCCGTTGAAACCACGGCCCGAAAGATGGGCCGCGGTATGGCGGAAAAGCCCGATGACCGCGCGCACCAGGGTGAAATCGTTGAGCAGGTTGCTGCCGACCGCCGCGTGCGCCGGCGAAGCCCCGCCCGCGCCGCGCTCGGCGGAGGTGGAGGTCACCCCGATGGTGCGTCCGCGCATGCCACCGGTGCCGAACTCGAGGAAACGGTAGAAACGATCGTTCAGCTCGCCCCAAGCGTCAGCCCCGACGAGCTCGCCGATGCTCTCCTCCGCCCACGCGGGCAGTCCCGCCCCGAGGAACGCGCGGATATTCTCGGCGGCGGCGGGCAGCAGTTGTCCCGCGCTGACGGCGGCGGTGAGACGTGATTCGAGATTCGTCGAAGCCATGGCGGCGAAGAAACAACCCGCACCCCGCCGTTGCCAACCCGTTTTGCGGGGAAAGCAACGATCTACCCATCGGGAGAAGTGCGGGAGCACCGTTCCCCTGGCGCGGTGGCCGGGACTCGAACCCGGGACCGACGGTTTAGAAAACCGTTGCTCTATCCACCTGAGCTACCACCGCGGGGAAGGTCCGGCGTCGCCGGACGACGTGCCGGACGATGTGCGCCGGACCCGCGCTGGCAACACCTTCGCGGGAGGTGTCCGTTCGACGGCCGCGGCGAGCATCGGCAGCTTTGCCCCCGCGCATGAAGAAGATCCGCGTGCTTGATTCCCACACCGGCGGCGAGCCCACCCGGCTTGTGCTGGAGGGCGGGCCGGACCTGGGCGGAGGACCGCTCGACGGCCGTGCGGCGCGGCTGCGGGGCGAGTTCGACGCTTACCGGTCGGCGATCGTGAACGAGCCGCGCGGCTCCGACCCCATGGTGGGCGCACTCCTGGTGCCGCCGCACCGCACCGGCTGCGAAGTCGGGGTCATCTTTTTCAACAACGTCTCCACACTGGGCATGTGCGGTCACGGCACAATCGGGCTGGTCGCCTCACTCGCTCATCTGGGCCGGGTTGCGCCGGGCCGCCTGCGCCTCGACACTCCCGTCGGCGCCGTGGAAGCGCTGCTGCACGCCGACGGCGGCGTCTCGGTGGACAACGTGGCCTCGCACCGCGCGGCGCGCGACGTCGTGATCGAGGTGCCCGGCCACGGCCCGGTGCGCGGCGACGTGGCGTGGGGCGGCAATTGGTTCTTCCTCGTCTCGGAGCATCCGTTCCGCATCGCGACCGACGCCCTGGAGACATTGACCGACTTCGCGTGGCGTGTGCGTCGTGCGGCGAACGCGCAGGGCTTCCCGGAAGTCGATCACGTGAAGTTGTGCGGACCCGCGGTCCAACCCGGGAACCATAGCCGCGGCTTCGTGCTGTGCCCCGGCAAGGCGTGGGATCGATCGCCCTGCGGCACCGGCACGAGCGCGAAGCTGGCGTGCCTCGCCGCCGACGGGAAACTCGCGGAAGGCGACGTCTGGCGCCAGGAGAGCGTGATCGGCAGCGTCTTCACGGGCAGCTACCGCTGGTTGGATCGCGCCAAAGGCACCGTCGCCCCCACGATCACGGGCACGGCGCACGTCATGGCCGAAGCGACGCTGCTGTTGGATGAGCGGGATCTTTTCTGCTGGGGCATCCGCGGATGAGCCGCGACCAGAGCCGTCATATTGTCGTCTGCGGCGCCGGCATCATCGGCCTGTGCTGCGCGCGCGAGCTGCGGGCGCGCGGCCATGCGGTCACAGTGGTGGATCGCGCGCCGGCGAACCGGGACGGCTGCTCGTTTGGCAACGCCGGCATGATCACGCCGAGCCACTTCGTGCCGTTGGCCGCGCCGGGCATGGTGGCGCTCGGGCTGAAGTGGATGTTCGATCCGAAGAGCCCGTTTTACATCCGCCCGCGGCTCGACGCGGACCTGGCCACGTGGGGCTGGCGCTTTCTGCGCGCCAGCACCGCCGCGCACGTGGAGCGCGCGGCCCCGGTGTTGCGCGATCTCAACCTCGCCAGCCGCGAGCTGTATGCCGGACTCGCGGCGGAGTTGAAGGACTTCGGGCTGGTGACGCGCGGCCTGCTGATGCTTTGCCGCGAGGCGCGCACGCTGGACCATGAGGGCGCGTTCGCGGCGCAGGCGAACGCGCTGGGCGTGCCGGCGGAGGTCCTCGACGCCGCGGCGACCGCGCGCCTCGACCCGGGCGTGCGCCTGAACGTCGCGGGTTCGATCTATGTCCCGAAGGACGCGCACCTCGATCCCGCCCGCCTGATCGCGTCGCTCACGCCGCGGCTGGAAGCGGCGGGGGTAAAATTCCTTTGGAACACGGAGATCACGGGTTGGCGCCGCGAAGGCAGCCGGCTTGCGGCGGCGCTCACGTCGCGCGGGGAGCTGGCCGCCGATGAATTCGTGCTGGCCGGAGGGGCGTGGTCACCGGCGATAGTGCGCGGACTGGAACTGCGCCTGCCGATGCAGGCGGGCAAGGGTTACAGCCTCACGCTGCCGAAACCGCGTCAGTTGCCGAACCTGTGCTCGATCTTCACCGAGGCGCGCGTCGCCGTGACGCCCATGGGTGGCAGCCTGAGGATCGGCGGCACCATGGAGATCGTCGGACTCGATGAAACGATCCAGCCGCACCGCGTGCAGGGCATCATCGATGCCGTGCCACGGTATTTTCCCGATTTCACCCCGGAGGATTTCGCCGGGATCCAACCATGGCGCGGCCTCCGGCCGGTAACGCCGGACGGCTTGCCTTACCTCGGGCGCTTCCGCGCCACACCCAACCTCATCGCGGCGACGGGACACGCCATGATGGGACTGAGCCTCGGGCCGATCACCGGACGCTTGGTCGCCGAGATCGTCACCGGCGAGCCGCCCTCGATCGATCTGAGCCTGATGGATCCGGACCGTTACGCGCGAAGTCGGAGTTCCCAGCGCGGCGCGGAGGAGTAACCACCAACTACACCCGACGCGCGAAAGGGGCGGAGGGTCGAGGGCGTCGACCGGATGCGCATCACGGCATCTCCTGGTTCGAGATTCTCTGCGGCGACGAATCCGTCGTTTTCTCAAACGCCCTCCTCCTTCGCCGAGGCTTCCGACGAAGAGTCGGGTTCACCGCGGATAACTCAGATATCACAGATCCCGAGCCCCTGACCTTCACGATCTTCCCGGTCTTCCTGTTCCACTCCGCCGGTTCGCGCCGGTCGTCCGTAAGCGCCGAACGCCCCTCGGTCCTTATCCGCGCCATCTGAGAAATCCGCGGTGAAAAACGCGGAGCGAGTCGGCCGCCGACGGCGGCCGGACCATCCGTGATTGTCCACCCGCGGAGCGAAACGGGAGCGCATTCCGCCGACCTCCCGCGTGGCGCGGCTATTGACGCGCCGCGCGCGTTACCCGACAACTCGCGCGCGATGAGCACGAGCAACGGAAACGGCCAGCCTGCCCAGGTCCCGGCGACCGCGACGACGATCAAGCCGACGGACCTGCGCGGGATCCTGAAGTACGTGCCGCGCTTCCAGGGGCAGATCTTCGTCATCTCCCTCGATGGACCGGTGATCGCCGACGACAATTTCGGCAACCTGCTCGTCGACATCGCGGTGCTCCGCTCGCTCGGCATCAAGCTCGTGCTCGTGCACGGCATCAGCCACCAGCTGCGGGAACTGTCCGCCCTGCGCGGCGTGCCGATCACCAACGCCGACGGCACCGGCGTGACCGACGCCGCCACGCTCGACCTCGCCGTTCGCGCCTCGTCGCGGGTCTCACACGCGTTGTTCGAGGGCCTCACGCAGAACCAGCTCAAGTGCGCCATCACCAACGCGGTGCGGGCGTTGCCCACTGGCATCATCAAGGGCGTCGACCAGCAGTTCACCGGCAAGGTCGACCGGATCGACAAGGACTTCATCCTCGAGCTGATCGACCGGCAGATCGTGCCCGTCGTCCCGCCCATCGGCTTCGGTCCCGACGGCAAATCGCTGCGCGTCAATTCCGACCTCCTCGCCGCCGAGCTCGCGGAGGCGCTGCACGCGACCAAGATTGTTTACCTTGCCGCCGCTCCGGGTCTGGAGATCGACGGTGAGGTCCGGCGCGAGATCTCGATCGCGGCGCTCAGCCGCCTGATGCAGGAGGAGCCGCAGCTGCTCGCCGAGGAGTCGCGCAGCAAGGCGATCCACGCGATCAAGGCCATCGAGACCGGCACCCCACGCGTCCATATCCTCGACGGCCGCGTGTTCGACGGCCTGCTCAACGAAGTGTTCTCCAACGAGGGCGTCGGCTCGCTCGTCTACGGCAACGATTACCAGCAGATCCGGCGCGCGCGGAAGAGCGACGTGCGGATGATCTACAACCTCACGCGCAACGCGGTGCGGCGCGAGGAGCTCGTCCACCGCACGCAGCAGGCGATCGAGAAGAACATCGATCACTTCTTCGTCTTCGAGATCGACGAGAACATCATCGCCTGCGTCACGCTCTACTTCTACCCCGACCGTCCGTTGATGGCCGAGGTCGGCTCGCTGTACGTGATGCCGTTCTACAACAACCGCGGCATCGGGCGGAAGATGGTGGAGTACGCCGGCATGGTCGCGAAGGAACGCGCCGCCGACACGTTGCTCGCGCTGTCCACGCAGAATTTCGGCTTCTTCACCAACGTGTGCGGCTTCGAGGAAACCTCGAAGGAGATCCTTCCCGAGGCGCGCCTGCGCTCCTACGAGGAGAGCGGCCGTAACGCCAAGGTGATGGTCAAGCGGCTGTGACGCGTCCGCTCGGGCGGATGGCGGACCCGGAGCAGCAGGGCCAAGCACAAACCGCGCGGTGACCGGCCAAATTTCCCGTCACTTCCGGGCGGGGTGGCCCGCCGTGACGGGCCCGGCTCACTGTCCCGTCGCGACGATGTTCTCGAGGAACATCCCCCACGGACCGGGAGCGAGCGGCTGCCTGCCGCGCCGCGCCTCCGCCGAGACGAGAAGTCCGATCGACCGCAATGCCTGCTCCGAATTCGTTTCCAGTCGGTAAGCGGGGTCGTCGGCGAACACCGATTTCACGAGCAGCAAGGTCTCCATGGCGTGGTCCTTGTTCATCACGCCGCGGGTCGTCATCTCCGCATTGCGACCGGCCAGTCCAAGCGAGAGCGCGCGCAAAATCTCAGGGCGGTGTTGGTGCGAAGGCGGCAGAACCCCGACCAACTGCGCCAGCGCGGCCATCATGATGTAGTGGTAGGCTGGTCGTGCGTTGTGCGGATCGACCCACCGTCCCGCGCGCGCCCCGTCGGCCAATTGACCGGGGATCATCCCCAACCGGGCCTTGCTGACGGCCGCGTCCAGATAGCGCGGATCGCCGGTGGCAGCGTAAGCACGCGCGAGCAAGCGCACGCTGAAGCTGTTGTAGTTCCAGTTCGCGCACAGCGGACGGCTAAGAGCCCAGTCGGCGGCCCGACGCGCGGAATCGAGATAGCGCTGTTCGCCGGTGACGGCGTGGAGATCAATCATGGCGACGCCGCATTCGCCGTTGTCGAACTGAAGCCCGCCATCCCCCAGGTCCTCGAACACCCAGCCATTCCGCGCGACCTCGCTGAGCCGGCCGGCCTTCTCGGCCTGCGCCAGAAAGCGGCTCGCCACCTCCATCGCCCGGGCGCGGGATGTGCCGCAGGCGGCGGGAAACGGATAGCAGCCCGCTCCAGCCTGCTCCTGGGCCCAGACCAGGAAATCCGCGGCCTCCTTTGCCATCGCGAGCCCCCGCTCGGCGCCGTCGAGCCTCGCGCGCGCCGCGGCCGCTTGGCCCGAGATGACGGACGCGACCTCCCGCAACGGCGCTTTCATTTCGGCCGGATTGGCACCGACCTTCCACCAGCGCATCTTCTCCAATTGCCCGAAGAGCGGCGCAAATCCCCGCTGCGCCTCAGCGCGCGTCAGCAGTGTCGCCCCGACGGGTACCGCGCGAAACTCGTCGGCCACCTCAGGCTCGCCCGCTTTCTCGCCGAGTACCGCCCGCGTCCGCGCCACCACCGCGCGAACACGCTCGATGTCACCCTCGGCCATCGCACGCGTGAGGTCCGCGACTCGCGAGGACGACCGTTCATCCGACCGCATCCACGCGAGGGGCGCGACAAGGATGAAGCAGGCGAGGAGTGGTGAAAAACGTTTCATGCAGGGCCGTCGCGTAGGAACCGGGCTCGAAGGGGGACCGTACCCTCGACTCGAGGGAAGACAAAGCAACCTTCTGCGGCCAATTCCGAGTCCGGCGAGAATGGGCCCACCCGGCCGGATCATCCCCATGCCACGGTGTCACCTTTCCAGGATCGCACGCGGAGTGAAACGACCTACTGTCGTCGCCACCCCGAGCCGAGCCATGAATCTCACCCGCCGATCTTTTCTGGCCCTAGCCGCCGCGGTCTCCACGGCCGCGCGGGGCTCGTCAGAGCGCCCCTTGGGAGTGGCGGTCGTCGGCCACACCGGTCGCGGCAACTACGGGCACGGTCTCGACACCGTGTGGCTCAAGGTCCCCGGCCTACGCGTGCTTGCGGTTTCGGATCCCGACGAGGCTGGCCGGAATGCCGCCCTGCGGCGAACCGGCGCCGCTCGCTCGTTCGCGGACCATCGCCCGATGTTCACCGCGGCCCGGCCCGACCTCGTCGCCGTCTGCCCGCGCCACGTCGACCAGCACGCCGCCATCATGCTCGACGCGATCGCGGCCGGGGCGCGGGGCATCTACGTGGAGAAACCGTTCGTCCGCACGCCGGCCGAGGCCGACGCCATCATCGCGGCCTGCCGCGCCTCGGGCGCACGGGTGGCCGTTGCCCACCGGAATCGCCATCATCCCGCCCTCGCGGTCGCCGTTAACCTGGCCCGCTCCGGTGAACTGGGTGCCCTCCGCGAGGTCCGGGTGCGCGGCAAGCAGGACCACCGCGGCGGCGGGCTGGATCTATGGGTGCTGGGCGGACACGGATTCAATCTCGCGACCTGTTTCACCGGCCCCGCTGTCTCATGCGAGGCCGTGGTGAAGCAGGACGGTCGTCCGGCGAGGCGCGCCGACACGCGTGAAGGGGATGAAGGGGTCGGCCCGATCGTCGGCGACGAGATCAACGCGCGGTTCGCAACCACTTCCGGAATCTCGCTGTATTTCGATTCGAGGAAAGGACGCTGGGATAAAACCGAGGGATTCGGGGTTCGCGTCATTGGCGAGCGGGCGATGCTCGACCTGCGGATCGACGAGGAACCGCTGGTTCATCTCGTTCGCGCGGGCGTGAGCACGCCCGTGACCAGCGGAGGAGTGGGCGTGCCCGAGCCCGCCGCTGACATTCGCGAACGCGTTGCCGGGCACCTCGGCGCGGTGCGCGACCTGCTGGCCGCAATGCGCGAAGGGCGCGAGCCGCTGTGCGGTGCCGAGGCCGGCCGCGAGACCGTCGAGATGACCCTCGCGGTGTTCGCCTCCTTCGCCGCCGGAGGCTCGCGCGTCACTCTGCCCCTCACGAACCGCGCGCATCCCCTCGCCTGATTTGGAAACCGAGACGGAGTCGCGGGGCGGCGTGGAGCGGACCGGTCCGCTCTCGATCAGGTCCTCACCGCACTTCAGCCACGACTTGGACTTCAACGGTCGTGCCGCGAGGGAGTCCGTTCACCGCGACCGCGGCGCGGGCATGGCGCCCGGCGTCACCGAAGATTTTCACCAGCAGGTCGCTCGCACCATTCAGCACCGCCGGGCTCTCGGTGAAACCGTCCAAGGCGTTCACGTAACCGCTCACGAACACGATGCGCGTCACTTGATCGAGCGAGCCCACCGCGGCGCGGATGTTCGCGAGCGTGTTGAGCACGCAGACCTCGGCCGCCTGTCGCGCGGTCTCGACGGTCTGCTCGCGGCCGACCTGGCCGACGTGCGTCTGCACGCCGTTCAGCACCGCGATGGTGCCGGCGCAGTACAGCAGGTTGCCCGTGCGCACGACGGGGACATAGCTGCCAGCGGCGGCGGGCGGATTCGGGAGAGTGAGACCGAGTTCGGCGAGGCGGGTTTCAGGAGTCATGCGAGGCCGCGGAAATGCGTCCGGCCCACGCCCGGCGCAACGCGAAACCACGTGCGCCCGCGGCATTGCCTCGCGAGTCCGCGGTGGTGAGCCTCGCGCCATGACGTTCCGCGACTGGCAGTCCCTGTCCCCCGAGGCCGCGGCCCGCGAGGTTCAGCGCCGCGCAGCGACGCTGCTCTCCCC
>JBJTCH010000316.1:0-4905 GCA_046091745.1 Opitutaceae bacterium
AGCTCCACACGTTCCGCGGCGACGCGCTTGCGATACTGCGCGGACTCGCCGCCGAAAATGGAGAGGGCCGAGGAAACCTTCGCGTTGTTCAGCGCGGCGTCGGTTTCGGAGACCTTCAGGTTCCGCTTCTCCCGCTCGATTTCCTGATCCTGCTTATGGAGGTCCTGCGCCAACTTGTAGTCGCGTTCGGAGAACTTGCCCTTCCGCACCTCCATCTTCGGGAGAACGGTCGTGGTCGACTTTTCACCATCGGTTTTGGCGGTGGTGGCTTCGCCTGATTCGGAAGCCGCGGGGGAGGGCGTGGCGGTCGTGGCAGGAGCGGTTGACGCGGCCGGCGGGCGGTTTGCCGGGGCGGAAGCAGCGGGCTTCGCGGCGGGGGCTTTTTTGGCGTCCTCGGCGGCACGCGCGCGCAAGGCTTCGCGGGCGCTGGAACGCGGTGGCTCCGTCGGCTCGGGGGGCGTCTGGGCCAGGACGACGGTGGCGGCCAGCGGGAGGGCGAGGACGAGCGCGGCTTTCATGGGTGAAAACTAACCGGGTGCGGCGGAGAGTCGAGGGTCACGAAAAAGGCCGGTCTTGCGACCGGCCTTGGGGAGTGAAGGGGTGGCTCAGAGGCCGCGGATCTTGCCGCCGTAGATCGCGGAAGCGCCCAGCTCTTCCTCGATGCGGAGCAGCTGGTTGTACTTGGCGACGCGGTCGGTGCGGCAGAGCGAACCGGTCTTGATCTGGCCGGCGTTGGTGGCGACGGCGATGTCGGCGATCGTGACGTCCTCCGTCTCGCCCGAGCGGTGGGAGATGACGGCGGTGTAATTCGCCTCCTTGGCCATCTCGACGGCGTCGAAGGTCTCGGTGAGGGAGCCGATCTGGTTCACCTTCACGAGGATCGAGTTGGCGGTGCCGGTGGTGATGCCGCGGCGGAGGAACTCGGTGTTGGTGACGAAGAGATCGTCGCCGACGAGCTGCACGCGGTCGCCGATGGCGTCCGTGAGATTCTTCCACGTCTCCCAGTCGCCCTCGGCGCAGCCGTCCTCGATCGAGACGATCGGGTACTTGGAGGTGAGCTTGCGGTAGAACCCGACCATGTCGTCGCCGGTGAGGACCTCGCCGGACGACTTCTTGAAGACGTAGCGCTTCTTCTCCTTCACGTAGAATTCGGAGGAGGCGACATCGAGCGCGAGGTGGATGTCCTTGCCCAGCTTGTAACCGGCGTTCTTCACGGCGAGGGCGATGGCGTCGAGCGCGGCCTCGGTGGACTCGAGCTTCGGGGCGAAACCGCCCTCGTCGCCGACGGCGGTGGCGAGGCCCTTTTCCTTGAGGACCTTCTTGAGCGAGTGGAACACCTCGCAGCCCATGCGGAGGCCGTCGGAGAACGACTTCGCGCCGGTGGGCATGATCATGAACTCCTGGAAGTCGATCGGGGCGTCGGAATGCGCGCCGCCGTTCATGATGTTCATCATCGGCACTGGGAGGACCTTGGCGTTGGGCCCGCCGAGGTACTTGTAGAGCGGCTGGCCGAGCGCGTTGGCGGCGGCGTGGGCCGTGGCGAGCGAGACGCCGAGGATGGCGTTGGCGCCGAGCTTCGCCTTGGTGGGCGTGCCGTCGAGCTTGAGCATCGCGCGGTCGACCCCGACCTGGTCGCAGGCGTCGTGGCCGATGAGGGCGGGGGCGATGCGGGCCTTCACGTTGGCGACGGCCTTGAGCGTGCCTTTGCCGAGGTAGCGCTTCTTGTCGCCGTCACGGAGTTCGATGGCCTCGTGCTCGCCGGTGGAGGCGCCGGACGGGACGGCCGCGCGGCCGAGGGCGCCGCCGGCGAGGCGCACGTCGACCTCGACGGTCGGATTGCCGCGGGAATCAATG
Organism: Opitutaceae bacterium; assembly: GCA_046091745.1. Classification (GTDB taxonomy): domain Bacteria; phylum Verrucomicrobiota; class Verrucomicrobiia; order Opitutales; family Opitutaceae; genus ER46. Next base: position 1,855 of record JBJTCH010000316.1, read on the forward strand.
ATCTCGCGGGCGGTGATGGCGGAGATGGTGGTGTTCATGGTTAAAGGAGGGCGGACGTTAATGCGTCCAGCCGGTTAGGAAAAGTGACGCGGCGGGAGAGGGGAAGGGCAAAGTTGGCGAGGAGGTATCGGGAGGGACAGGCACTGGGAGAGGGAAGGGTGGGGATGGCGGAGGGCGCGGTGGGCGCAGGGCGCGGTCAGGTTATGGGTAACACTTCAGTGTCAGGACATAGGTAACACCTGGGCGTCAGTTTTTGTTGAGAGGCTCGCGCGAAATGCCGGCTGGGAAAAGGCGGGCGGGCGCGTACGGTCAGATCACCCAAGTATGAAGCCGCCCCTGCTGTTCACCCTGTGTGTCTCCTTGATTGCGCTGGCGCCGACGTGGTCGGCCGCCGCCGAGGTCAAATCGACGCTCGATTCGTCCGGTCATCCGTTCGACCTCAAGACGCTTGCGATCGGCGATGCCGCGCCGGATTTTGCGCTGCCCGGGATCGACGGCCGCGTGTGGCGGCTGGCGGATTTCGGCGGCACCGACGTGCTGATGGTGCTGTTCACCTCGAACCATTGCCCGACCTCGCACGGGATCGAGGGGCGTTTGAAGAAGCTGCGCGAGAGCCTGCGCGGACGCAGCGTGTCGATCGTGGCGATCAATCCCAACCATCCCGACGGCCTGAGCTTGAACGAACTCGGCTATGGCGAGTACGGCGACTCGTTCGAGGAGATGAAGCCTTACGCGGCCAAACTGGGCTGGGATTTCCCGTACCTTTACGACGGTGACCAACAGCTCACCGCGCGGGCCTACGGTTGTCTGGCGACGCCTCACGTCTTCATTTTCGATCGCGCGCGGAAGCTGCGTTACGCCGGGGCGTTTGACGATTCGCGTTTTCCCCAGGAGGAGACCGTCAAGAAGCACTATGCGCGGGACGCGATCGAGGCCGTGCTCGGCGGGCGCCCGGTGCCGCTCGAGACGACGAAGCCCTTCGGCTGCTCCACGAAGTGGCGGGAGAAGCGCGCCAAGCACACGGAGACGGAGGCAGCCTGGACGAAAATTCCCGTGAAGCTGGAGCCGATCGACGCCGCCGGAGTGGCCGCGTTGCGGGCGAACGCGACGGGGCGGTTCCGCCTGATCAACGTGTGGGCGACCTGGTGCGCGCCGTGCGTGCAGGAGTTTCCCGACTTGGTCGCGATCGCGCGCAAGTTCGACCTGCGCGAGTTCGACTTCATCACGCTGAGCCTCGACGAACCGGCGCAGACCGCGAAGGCCAAGGCCTTCCTGGAACGTCAGGGCGCGGGGATGACGACCCGCAGCGTGAATTCCGCCAAGCGCGAGGGGCGGGCCACCAACCACTATCTCTTCTCCGGCGCCCGGCCCGAGGATCTGCTCAACGCCTTGGACGCCAAGGCGCCCGGACAGATCCCCCATACGGTCTTCGTTGCGCCCGGCGGTGAAATCATCTGGCGGCACACGGGCGTCATCGACCGCTCCACCGCGATCGAACGCATCCTGGCCGCGATGACGCCGTACTACCAGCCCGAGGCCGGCCGCGCGCCGGGCGCGGCGCCGGCGAAAAAGTAGCGGATCAGCGGACGACCCGCGCGCCGCCGCCCTGGATCTGCTTCTCGACCTCCTTGCGCGTCGCCATCGAGGTGTCGCCGGGGGTGGTTGAGGCGAGGGCACCGTGCGCGGCGCCGTAATCGACCGCCTTCTGCGGATCGTTGAATTCGAGGAACCCGAACTGCAGCCCGGAAGCGAAGCTGTCCCCTCCGCCCACGCGGTCGAGGATCTCCAGTTCCGGGTACTGGCGGCTCTCGAAGAACTTCCCGTCGTGCCACAGCACGGCCGACCAGTCGTTTTTCGTGGCCGTGACGACGCGACGCAGCGTGGTGGCGGCGACCTTGAAGTTCGGGAATTCGCCGACCGCCGTCTGGATCATCCCCTTGAACGCATCCAGCTCGATGCGGGACAGGTTGTGGTCGGCGCCCTTCACCTCGAAGCCGAGCGACGCGGTGAAGTCCTCCTCGTTGCCGATCATGACGTCGACGTGCCGGGCGATCTCGCGATTGACCTCGCGGGCCTTCTTCTGGCCGCCGATGCTCTTCCAGAGCGAGGGGCGGTAATTGAGATCGTAGCTGACGATCGTACCGTGGCGCTTCGCGGCCTGCACGGCCTCGATGGCGAGCGCGGCGGTGGTCTCCGAAAGCGCGGCGAAGATGCCGCCGGTGTGGAACCAGCGCGCGCCGATGCTCCCGAAAATGTGGTCCCAGTCGAAGTCGCCCGGCTTGAGCTGCGACGCGGCGGTGTTGCCGCGATCGGGGACGCCGACCGCGCCGCGGATGCCGAAACCGCGCTCCGTGAAGTTGAGCCCGTTGCGCACGGTGCGGCCGATGCCGTCGTCCTCCCGCCAGCGGATGAAGTCCGTGGCGACGCCGCCCTGCATGATGAAGTCCTCGACGAGATGACCGACCTCGTTGTCGACGAAGGCGGTGCAGACCGCGGTCTTCAGGCGGAAGCACTTCCGCAGCCCGCGCGAGGTGTTGTATTCACCCCCGCCCTCCCAGGCGCGGAACTCGCGCGCGGTGCGGACGCGGCCCTCGCCGGGATCGAGGCGGAGCATCACCTCGCCGAGGGAGATCTGGTCGAAGCCGCACGAGGCGGCGGGCTTGATCGGAAGGCTCATGGTCGAAGGGCGCCGAGCGAAGGCGGAAGCACCGGGGCCCGCAAGGCGCTTCCCGGCGTCCGGCGGCGGTGCGTCCGGACGCGTCGGGGCGGCGTCTCGCGCGGCAGGGCGCAGGCCGCGGACGCGGAGGTGGCGCGCAGTGAAGCCGGGAGGCGCGGAGTTCACGGCCGCGAGGGAGATAAGCCGGCGTTCCGGCCGACGAGGTTTCGAAAGAAAAGGAAAGGGTAGAGCGGAAGGCGGCCGCGTGCGAAAGGCCGCCTTCCGAGGTGAGGGTGCGGTTCAGCGTGCGGCCGTCTCCTTCTTGGCGCGCGGCTTCCGCTTCGGGGCGAACTCGTCGTTGGTGAGCGAGCCGTCCTTGTTCTTGTCGAGTTCCG
>JBJTCH010000317.1:0-4350 GCA_046091745.1 Opitutaceae bacterium
TCGCTTCGCCCGACACGATTCGCTCGTGGTCCAAGGGCGAGGTGAAGAATCCGGAGACGATCAACTACCGTACCTTCAAGCCCGAGCAAGGCGGCCTCTTCTGCCAGAAGATTTTCGGCCCGGTGCGCGACTACGAGTGCGCGTGCGGAAAGTACAAGCGCATCAAGTACAAGGACGTGGTTTGCGATCGTTGCGGCGTCGAGGTCACCATCGCGCGCGTGCGCCGTGAGCGCATGGGCCACATCGAGTTGGCGGTTCCCGTCGCCCACATCTGGTTCCTGAAGTCCATGCCGAGCCGGCTGGGCCTCCTGCTCGACATGACGGCCCGTTCGTTGGAGCGGGTCATCTACTACGAGAACTACATGGTGATCGATCCGGGCAAGACCCCGCTCGAGCCCCGCCAGCTGCTTACTGACACCGAGTACCGTCAGGCCCTCGACGAATACGGCGACGACTCGTTTGTTGCCAAGATGGGCGCCGAGGCGGTGCGCGACGCTTTGGTAAAGACCGATCTAGAGGCTACCGTGGCGGAGCTGCAGGAGCAGATGCGCGCCACCAAGTCCAAGCAGATCAAGAAGAAGCTCTCCAAGCGCCTGAAGGTAGTTCAGGGATTCATCCACTCCAAGAGCCGCCCGGAGTGGATGGTGCTCGAGGTTCTACCTGTCATCCCTCCGGACCTGCGCCCTCTCGTTCCGCTCGAGGGTGGTCGTTTCGCCACGTCGGATCTCAACGATCTCTACCGCCGCGTCATCAACCGCAACAACCGCCTGCGGAACCTGATGCAGCTGAAGACGCCCGACGTCATCATCCACAACGAGAAGCGCATGTTGCAGGAGGCGGTCGACGCGCTCTTCGACAACGGTCGCCACGGTCGTCCTGTGACCGGAGCCGGCAACCGCCCACTCAAGTCGCTTTCGGACATGCTTAAGGGCAAGCAGGGCCGGTTCCGGCAAAACCTGCTCGGCAAGCGCGTGGACTATTCCGGCCGCTCGGTGATCGTCATCGGTCCGGAGCTCAAGCTTCATCAGTGCGGGCTGCCGAAAAAGATGGCGCTCGTTCTTTTCGAGCCGTTCATCATCCGCCGTCTCAAGGAGCTTGGTTTCGTGCACACCGTGCGCGGTGCGCGTAAGATGATCGAGAAGAAGTCCCCCGAGGTTTGGGACATCCTGGAGGAGGTCACGAAGGGGCATCCGGTTCTTTTGAACCGCGCTCCGACGCTGCACCGTCTGTCGATCCAGGCCTTTGAGCCCGTCCTCATCGAGGGCGAGGCCATCCGCATCCATCCGCTGGTCTGCACCGCCTATAACGCCGACTTCGACGGTGACCAGATGGCCGTGCACGTGCCGCTCTCCCTCGAGGCGATCATGGAGTGCAAGCTCCTGATGATGGCGACCTCGAACATCTTCTCGCCTTCCTCCGGCAAGCCCATCCTCACGCCCTCGCAGGACATCGTTCTTGGCGCCTACTATCTGACCATCGAGCCGCGTCGGAAGCCCTCCAAGAATGAGCGGGTTCCGCTGCTCAGCGGCCTCCAGGAGGTGCTCTACGTCAAGGCTGACGGCGCTCTTCGGATGCACGATTGGGTCGAGATCCCGAATCCGGATTACGGCCGTGAAACGATCTTCGGCGACGCGAAGCGCAAGACCCTGCGCTCCACCGTCGGCCGTGTGATCTTCAATGACATCTGGCCCAAGGAGCTCGGCTTCGTTAACTTCCCCGTTCCGAAGGCCAAGCTCGGCGATCTCATCCTCAATACTTACAAGATCGCGGGTAATCAGGTGACGGTTGAGACCCTCGATCGTCTCAAGGAGCTCGGCTTTCAAACCGCGTTCCAAGCCGGCATCTCGATCGGCATCGACGACATGATCATTCCCGACTCAAAGCGGGAAATCGTGTCCGATTCCCGCAAGAAGATCGCCGAGGTGGAGGCCCAGTTCCACAAGGGCATCATCACGGACGGCGAGCGCTACAACAAGGTGGTCGACATCTGGACCAGCGCCACCGACCAGATCGCCAAGCAAGTGTTCGCGAAACTCGAGAACAACGACGGCCGCACGGAGGTGAATCCCGTTTACATCATGATGGACTCGGGAGCGCGTGGTAACAACCAGCAGGTTCGCCAGCTGTGCGGCACCCGCGGCCTCATGGCCAAGCCTTCCGGCGAGATCATCGAACGGCCTATTCTCTCCTCGTTCCGCGAGGGATTGACCGTGCTGGAGTATTTCATCTCGACCCATGGCGCCCGCAAGGGTCTGGCCGACACCGCCCTCAAGACGGCCGACGCCGGCTACCTGACCCGCAAGCTCTGCGACGTCGCCATGGACGTCATCATCGCCGAGGAGGACTGCGGTTCGCGCGACGGCGTTTGGAAGAAGGCCATCTTTGAGGGTGACGACGAAATCGTTGGCCTCAAGGAGCGCATCATCGGCCGCTTCTCCAGTGACGATGTGATGAACCCGATCAGTCCCTCCGAGGTGCTCGTCGGTTCCGGCGAGCTCATCACCGAGGAAATCGCGGCCCGCATCGACGAGCTTGGCATCGAGCGCGTCATGGTGATGTCCCCTCTCACGTCCGTCTCCAAGGGCGGCATCGACGCGAAGTCCTACGGTATCAATCCCGCCACCAACAAGGTCGCGAAGATCGGCGATTCGGTTGGTATCATCGCCGCCCAGTCGATCGGTGAGCCGGGCACCCAGCTGACGATGCGCACCTTCCACATTGGTGGTGTCGCCTCCGGCGGGTTCAAGACTCCCGAGATCCGCGTCCGCTCAAGCGGACGGGTGAAGTATCGCGGCCTTCGCCTCGTCGAGACGGCCGATGGTGGCTCAATCGTGCTCAACAAGACCGGCACCATCCAGATCCTCGACGCCGAGGAGAAGGAATTGGAAGTCTACAACATCGTGGTCGGTTCGTACCTGCACGTGGCCGATGGCGGTAAGATCGACAAGGGCGCCGTGCTGGCCCAGTGGGATCCGTACAACATCCCGGTTCTCTCCGAAAAGGGCGGCTCGCTGCATTTCAAGGACATGATTCCCGGCGTTACCGTGAAGCGCGAGCTCGACGAATCCTCGGGCCGCATCGCCACCGTCGTCATCGAGCACAAGGAGGACCTCAATCCTCAGATCGAGGTCCGCGACTCCAAGAACAAGCCGCTCGCGGCCTACTCGATTCCGGTCGGGGCGCAGATCGCGGTCAACGAGGGCGACACCATCGCCCCCGGCGCGCTGCTCGCCAAAACACCGCGTCAGGCGTCTAAGACCAAGGACATCACCGGTGGTCTGCCGCGCGTTGCCGAACTGTTCGAGGCCCGTCGTCCCAAGGACGCCGCGGAAATGTCACGGATCGACGGTATCGTCTCGTTCGAGGGCACCGTGCGCGGCAAGCGCAAGCTGGTCGTCAAGAACGAGGAGACTGCTCAGGAGGAGGAGCATCTGATCGCGACCGGCAAGCACATCATCGTGCAGCCAGGTGATGTCGTGCACAAGGGGCAGCACCTCACCGAGGGCGCGGCTGACCCTCACGAGATCCTCGAGATCCTCGGGCCTTCGGCTCTGTACGACTTCCTCAACTCCCAAGTGCAGGAGGTTTACCGACTGCAGGGCGTGACGATTAACGACAAGCACATCGAGATCATTATCCGGCAGATGCTCCGCAAGGTGCGGATCACCGATCCCGGTGACTCCGAGTACTTCTGGGGCGAACAGGTTGATCGCTCGGCGTTTCTTTCGAACAACCGGCGTATCGAGGAAGCCGGCGGAAAGCCCGCCGAGGCCGAGCCGATTCTGCTGGGTATCACGAAGGCCTCGCTTGAAACCGAGAGCTTCATCTCGGCCGCTTCGTTCCAAGAGACGACCCGGGTCCTCACCGACGCCTCCACGTTGGGCAAGGTCGACTTGCTCCGCGGGTTCAAGGAGAACGTGATCATGGGCCATCTCATCCCGGCCGGCACCGGTCTCCCGCGTTACAAGCAGCTCAAGATCACCCTGCCGTTCGGTGGCGAATTGCCTCTCGACGAGGAAAAAGCCGCTGAAGAGACTGCCGGATAAACAGTTAGATTAAGACTATCTCTCCAGAGGCCGCGGTAAATCCGCGGCCTCTTTTCTTTTCCGGATCGGAAATTGCCCTTGAACCAGAGGTTCCGTTCGACACGCTCGCACTTCCTCCCGCCAAAAATCGAATGTCGAGCTAAGCTCCATTCGGTTTTAACGCCCGCTCGAAAGAGCGGGCGTTTTTTTGGCCCGGTTGGGCCAGGCGGGTTGGCCGCCGGCCCACAGGGCTGCCTGTTCCCCCGCAAGGGGAGACCCCATTCTACTTCACCGCGGGACAGGGGCCTCCGCGTCGAGCCACTGC
>JBJTCH010000318.1:0-3416 GCA_046091745.1 Opitutaceae bacterium
TGAGTTCCCCCGCCCCCGTCAGCCCCGTCCCGATCGAGACCGAGGCCGTGGTGCCCGCCCACCCGCAGTTGTTCGGCCATCCGCGTCCGCTTTACACCCTGTTCTTCGCAGAACTCTGGGAACGCTTCTCGTACTACGGGATGCGGGCGCTGTTGACCTTCTACATGGTGGCGCCGGTCGCCAAGGGCGGCATGGGCCTGCCCGACGGCAAGGCGGCGTTGGTCTACGGGACTTACACGATGTCGGTGTACATGCTGTCGATCCCCGGCGGGATGATGGCGGACAACATCCTCGGCTCGCGGCTGGCGGTGCTGATCGGCGGGATCATCATCGCGGCGGGGCATTTCTCGATGGCGGTGCCGGGGGACTTCACGTTCTACCTCGGGCTGGTGCTGATCGTGCTCGGGACCGGGCTGTTGAAACCGAACATCAGCGCGATGGTCGGGCAGCTGTACCGTCCCGGTGATCCGCGGCGCGACGCGGGCTTCTCGATCTTCTACATGGGAATCAACCTCGGGGCGTTCATCGCGCCACTGGCCACGGGATTCCTCGCGCAGCACAGCAAGTTCAAGGAGCTGCTAACCGGCTGGGGCTTCAACCCGGTGCACTCGTGGCATTGGGGCTTCGCGGCGGCCGGCGTCGGCATGGTGCTGGGCCTGATCGTGTTTCTCGTCTTCGGGGGCGGTTTGAAGGAAGTCGGTCCGCCGCCCGCGCGCGTGCCCGGCGCCTGGCGCAAACCTCTGCTGACGCTGGTCGGCACGCTCGCGCTCTGGGGCATCGTCAAGCTTTCGGATACGGCTGGATTCACCTGGATCCGTTACCTGTTCATTGTCGTGCCGGTGGCGCTGATGGTGTGGTTCGGTTTTTCGAAGCAGGAGGAGGTGCGGCGACTAGGGTCGATTTTCTTTTTCTTCATCGGGGCGTTCGTTTTCTGGGCGCTATTTGAGCAGGCGGGTTCGTCACTGAGTCTGTTCGCGGACCGCTTCACCGCCACCCACGTGGGTGGGATGGAGGTGCCCTCCTCGTGGTACCAAGCGGCGAACCCGATCTTCGTGATCGTGCTGGCTCCGGTATTCGCGCTGATCTGGACGCGTCTCGGCGCCCGGCAGCCGTCGAGCCCGATGAAGTTCACACTGGGGCTGTTTTTTCTGGCGCTCGGCTTCAGCCTGATGATCCCGGCGGCGCGGCTGGCGGCGGAGGGACGGGTTAGTCCGCTGTGGCTGCTCGGGCTGTACCTGCTGCAGACGATGGGCGAGATGTGCCTGAGCCCGGTTGGGTTGAGCACGTTCACCAAGCTGGCACCGCGGCATCTGGTGGGTGCGATGCTCGGCATCTGGTTTCTGGGGGCGGCGTTTGGTAACAAGTTTGCCGGCGTGCTGGCCGCGAGTTTCGGCGAGGGAGAAGCCGGGCACCTGGACCGCTTCTTCGGGCAGCAGGCGGTGGCGGTGTTCATCGTGGCGGGCATCTTCCTTGCGCTGGTGCCTTGGGTACGGCGCCGGATGGGCGGGGTGCTTTGAACAAGGTTGTCCCCAACGCCATGCCTGTCCGCGCCTGGTTTCCGACCTACATCTACTGCGAGAAGTTGCAGCGCACAGGTCTGGCACGACTGAACCAGGACCTGGCCGAGGAGTGCCGGCAGTTGCGGGATTACGACCGGGCGGGACGGTCGTGGTCGGCGAAAAACTACCCCGGCGGTTACACCAGCTACGCGTCGCTCAACCAGCTTCACCGGTTTTCCAGCGCCTTCGCGGAGCTCGGCCGGAAGCTGGAACGGCACGTGCGCGGGTTCGCCCGGAAACTGGATATGGACCTACGAGGGCGGAAGGTGGAACTCACCGACCTTTGGGTGAACATCATGCCGCCCACGGCCGCGCACTCGCTGCACCTGCACCCGTTGTCGTTCATCAGCGGCACCTACTATGTGGCGACGCCGAAAGGATGCCCGGGACTGAAGTTCGAGGATCCGCGCTTGGACCGCTTCATGGCGGCGCCCCCGCGACGAGAAGGAGCCCGGGCGGAGAATCGCGCGCACGTCACCTACCCGGCCGAAGCGGGTAACGTCATCCTATTCGAAAGCTGGCTTCGCCACGAGGTGCCGCTCAACCGCATCGACGCGGAGCGCATCAGTATCTCCTTCAACTTCAACTGGCACTGAGGCACCCCGCGGAGGGACAGGCTATTTTCCAAACCGCCAGCCCCGCACTCCGACCCCGTGGGGACAGGCTATAGAGCTTAGGACGGCGCGATAACCTGTCCCTACCATAGCAATAGGGGGACAGGTTGTTCATACCGGAAAGCGCTATTCCCGCTGGCGAATTGGAGTGTTCGGATCAGCCTCTCAGCATGCTCGTCATTCGCCGCATGGTAGACCGCCGTCGCGCCTACACCGCGTTGCTACTGCCGGGAGAGCCCCCGCGTGTTTTCCCTACGACTGATCAGGAGCACGCGCGCATCCTGCAGATTTACAAACAGGACCGGGCGCATGAGGGAATCTGCAACGATTTCTCGGACTTCGGCCTCGAGCCCCACCCTGGCCAAGTTGCCGCGGAGCACGGTTTAACTGGGAGGCGATGACCCGTTTCCGCCCCACCGCACTGGTAACCGGCGCCTCCCGCGGCATCGGAGCCGCCACCGCGCATGCGCTCGCGGCTCGCGGATGCCGAGTCGCGATTCACTGCAACCGCCAACGCGAACTAGCAGAAAAGGTGCGCCGGAAACTTGCTGGGGAAGGACACCTTGTGATCGCGGCCGACCTAACGACTGACGAGGGCGTCGATAAAACATGGGACGAAACGCAGCGTTCGTTCGGTCGCGTAGAAATCCTGGTTAACAACGCGGGCGTCTTCATGGAGCACCCGCCCTTGTCGACCCCGCCAGCCTCCTGGCGGGAAGCTTGGCGGAGGACACTCGCGGCCAACCTCCTGGGTCCGGCGCACCTGAGCCATCTCGCGGCGACGTCCATGGCCGCCGCCGGTGGAGGCCGGATCGTGAATATTTCGTCACGCGGAGCGTTCCGAGGTGAGCCTGACGCGCCCGCCTACGGCGCGAGCAAAGCAGGACTCAACGCGCTCAGCCAATCGCTCGCGAAGGCGCTGGCCCCGCACAAGGTGGCCGTGCTCTGCATTGCGCCTGGCTGGGTGGAGACCGATATGGCGGCAGAGCATCTCCGCGGCGAGAGAGGCATGGAGCTCCTCGCCCAACACCCCCTGGGCCGCGTGGCCACGACCGAGGAAATCGCCAAAACGGCGGTCTTTTGCGCGCTGGATGCTCCCGAGACCATGACCGGAGCGGTGATCGACGTTAACGGCGCGAGCTATTTGCGAACCTGAAGCGATTGACTGCGCGAACATGCATTCGCGCTGGCCAAGGGACAGGCTGAGGCTACCGGCAGTCTGGGGGACGGGCAGGGGGACGGG
>JBJTCH010000319.1:0-3610 GCA_046091745.1 Opitutaceae bacterium
GGTTCTGGTCGAATCCGGAGGGGGCGGCGTCTGCCTTCGGCCACGCCTGCATGCCTTGCGGCCAGACCGGCCGGTTCGTCCAGATCTGCGCCTCGCGCACTTCGCCGAGCAGCCCGGCTTGGAACCACTCACGCACAAGGCGGATGCCCTCGCCGGCGTGGCCTTGATTGCCCATCTGCGAGCAGACCCCGTTGAGGCGGGAAAGGCGCAGCAGTTCGCGCGCCTCGCCGACCGTCTGGGTGAGGGGCTTCTGGATGTAGACGTGCTTGCCGAGCATCACCGCCATGTAGGCGGGCAGGAAGTGCATGTGGTCCGGCGTGGCCACGCCCACCGCGTCGATCTGGTCGTCCATCTCGAGCAGCATCTTGCGGAAGTCGGTGTAGAATTTCGCCTTCGGGAAAGTCTCGCGGAGCTTCTTCACGTTGGGGCGGGTGGCGTCGATGTCGCACAGCGCGACGACCTCCTCGTCCTTCTGGGCCATGGCGTCGCTGAAGCCCTTGCCGCCGCAGCCGACCTGCGCGAAGCGCACCTTGGCGCCGGCGGCGATCGGGCGGGGCTTACGGGGCTGCTTCGCGAGCGTGGTGCAGCCGGAGAAGCCGAGCGCCGCCGCGGCCAGCGCCGAGAAGCTGATGAAGTCGCGACGATTGAGATACGAGGTGTCGATGGGGATCATAAGGTTGAGGGTTCGGGGGCAGACGCCGGAAACCGGCGCGGGGATACGGAGTTTTTCGCGCGCGCGGTCGGGCGCAAGCCCGCACAAGTCTGTAGGGATAAATGAAAGTGAAGGGGAAAGGGGGAGGCCGGTGGCGCGGGCAGGGTCGCGCCACCGTTGGTGCGAATCCCAATCGCGGCTCGGTCCGAATGGCTGCGCCGTCATGACGCCCGACACATCCGCGGCAGTCCGCCCTAGGGCGGGTAAACAGCCGCGGCTACCTCGCGTGATTCTCCGCCAGCGAAGCCGACGCGGCGGAACAGAACTCCGGCTTCCTGATTTCCGGCCCCGCCCCTTCCTCGGTGCCGCCGTGGCTCCGTGGTGAAACGGCTCGGTGATGGCGTTTGGCATCACGATCGATGCACGGATCTCTGCGCCTCGGCTTTCAGGCGGATAGCGACGACCGGACCACGGACTCCGATCCGTCGTCGCTGGGTCGAGGGTCGGGGGTTGATCCGGCGCCGCGACGCGCTTCGCTTCGCGGCATGTTCGCACGCCTGCTCTTTTTCTGCGTCTTGGCCGCGGGGGCTGGGGCCGCGGCGTCGTTTCCCAAACCCGATCCGGAGCGCCGGTTTCCCGAGCTCAAGGTGTTTTCCAGTCTGGGTGACCCGTGGCGGGCGGCGAAGGAGGATTGGGAGGGGGCACGGCGACGCACGCGGGAGGATCCGGTTTGGGCAGACTGGCTGCGGCGCGAGCGCGAGGAGGTCGGGCGTTGGATGACGCGCCACCACGACCGGGTCGACTGGCTGCCCGGCTGGTCGCACGACGGAGTGAGCCCGAAGGACGGTTCGCGCGTGACGTGGACCGACGCGATCCCGCACGAGGAGGCGGAGTTTTTCGCCAGCCCCTCGGATCCGAGGATCGAGATCACGCCGAAGTTGCACGCGTGGTGGGTGGTGGGCTTCCGGGCGCGGCACGTGGAGACGATGGTGCGGGCGGCGCAGCTGTTCCGGCTCACGGGCGACGCCGCGTGCCTCGATTGGGCCGCGGGGCAGATGGATTTCTACGCGGCGAATTTCCTCCGATGGGAACCGCAGCGGCCCGGCCATCCGGCGCGGCTTTTCTGGCAGACGCTCACGGAGGCGACGAACCTCGTGAAGTTCGCCGAGGTCGTGCGGCTGCTCGGCGGCGCGATCGCGGCGGACCGGCGCGACGTCTGGCGACGGGAGTTTTTCGAACCCGAGGTGAAGGCCCTCAACTCCACCCAGCAGCAGGTGCACAACATCGCCCTGTGGCAGCGTTGCGCGGTCGCGCAGGTGGCGCTGGTGCTCGGCGACGAGGCGCTCTGGCGCGGTGCGATCGACGGCCCTTGGGGTGTGCGCCGGCAGATGGCCGAGGGCGTGACATCGGACTATTTCTGGTACGAGCAGTCGCTGGGCTACAACGCCTTCGTGGCGCAGGCGGTATACGCGCTTGGCTTGGCGGCGGGTTTGGCCGGGCGCGCCGATGAAATCTCCCACGAACTGGCGGTCGCGCAGAACCTCCTGCTCGCGCCGCTGACCCTGCGTTTCCCTGACGGGCGCCTGCCCAACCCGGCCGACAGCCGCGGGTCGTTGCGCGCGCCCGATCCTGACCTGCTTGCGCGTTCCTACCGGGTGTTCCCCACGACGCTCGGCCTTGAGGAGGCGCGACGCCTGCGGGATTGGAACACGCTGCTCGATCCGCCGCCGGCGCCGCCCCGGCCGGTGGCGTTACCGGAGGTCACGTCCGTGCATTTGGAATCCACGCGGATGGCCGTGCTCCGCGCGGGGGAATGGCAGGTGTTTCTGCACTACGGGCAGCTCGCGAAGTCCCACAGCCAGCGCGAGGCGTTGAATTTCTCGGCGGCGTACCGCGGCGCGGACGTCACGCATGATCCCGGCACCGTGGGCTACGGTTCGCCGCTGCACCGCGGATACTACACGCGCGGACTCGCGCACAACGCCCCGCTGATCGACGGCGAAGGCCAGGAAGGCAACGACCGCGGGGAAGTGCTCGAGTTCACGCCGACGCGCGCCCGGGCGGTGCAGCCAAAGTACCGGCCCGGGGTGAGCGCCGCGCGCGAACTGGCGATCGAGGGTGGCGCGCTGCGTGACACCGTGACGGTGGAGTGCGCGGGCGGGCCGCGCCGTCTCGGGCTCGCGTTTCACCTGCAGGGCCGTACGCGGCTGCCGGATGGATTCTGGGCCGACACCGATTTTGCGCGTGGTCGCCCGGAGGAGTTCGCGCATTGGACGGAAGTGCGCGTCGGACGATTCAAGGGCGCCCTCGAGTTCGAGGCCGTCTTCGCCGGTGGCACGGTGATGCGCGTGGCGGTGGGCGCGCCCGGCGAATTCCGGATCTGGCGGGGGTCCTCGCCGGACGCGCCGCCGCGGCGGCGCGAGAGCTTCTACCTCGAACGGACGGAGCCGGCCTCCCGGGCCGTCTTCACGACGACGCTTGTCCCGGTGTCCGCTCCGTGAACGGCGGTGCGGCGAAGGCGGAGGCGGGGGTCTTGAGGATGGGGTGTCCGGTGTGGGCGCACGCCGCGTGGCGCGGCCGGTTCTTTACCCAGGATGCGCGGCGAGAGGATTTCCTGCCGCAGTACGCGTCGGTGTTCGGCGCGACCGAGGCCAACCCCACGTTTTACGGATTGCCCGCGAAGGAGACGGTGACGCGCTGGACGGCGGAGGCGCCGAAGGATTTCCGGTTCTGCTTCAAGTTTCCGCGCACGGTCACGCACGACCGTCAGCTGCTCGGAGCGGAGCGGGAGACAGCGGAGTTCCTCTCCCGGCTGGCGCCGCTCGGGTGCCGGCTCGGGCCGTTTTTTCTGCAGCTGCACGCGAGTTTCGGGGCGACGCATCTTGATCGCCTTGGAAAATTCCTGCGCGGGCTGCCGCGGGATTTCACCTACGCGGTCGAGGTGCGGGCGGCGGAGTT
>JBJTCH010000320.1:0-5364 GCA_046091745.1 Opitutaceae bacterium
GTTCAGGACCGAGATCGAGTTGGGGAGGTTGGCGAGCGACTCGTTGGTGCGGGTGCCGCTCATGGCGGTGGAGGACTCGTAGCCGACCTCGCTGCCGGCGGTGACTTCGAAGGGCGTGAGCGTGACGGGGGACTCCTTCGCCGCAGGCGCAGGGGCGGGCGCGCTCGGGGTCGTGGCGGCGCGCAGGGAGGCGACGGTCGCGATGAGAAAAAGCGCGGCGGAGGCGCGGCGGGGTGACTTGTGCATGAACGGGGTGGGTTGGGGGGACGCGGTGAGGTTGCGGAGGGTTTTGCGGTGGAACAAGCGCGGTCCCGTTCCGCGTTTGCACCGTAGGCGCTAGCTTTTCGGCGCGGGATGCCTTTCCTGCGGGCCATGCACCCCTTCCGCCTCCGCGTGTCCGTGGCATTTTTGCTCTGCGCGCTCTCGCTGTCCGCGGCCGCGCCGGTTTTCGCCCACGAGAACAGCGATCTGAAGCCTGACCCTGCCGCCCGCTTCGGCCGGCTGGAAAACGGCCTGCGCTACGTGGTCCAGCGCAACGCCGAGCCCAAGGGCCGCGCCTCGCTGCGGCTCCTCATCCTCGCCGGCAGCCTGCACGAGCGGGACGACCAGCGCGGCGTCGCGCACTTCCTCGAGCACATGGCGTTCAACGGCAGCCGCAACTTCGCCCCCGGCACGCTGGTCGAGTTCTTCCAGCGCATGGGGATGAGCTTCGGCGGCGACACCAACGCCTCCACCGGGTTCGACCGCACGCTCTACCTGCTCGAGTTGCCCGAGACGTCCGAGAAGGCGCTCGCGGAGGGGTTGCGCGTCTTCAGCGACTACGCCGAGGGGCTGCTGCTCTCAGCCGAGGAGATCGACCGCGAGCGCGGCATCATCATGAGCGAGAAGCGCGCGCGTGACAACGTGGGCTTCCGCACCGCCGTCGCCCAATTCGAGTTCATGCTCGGCGACACCCTGCTGCCGCGCCGCATGCCGATCGGCGTGGCCGAGGTCATCCAGGGCGCGCCGCGCGAGCGCTTCGTCGAATTCTGGGACCGTTGGTACCGCCCGGAACGCATGGCCGCGATCATCGTCGGCGACGTCGAC
This sequence comes from Opitutaceae bacterium, assembly GCA_046091745.1. GTDB lineage: Bacteria > Verrucomicrobiota > Verrucomicrobiia > Opitutales > Opitutaceae > ER46. The sequence goes on from JBJTCH010000320.1 coordinate 1,087, forward strand.
CCCGAACTCGCCGAGCGTCTGATCCGCGAAACGTTTTCCCCGTTCCGCGCCCGCGGTTCCGCGCCGGCCGAGCCCGACCGTGGCAAGGTCACGATCTTCGAGGGCGTGCGCGCGGGTTTCCACGCCGAGCCGGAAGCCACGGCGACCAGCGTCTCGCTCGCGGTCATGGCGCCCTACCAACGGGAGCCCGACACTGTTGCCAACCGCGTGAAGCGCCTGCCGCGGCAATTCGCGGTCTCGATGCTCAATCGGCGCCTCTCCGTCCTCGCGAAACGCGAGGGTGCGCCCTTCAGCTCCGCCCGCGCGTCCGTCACCCAGGGCTACAATATTTTCCGCGAGGCGACCGTCGACCTCACGTGCAAGCCCGACCAATGGGCCGCCGCCCTCGCGGTCGCTGAACAGGAGCTGCGCCGCGCGTTGGAGCACGGTTTCCAGGCCGGCGAACTCGCCGAGACCAAGGCTTCGTTCCGCAACTCGCTCGAGCAGGCCGTCCGCGGCGCCGCCACCCGCCGCTCCGGCAACCTCGCCGGCGAGATCTCCCAGTCGATCCTCGACGAGCGGGTGTTCTCCCACCCGACCGCCAACCGCGACCTCTACCTCCCCGCGATCGAGCGGATCACGCCCGCCGACTGCCTCGCCGCCCTGCGCGAGGCCTTCTCGGGCAACGGCCGCCACCTTATGGTCAGCGGCAATACCTCCATCCCGGGCGATGCCGCCGCGGCCATCCTCGCCGCGCACACCGCCTCCGCCAAGGTTCCCGTCGCCGCCCCCGCCGCGGAGGCCGAGGCGAAGTGGGCGTACACCGATTTCGGGCCGCCCGGCAAGGTGGTGAAACGCGAACAGGTCGCCGACCTCGACGTGACGCTCGTCTCGTTCGAGAACGGCGTTCGTCTCAACCTCAAGCGGACGGACTTCGAGGCCGGTCTGCGCGTCAGCGCTCGGGTCGGCACCGGTGGTCTCACGGAGCCCGCCGACCGCCGCGGGCTCGTCATGCTGGCCAACAGTTCCTTCACCGCGGGTGGTCTCGGCCGCCACAGCGTCGACGACTTGCGCCGGCTGCTCGCGGGCCGCAACGCGTCGATCGGTTTCCGGATCGGTTCCGATGCGCTCGAGCTCGGCAACGCCGGCAGCGGCCGCGGCGGTGGACCGGGCGGAACCACGCGTGCCGATCTGCTCCTGACGCTCCAGTTGCTCACCGCCCACCTCACCGACCCGGGTTACCGTCCCGAGGCGCTGCGGCAGGTCCGCACCGGCATGGAGCAGATGTACACTGGTTTTGAGCACACGCCCAACGGGCCGCTCTCGACCGAGGTCGCGCGCCTGATCGCCGGCGGCGACCATCGCTTCGGGGTGCCCCCGCGTGACGTGCTCATGGCGCGCAATCTCGACGAGGTCCGCGATTGGCTCTCGCCGCAGCTGAAGCGCGGCGCGATCGAGGTCGCCGTGGTCGGCGATCTCGACGTCGAGGAGACGATCAACGCCGTCGCCCGCACGCTGGGCGCGTTGCCGCCGCGCGACCCGCGGCCCGACCTCCCGGATCTGCGACGAGTCTCGTTCCCCAAGGAACCGTTCACCCGCGAGTACACGATCAGCTCCGAGATTCCCAAGGGAGTGGTCTCGCTCTACTGGCCCACGGCCGACGCCTCCGACATCCGTCGCACGCGCCGCCTCACGATGCTCGCCAGCGTCTTCAGTGACCGGTTGCGCGTGAAGATCCGCGAGGAGATGGGAGGCACCTACAGCCCGCGCGCGGGCAGCAGCACGAGCGACACGTTCGCCGGCTACGGCTACATCACCTCTAGCATCGACGTCGACCCCGCCACCGCCGCGAAGGTGCGCGAGGCGGTCGTGGCGCTGGCCGACGACTTGGCGCGCAACGGTGTCACCGCCGAGGAGTTGGAGCGCGCCCGGCTGCCCGCCCGCACCTCGACGCGCGAGTCGCTTCGCACCAACGCCTACTGGCTCCAGTCGGTCCTCGCCCGCGCGCAGGAGAAGCCGGAGGTCCTCGACTGGGCGCGCTCGCGCTCGGCCGACATCGAGGCGATCACCGCCGCCGAGCTCAGCGCGCTCGCCAAGCAGTATCTCGGCCGTGATCGCGTGAGTCGGGTCACGGTGCTGCCGAAGTCCTGACCACGGGATTGCGTCGCGGCGCGGCCTCGCCGTGGCTTGCGCGGCCGTGACGAAGCGACTGTTCCCCCACGCCCCGCTGCTGCCGGCGCTGCTCCTGCTGTTCGCCGGCTGCGCCGGCGGGCCGCGGGACCTCGCGCCGCCGCGCGACGCGTTCGTGCTGCTCTCGGGAGGCGGGACGCCGCTCTCGAACAATTACTCCCAATACCTTCAGGCCAAGGCGTTCGCGACGTACTTCGAGCGGCGCCTCGCTGACCGTCCGCATTGGGTGTTCTTCGGCGTCGGTAACCGCGAGGGCGAGGCTCCGATCCTCGCCGACGTCCGCCGGCAGGTGCGCCGTGACGGGCGGCTCGTCGAGTCGTGGCTGCCCGGTCCGTTGAAGAACAACCGTCCGGCCACGCGCGCGAGTGTCCTCGGCGCGTTGCGCGAGGAGATCCTGCCCGTCGTGCGGGGCGGCGGAACGCTCTACCTCTTCATCGGCGACCACGGCACCGAGTCGCGCGGCGAGACGCCTGAAAGTCTCATCACAATGTGGCAGCTGCGGAAAGGCACCGGGCGCGATTCCTGGTCCACCGACAACGCGGAGACCCTCGGCGTCGCCGAGTTGCGGCGCGTGTTGGCGGAGGGCATCGGCCGCGGCCGGGTCGTCTTCGTGATGACGCAATGCCACTCGGGCGGCTTCCACGAGCTGGGCGTCGCGCGCGAAGTCGCGCCGCCCGCGGACTGGTTCTCGCGCCGTCCCACGTGGCTCCGGGCCCCCGCGGCCCAGCCGGCTCTCGCCGCCGCGGGCTTCACTGCGACCGACCAGGCGTCGCCCGCCGCGGGTTGCGATCCGGCGCCCGACCCCGACTCCTGGGCCGGTTACGAGCGTTATGTCCCCGAGGCCCTGCTGGGTTACGACCTGTTCACGCTTGCCGAAACGGGTCCCGGCCGCCGCTCCCTGGCCGACGCGCACGAGGCCGCGACACTCGTCGACGCCACGATCGACAAACCCCGCGCCACGTCGGAGCACTACCTTGAGACGTGGGCACGCGCGATCGAGCGTATCGCGGAGGACCCGGAACTCACGCCCCGCGCCGCGGCTGCCCTGACGGCGTATCGTTGGGCGGTCGACACCGGCCGGATCACCGCGAAGTCGCCCGCCCTGCGCGAACGCGAGGAGCAGTACGCGCGTTTCACGCGGCGCATCACCGAACAGGCGCCTTCCGCAGGGACGCGGCTCCTCGCCGCGACGCGGGCCGCGCTCGAGGGCGACGCTCCCGCCGGCGAGCGACGTGGAGGCAGTGGACGGCCCCGCGGCGGTCCCGACGAATCACGGCGCGCCTGGACCGAGGTGGTGCGGCCCGCGTGGAAGAAGGCCGTGCTGGCCGGGGAAATTCCCGGCCTGACCGGCGCCGCGCTCGCCTTTGAGAAGCGCCTTCTCGACCTCGAGGACCAGGGCCGGAACTTCATGACCACCCGCGGCGGCGATCCGCTGCTCAACGAAATGTATTGGCGCTCGGGTTACGCGCATCCCTCCCGCCTCGACGTGGCGAAGGCCGAGGCGGTGACCTCCTGGGGCGCGATGCGTCGCGAGAAGGTCGGTGCCTGGGCGCACGCCTCGTCCGAGGCGAGTGTGCGCGAGGCCGCCGTCCGCATGCGCCTGCCCGGTGGTCCGCGCCCCGCCGGCCGGGCCGGTTCCACGGAGGCGGCGCGGACTCCGGCCGACGATCTCGACCAGCGCACGGCGGCGTCCCGGATTTTGTTCTACCGCCGCGTGCTCGCGGCGTGGGAATTCCTCGAGACGATGGGGCACGCCCCGGCGCTCGAGCGCGTGCGCGAGCTCACCACCCTCGAGCGCACGCCGCTGCCCTGAGGCGTGCCTTGGGTCAGCCAGGAGTTGGGCCCTTCATCCTGGGATCCCTCGCACGTCGCTTCCACTCGTAGTCCGTCTGGTGGCTCTTGCGGTATTACCGGAGCAGCGCGGCAAACCGCCGGCCGGCCCGCAGCGCCCTCACCATGAACTTTGTTCGCACATCGTTCACTCGGGTTGTTGCCACGGTGCCTCGGTTCCTCGCGCCCGCGCTCCTGCCTTCGCGATAGTGTCACCCATGCCCTGAAACCGTACCTCTTTCGCGAGCGAGTTTAAGTCGAGGGTTTAAGTTGAAGTGG
>JBJTCH010000321.1:0-13115 GCA_046091745.1 Opitutaceae bacterium
CACCGAGCCCATCACCGTCTACACACGGAACGGCGTGATGAACCGCCGGGTCGGCGAGTTCGACCTCACGCCGGAACCCACGGTCCACGACCTCGGCGAGGTCTGGCTGCTGACCAACGAAACCCTCGTGCCCGACGCCTCGCGCTTCTACCGCTCGCGCCCGAACAACTTCCGGAATCCGCTCATGACGAAGGAGGGCGCGCCGAGCGTCGCGTTCCGCTGGATGGAGATCGAGGGCCCGCTCAGCGCCGAGGATTCCGAGGCCGGTTACCGGCTGCTGTTCGGCGGCCTGCCGTTGCGGCGCGTCGAGCGCGGCCAGCCCGGGGTAACCGTCCAGGTCGTGGACTCCGGTGACAACCGCGAGACCGGCCGCCGGGCCGGCGTGCGCGTCGAGCCGATGATCGACATGGTCGTCGACGTCGCGACCAAGGACCCCGCCGGCGATTCCCGACGACTGCTCGAAGCCTTCGTGGCTCGCGCCTACCGACGCCCGCCGGTCGCGGGTGAAGCCGACCGTTTCATCGCGCTGGTCGGGGAACGCCGCGCCGCCGGCCTCTCGTTTGCCGAGGCGATGCTCGCTGGCTACACCGCGGTGCTCGCCTCCCCCGGCTACGTGTTTCTCGACGACCAGCCGGGCGCGCTCGACGATCACGCGCTCGCGACGCGTCTCGCCCTGTTCCTGTGGAATTCACCGCCTGACGCCGCGCTGCGCGCGCGCGCGGACCGCGGCGGGATTCGCCGCCCCGAGGTGCTGCGCGCCGAGACCGAACGTCTGCTCGCCGATCCGCGCTCCCATCGTTTCCGCGAGGCGTTTCTCGATTACTGGCTCGATCTGCGGAAAATGGAGGACTCCACGCCGTCCACCACGCTGTACAACGATTACTACCTGGACGACGCGCTGGCCGAGGCGGCCGTGGCCGAGACGCGGCTCTTTTTCTCCGAGCTGCTTGAGCGTGACCTGCCCGTGCGCTCCCTCGTTGACGCCGACTTCGCGCACCTCAACGGACGCCTCGCCGCGCACTACGGCATTCCGGGCGTGCAGGGCATCGCGATGCGCCGCGTGGCGCTCCCGCCCGGCGGCGTGCGCGGCGGCCTGCTCACCCAGGCGAGCGTTCTCAAGATTACCGCCAACGGCACCACCACTTCGCCGGTTCTCCGTGGCAAGTGGATCGTCGAGCGCATCCTCGGTCTGGAGATCCCTCCGCCCCCGCCGGTGCCCGCCGTCGAGCCCGACATCCGCGGCGCCGTCACCATCCGCGAGCAGCTGGCCAAGCACCGCGCCGATCCCTCCTGCGCCTCATGCCACCGCAAGATGGACCCGCCCGGCTTCGCACTGGAGAGCTTCGACATCATGGGCGGCTTCCGGGAGCGCTACCGCGCGGTCGATGAGGCCAAGCCCGCGTTGTCCGGCCTCGGCAAGAACGGCCAGCCCTTCGCCTTCCACCTCGCGCTGCCGGTGGACGCCTCGGGCGAGTTACCCGACGGACGGCCCTTCACTGACATCCGTGACTTCAAGCGCCTCGTGCGCGAGGACGACGCCGCGCTGGCGCGCAACCTCGCCCGCCAGCTGATCACCTTCGCCACGGGCTCCCCCGTGCATTTCAGCGAACGGAGCGAGCTGGAGGAACTCGTCACCCACACCCGCCCCTCCGGCCACGGCGTTCGGTCCCTCGTCCACGCCGTCGTGCAAAGTGACCTCTTCCGCTGGCGGTAAACGCCGCCTACGCTCAGAGGGCCCCGAATAAATTCGCCCGACTACCGCACCTGACCCTTGGCGCGCATCTTCGCCAGCAGGTCCTGCAGTTCGGCGACCTTGGCGGGCTCGGAGGCGTAGAGGTTCCGGTGCTGGCCGAGGTCAGCGTTGAGGTCGTAGAGCTCACCCGGTTGGTCGTTGGGCGTGTAGCCGTTGGCGGGATCGAACCACGCGGGAACTTTGCTCACCGCACCGGTCTTCGCGGCCACGAAGAGCCACTGGTCGTGGCGCAGCGCGTAACCGTTGGCGTTCGTGTTGTGCACGATGGTGCGCCGCGGGCTCGACGTGGCCGGCGCCTTCCAGACGGGAAGCAGATTGTGACTGTCGTGCGCAGTGTCGGGCGGGAGCGCCAAACCGAGGGCGGCCGCCAGCGTCGCCATCAGGTCGACTTGGCTGCAAAGCGCCGAAGTCACCGCCCCTTGGGGCACCACGCCGGGCCAGCGCACGATGAAGGGCACGCGGTGCCCGCCTTCCCAAAGGTCCCGCTTCACGCCGCGCAGCGGCCCGGAGCTCCGGTGCCCGAAGTTCTGGATCCGCGGATAAGCGTAATGCTCGGGGCCGTTGTCGGCGGAAAAAATCACGATGGTGTTTTCCGCGAAGCCGCCCGCGGCCAGCTCGGCGAGCACGCGGCCCACGGTGTCGTCGGTCTGCTCGACAAAATCACCGTAGCCGCCGGCCTTGGATTTTCCGGCGAACTCGGGCGACGGCACGATCGGGGCGTGCGGCGAGGTGAACGGGAAATACAGGAGAAACGGCTCCTTGCTCCCGCGACGCTCCCGCAACCACGCGACCGCGCGCTCGGTGAGACGCGGCATCACGGCGTGGAAATCCCAGCCCTTCGTCATCGGACCGGGCCGCGCCTCCCAGTTTCCCTCCGCGGTCTGTGGCGTGATCGTGAGCGGCTCGGTCGGGTTCGTGATCACGCGGTCGTTCTCGAACCAGGCGTACGGCGGGAAGTTCGGCACGTCGTCGCCGAAGTAATAATCGAAACCATGCTCCAGCGGCCCGCCGGGGATGCGCCGCGTCCAGTCGAAATCACCCGGCGCGTAACCGTTCTTCGGATGCGGCGTGGCGCCGGGCCGCTTGATCGCGTCCCAATTCCAACCGAGATGCCATTTGCCGATGCAGGCCGTCCGGTAGCCGGCGGACTTCAGCATCCCGGGCAGCGTGAGCTCGGCCGCGTCGAAGACCGAGGGACCGAAGCTGTTCACAATGCTGTGGAACTTCCGCCAATGGAACCGGCCCGTGAGCATCGCGTAACGGCTGGGCGTGCAGACGCCCGAGGAACTGTGCGCGTCCGTGAAGCGCAGCCCCTCGCGCGCCAGCCGGTCGAGGTGGGGCGTCCGGATCCTCGACTCCGGGTTCTGGATCGCCAGGTCGCCGTAACCCATGTCGTCGGCGTAAAGGATCACGATGTTGGGCCGGTCCGCGGCGGCGCCGATGACGTTCAGCAGCGCGAGGGCGACCAGGGAAACGAGGGGCAACTTTTTCATGGGGGTTTCCGGTTGGACCGGCTTCTTCCCAGCAAGGGCGGCATCACGCGGGAGCACAACCCCGCACAAGTTGGCGAAGGATCAGGGACGCTCGGAATCGAATTCGGCCGAACGCTTTGCCCGGATTTTCGAGGAAGTAGCCTCGGCTACACCGGCAAACATCCACCGGACGGATCCGGCGCGCGAGCCAGGCGAGGCATCGAGACACTGCCCTTTACCTCCGCCGGGCGTCTGTTTCCCGTTGATGAACATCCGCCGCGGCCGACTTCTCCCGCGCGAGAAAGACGCCCAACGAGCGAAGGTGCTGGAGGTGGTCCTTCGCCTCCCTGCCCGCAAACCCCAACACCTCAAGGCCACCCTGTGTGAAGCGGCTGGTGGCGATCAGTCCGTCGTACCCAGAGCCGCTCTCCGGGCCCCGCCGCCCGCCCACCGCCGCGATGAGAAAATCCGCCGTCTCGGTCGTGCTCGCGTAGCCGTCCGGCACCTGCGCCGAGTGCGTCACCAGCATCCGGCGCTTCCCCTCCACCGCGAGCCGCGCGTACCGCTGAAAACCCGCCATGAGTTCCGGATCCACCCGGCGTTCGTTCACCGGCCCCGCGTAGCCGCAATAAATCGAGTCCGCCATCACGAGCGTCGCGATGCGCTCAAAGGCCTCGGGTTGCCGCAGCAATTGCCGCACGCCGCCGAAACCCGCGCTGAAGGACGACACCGTGAGTTCCCCCGGCTCCCAACCCGCTTCCCCGGCCTGCGCGCGAACAACGTCCTTCACGGCTTGGAGCAATTCCGGGAACACCCGCGCCTCCGCGAAATGGTCCGCGTATACTTTGGACAAGCCGGGCAGGGTCAGCGTCACCAGCACGCCGGGAGCACCGATCCGCGCGAACTGCTGCTCCACCGTGGCGATCGCGCCATGGAGATGCAGCCACACCCCGGAGGGCGCGCCGCCGCGCGCAAAATCCTCCCGCAGCGAAACCACCGCCTTGCCAGCCGGCAGCCGGGAAAACCTCACCTCCTCGGCGGCCACCGAGGACCGAGTCGTGCCCGACAGCGACGCGACCACCGCGAGGCCCGTCACCAGCCCGCGCCGGACGAACGCCCGCCGTTCAATCGAGGTACAGGAGTTCGTTCGCATTCAGGATCGCGCGGCTGAAGGCGGCGGCGCCGTGGCGCGCGATGAGAGCTTCGCCGGCGGCACGCTCCTCGGCGCGGGGAACCCGCTGGAAGGCGATCGCGTACGCCGCTCCCACCGGATCCGGACCGGCGATGCGTTCCGCCAGAGCGACGGCAAGGTCGAACGTGAAGCGGTGGTTGAGCAGCGTCAGCGCCTGCAGCGGCGTCGTCGTATTGGCGCGGCGCGGCGCGGCGAACGCGATGTCGGGCAGGTCGAAATCCGTCAGCACGTCGACCACGCTGGCGCGGGCGTTTTGATGATACACCGCGCGGCGATGGGTCTCGGGACCGTGCGCATCGAGCGGGAAGTACGTGGAGACGTTGTTCTGGGAGTACTTGTACAACCGGAACCCGGGTCCGCCCATCGGCTCCAGCCGGAGCCGGCCGGCGGTCGCCAGCAGCGTGTCGCGCACTTCCTCCGCCCCCAAGCGCCGCGGGGGAAAGCGCCAGAGCAGGCGCGCATCGCGGTCGGCGCGACCGCCATCGTCGCGGAACGCGCCCGACTGCCGGTACGCTCGCGAAAGCACGATCTCCCGGTGCAGCGGCTTCAGCCGCCACCCGTGCGCGATCAGGCGCTGCGCGAGAAAATCCAAAAGCTCCGGATGCGACGGCCGGCCGCCCTGGAAGCCGAAATCGCTCGGGGTATCGACGATCCCGGTGCCGAAATGATGCTGCCAGACGCGATTCGCGAGCACCCGCGGCGTGAGCGGGTTCTCCGGCGCCATGATCCAACGCGCCAGCGCCAGCCGCCGCTCACCTTCCGGAGCGTCCTCCGCCAGCGCGAAGACCGGCACCACGCCGGACAAAACCTCCAGGCTCGCCGGCCGCACGACCTCGCCGGGCCTCAGCGGGTCGCCGCCCTTGTGCACGAAGGTCTTCTCCGCGGGCTGGTCGAACTTTCCCGCCCAGATCTGCGGCAGCTTCGGCACCTTGTTCAGCGCCGCCTGCACCTGCCCGCGTTCCCGCTCCAGCGTCGCCAGCTCCTTCTCCTCCTCCGGCGTAATGACCTCGCCCCGCACGCGCTCCAACGCGTGGCGGTCGCTCCACGGCACGCGGTCGAAGGACGTCGCCACCGTGCGCCAGTCCTTCCCGTCGGCGGAGATCTTGACCTCGTACTCGCACGGCGTCGCGCCCTGCGCCTTGTCCATCAGCCCGCGGCCCTTGGCGTTGCTGAACGTGACGCGGCCGATCGTCTCCGGCCGCGCCAGCGTGACCGTGAGCTCGGCCGGGTTGCCGATGAACCATTGCTCCCCGGGACGGCCGTCGATGCAGAGCTGCGGGCCGTAGGCCTCGGGAAAATCCTCCGCCACCGCTCCGCGCGCACCCTCGGCGCGGCCGCCGTTGGCCGCGAGCGCCACATTGCGACCGTCGGTCGTCCAGACTTCGAACTCGGTGAGCCGCCCTCCTCCGCGCGCCGGCCGGCGGTTGTTCACCCGGGGCGGCGGTCGCCCCGGCGCCTCGGTGTTGTCGAGGACGCTGAAACGCACGAAGCGCGCCTCCACGGGCGCGAAAGTCTCCTCGGTAAGTTCAGGATCGATCTTCGGCCGCGGAAACGTGCGCGTCTTCAAGAAGTCCTTCGCCCGGGCCGCGACCGCGCGCTCCAACCGGTCGACGGCGGCGTTGATCCCGGCCAAGCGCTGGTTGAGCGGCTTCGTCGCATCGGCGAAGGCCGCGCGCTGCTCCTGGGTCGCCACCTCGCGGCGTCCGTGGGTCACGCCCTCGAACGCCGCCCGCAGGCGGTAATAATCCTCGGTGGGCATCGGGTCGAACTTGTGGTGGTGGCAGCGCGCGCAACCCACCGTGAGACCAAGAAAAGCCCCGCCGGTCGTGACGATCATGTCGTCGAGCGTGGCCGCGCGGATGTTCGCCTTGGCGACCGGATCCTGGTTGCCGACGTCATCGTAGGGACCCGCGACGAGAAAAGCGCTGCCAACCTCGATCTCGGGTCGGTCCTTGCCGATCACATCGCCGGCAAGGTGCTCCGTGATGAAGCGATCGAACGGTTTGTCCTCGTTCAGCGAGCGGATCACCCAGTCGCGGAAGGGCCACAGGTCATCGATGATGACGTTGCGCTCAAACCCGTTGCTCTCGCCGAAACGCACGACGTCGAGCCAGTGCCGGCCCCAGCGTTCGCCGTAACGCGGCGAAGCGAGCAGGCGGTCGGCCAGCGCCGCGGCGGCGGCGTCCGGATCCGCGGCGTGGGCCACGGCAAACTCCGCCACCTCGTCGGGCGTCGGGGGCAGACCCGTGAGGTCGTACGTCATCCGCCGGATGAGCGTGCGTGCGTCGGCTGGCGGATTCCGCGCCAATCCCTTCGCGACGAGAGTCTCGTCGATGAAGCCGTCGATCGTGCGGTGCCGGAACTCCCGCGCGACGGGTTGGAGCGACCACCACGACTTGTCCGCCCGCCGCGCCTCGCCCGCGGTTCCCTCGCGCGGATCCGGCGCGCCCATCCGCACCCAGGCGACGAGGTCGGCGATCACGGCGTCCGGCAGCTTCGGTTGCCGCGGCGGCATCGCGAAATCCTCCTCCACGTGGCGCACGGCGCGGATGAGCGGACTTTCCTCCGGATTGCCCGGCACGACCGCGGGCAACCCGCTGTCGCCGCCGCGCTGCCAGCCCGCGCGGGTGTCGAGCAGCAGACCGCCTTTCACCTTCTTCGCCTCCGCGCTGTGACACTCGTAGCAATGCCGGATGAGCACCGGGCGGATCTTGGTCTCGAAAAACGCCGCGCCCTCCTCCGCCGCGGGCAGCGCGGCGGAAAAAAGGGCGCTCAGCGCGCCGCACAGCAGAAACTTTCGCCACGCCATCGCGGTTTTCACGCCAGAATCGGCCGGATCACGTGGCCGTGAACGTCGGTGAGCCGGCGGTTCGCGCCGTTGTGGTAGAACGTGAGCCGCTCGTGATCGAGCCCGAGCAGGTGAAGCACCGTGGCGTAGAAATCGTGGACGCTCGTGACGTCGACGGCGGCGCGCCGTCCGAAATCGTCGGTGGCGCCGTGGCTCACGCCGCCCTTCACGCCCGCCCCCATCATCCACGTGGTGAAGGCGTCGGGGTTGTGGTCGCGCCCGCTGGTACCCTCCTGGTGCGTCGGCATGCGACCGAACTCCGTGCACCAGAGCACAAGGACGTCGTTGAGCAGTCCGCGCTGCTTGAGGTCGGTGAGCAGCGCGGCGGTCGGCTGGTCGAAGACGGGCGCGTGGCGCTCGTAGTCGGCCTTCAGCGTTTTGTGCGCATCCCAGTTGAGCAGCCCGTCGACGGCGCTCGCCCGCGAGGCGCAGTAAAGGCTGACGTAGCGCACGCCTTTCTCGAGGAACCGTCGCGCGAGGAGGCAATTCCTGGCGTAGGCGGCCTTCAGCGGGTTGGCGTCCGCGGTGCCGTAGAGCCGGTGGATGTGCTCCGGCTCCCCGGCGAGGTCGCTCACCTCGGGCGCCGCCAGCTGCATCCTCGCCGCCAGCGCATAGGCCTCCATGCGCGCGAGGAGCTCGCCGTTGCCGGCATGTTCCGAGGCGTGCGCGCGATTCATGAACTCCAAATGTTCGCGCACCGACCGCTCCTCGCCCGGGGCGGGCTCACCGGGGCGGACGAGGTTGCGCAGCGGCTGCTGGGCCGACATCGCGACGCCCTGATGCTGGGCGGGCAGGAAGCCGTTGCCCCAATTCGCCTTCCCGTTGGGCGGTTCGCCGCGGATATCCTGGATCGCGACGTAGGTGGGAAGGTTCTCGTTGAGCGAGCCGAGCGCGTGTCCAACCCAGGAACCCGCGCTGGGAAACCCCTCGCGGGTGAAGCAGGTGTTCATCGCGATGCAACCGGGCCCGTGGGTGTTGGTGCGCGACGACATGCCGTGCAGAAACGCGATATCGTCCACATGCTCCGCCATCCGCGGCAGCAGCGTGGAGATCATTTTGCCGCTCCGCCCGGCGGGCGCGAAGGCCCACGGCGAGCGCATCAGGTTGCCGTTTTTCCCTTGGAACGAGACCTCGCCCTCGCCGCCGGGCGGCGGCGTGCCGTGGAACTTCTCCAGCAGCGGCTTGTGGTCCCAGAGATCCATGTGCGACGCGGCGCCGGGGCAGAAAATCTGCAGCACCTGCCGGGCCTTCGGCGCGAAATGCGTGCGCGAGGCCGGCGTGGCCGTGAGATCCCGCGCGAGCAGACGCGCGAGCGCCACGCCGGTGAGACCGGTTGTCATGTGGCCGAGGAAGTGCCGGCGCGCGAGGTCGGGCGGCGTCATGGGGTGGCAGCGGGGAACACGTGCAAACTGGAGTGATGACGGCCGCGCGCAAGCGCCGACGCGGGCAGCAGCAGGCAGTCCCCAGGAAAACATCCCCGCCGATTCATCGCGTGTGCTGGCGCCGCACACTTGCCACAGACGTGAACGTCCTTCCCGCGCGAATTCACGCGGCCGAGGAACCTACTTCTTGCCACGGAGACGCCGACGCATCTTGTTCTCCGCTCCTCCGCACGCTGCGACCATGCTGGAATCCCTGATCGACCTCCTGAAGGAGTCTCCTCTCTCGCTGTGGGGACCGTTTATGATTCTGGTCATCTGCGGGTTAGGGCTACCTCTGCCCGAGGACATCGTGCTCGTGACGGCGGGGATGCTCGCGCAGGACGACGGACGCTCCTGGGTGCCCGTGGCGGTGTTGATGTGGGTGGGAGTTCTCGCCGGCGACTCGATCATGTTCCTGCTCGGGCGTCGCTTCGGCGCGAAGCTGCTCGCGTGGCAAGGTACGCATCACCTTTTCCCGCCGGCCAAACAAGCCAAGGTGAAGGCGTTGTTCGACAAGCACGGCACCACCGTGCTGCTCATCGCCCGCTTTCTGCCCGGCCTGCGCGCGCCGATCTTCAGCACCGCCGGCGCGATGCACGTGCCCTATCTGAGATTCGCCTGCCTCGACGGACTCGCCGCGGTACTGAGCGTGCCGCTGTTCGTTTGGTTCGGACATTGGCTGTGGGCCAAGTTCGACGAGGACATCCAGAAACTGAACGCCGCGATGTCGAAGACCCAGTGGTTCGGCCTCGTGGTGGTGGCCCTGATCCTGATCGTGTCGGTGTTGATCTGGCGCTGGCGCCGGCGCTACCGCGAGCGGAACGAAGGTTGATGCGTCACGCGGCCGTTCGCGCCGCGACCCGCTGCAGGGCGCGACCCGCCAACGCGCCCAGTGCGACGACAGCCAGCAGGGAAACGATTCCCCCGGCGACCACCATCCAGCGGTCCATCACGTGGTCGAAACGGAGCTGCTCGAGCGCAGCGCCGACGAACGCCGTGAGCGCGAGGCGCGGTATCACGCCGAGCAAGGTGCCGACGATGTAGTCCGGCAGTGGCACCCGTGCCGCCGCGAGGAGGAAATTCGTCAGCCCGAAAGGCGCCGCCGGCGGCAGGCGAACCAGCACGACCACCAACAAGGTTTCCCCGGCCCGCCGGGCCAGGAGGGCGCGGTGCACGGCGTCCAATCGCGGATGCTCGCGGACCAGCTCGACGACCCGGTCCTTCGCAATGCCCCGCCCGATCGCATAGGCGAGCACCGCGCCCGCCGTCACTGCCACGACCGAAATCGTCCAGCCCGTGAGGAATCCGAAGGCCCATCCCGCGATGATGGCGCACGAAAAGGTGGGCACGAACGAAACTCCGATCAGGAGGGCCGCCCCCGCCGCGTAAACGAACCAACCGATCTCCGGATGCAGACGAAGCCACCCGCCCGACCACGTCAGGACGGACAACAACGCGATGCCGCCAAGAGGAGGCGCAAACGAGAGCAGCACCGCGACCGGACCCGCCGACCCTAGGCGACGGATCCAGCCCGGCTGCATTGCTGATCGCCCGGCTGGCACGGCTCAGCCTAACCGCTGGACCGGCTTTTCAGCGTTGGCTGGAGCCGGCGACGCCGGGGCCGGGGCGGGCGGAGGCGTGGGCGCCGGCTCGTCGCGCGTCGCGTTCTTAAATTCCTTGATCGATTTGCCGAGCCCCTTGGCGAGCTCCGGCAACTTGCTGCCGCCGAAGAGCACCAAGAGGATGATGAGGATGATGATCACCTCGGGACCGCCAAGGCCGAGGAAACCCGCGAGAATGGTCGTGAAAGGAGTCATGATGAAGAGAGGACGTTGAACCGGCGGAAGCCGTCCGCCACGGGGTCCGTCGGGACCAGGTTTTCGGTTACAGCGGGACGGACGACGCGCGCTTGGGCCGCCGCTCCGTCCGGTTCGAGTCCGCTCAAATCAGCAACTGCACCACACCGACCAGCGTCGCGCCGCGGCGATCCGCGAGACGCTCCGACGCCGGCGCCGCAACCAGGGCCTCACCCTGCAACCGCGGCGTCTGGATGAAAACCCCATCGATCGGTTCATCATCGGAGATATCCCCGAAACCACCTTCGTCGGGCTCCGGGGCACTGAAGTCGCATCCGATCGCCTTCGCCGCGAGGTCCGCCGGAATAACGGCGGACCGCGCGATCGCGAATTGCGCGAGCACCGAAGCCCCGATCGCCGCGCCGATGAGGAGCAGCAAAGGACGAAGGTAACGCGCAAACGACATGGCCCGACCTCACGCTCCGGCACGGGCGGGGTCAAGCCGCGCCCGCACGCGCCGAGACGTTCAACGCGCGGGCAACGCCGCGAGCTGGCGGCGGGCCGCGTCGGTCGAAGGGCCCGCGGGCACCGCCTTCACCGAAGCCTCGAGCAGCTTCCGCGCGGCGGCCGCGTTGCCGGACTTCGCCAGGCGCTCCGCCGCGATGATCGACGCGTGCGCGGCCGCCAGCCGAAGGTCAGCCGGTCCTTTTTCGATCACGGCCTGCAACGCCTGGGCCGCATCCGCGTTGCCGATCAGTCCGAGCGCCGCCACCGCGGCCGGTGCCGCGTCGGGTTTGTTTTCCAGCGCAAACTTTCTCAGGTCGGCCACCGCCGCCGGGTCGCGCCGCACCCCGAGCGAGTTGATCGCACCGGCGAGTTGACGGCCACTCAGCGTGCCAAGCGCGCGACGCAAGGCTGCTCCGGCCCCGGGGTCGGCCATCGACTCGAGCCCGCTGCGGGCGTAATCGCCGAGCTTCTCGTCGGCGAGCAGGGCCGAAAGCGCGGCGATGGATTTCGCGCCGCCGAAATCGGCGAGCGTCTGGCAGGCGCGGGCCTTGTCCTTCAGCTCCGCGGCGGAGTTGTTCAGGACGGCGAGGGCCTCGGCCTCGCGGTTGGCCGCGGGGGCGGCCACGAGATAACCGGCCGCAAGGAACGCCAGCAGGGAAACGATCGGAAAACGATTTTTCATGGGGTTGACCGGGGATCGGGGTTTCAGGCGTGCCACGGTGCGCGGCGGGCGCGGCTGCACATGCGGTTGGCCTCCACGTCGTCGCGGAAGGTTTCCGTCACCGGATCGAAGTTGACCTTGCGACCGAGACGCCAGCCGATCGCCGCCACATGGGAGACGATATGGCCGCGGCGGGTGACATCGGCGTTGGCGGCCGGCTTCGCGCGGGACTTCACGCAATTGAGAAAATCGCGCACGTGTTTCGACGGATCCGTTCCGGCCATCGGCGCCGGCGTTCCGCCCTCGAGGAGTTTCGGACTGGAGACCGCGACCTTGCCGGAATCGGCGGCCTCGACCCAACCCTCGTCGCCCTCGAAGCGGACGGGACACGTGCCGGGCGCGACCCAGTTGCCCTCGCCCTTGAAGCCCGCGCGGCGCATCACGAGCTTCACGCCGTTGGCGTAACGCGCGTGGATCGTCTGTCCCTCGGCCTCGTATTCGACCGGCGTCGTCGCATCGGCGCTCGCGCCCCACTGACAGAGATCGACGGTGTGAGCGCCCCACTCCGGCAGCGCGGCGCCGCCGTGGAAATCGTAGTAGCCCCGCCAGCGGCCGTTCACGTACTCCTTGTTGTAGGGACGCCACGGCGCGGGCCCGAGCCAGCGATCCCAGTCGCAGACATCGAGGCCCGGGTCCGGCTCGGCAGGCAGCCAGTTGTGGCTCTCCTCCAATTGGAGAATCCCGGCGTGCACGGTGTGGATGCGACCGAGCTTGCCCCCGCGCGCCAGTCCGGCGGCGAACTGGAAGTTGTCGACGTTGCGCCGCTGCGTGCCGGCCTGGAACACGCGGTCGTAGCGGTTGACCGCGTCGGCCAGTTCCTGGCTCTCGCGCACCGTCATGCTGCAGGGTTTCTCGCAGTAGATGTCCTTGCCGGCCTTCGCGGCGAGGATCGAGGCCACCGCGTGCCAGCGGTCGCCGGTGGCGATGACCACCGCGTCGATGTCCTTGCGACCGAGCACCTCGAACATGTCGCGCGTCTCCGCGCAGTCCTGGTTGTTGTACTGGCGGTTCACCATGACGCGGATGACCTCGCGACGCGTCTTCTGCACGTCGGCGATCATCACGAACTGGGCGTCGGCCTGGCTGAGGAAACCCTTCAGCACCTCGCGGCCGCGCGGACCGAGGCCGATGCCGCCGACAACGATGCGGTTGCTCGGCGCCACGGCCCCGTTGAGACCGAGGGCGGAACCGGGGATTATCGTGGGCACGCCCAGCGCGAGGGCGGAATTACGGAGGAAACGACGACGACTCAGTTTCATGGGGAATTGCTTCAGGGGTTGGCGGAGGGAAAAGGCGGCGCAGGCCGCATGCAACCCGCAAAGCCATGCGGCGTCGCTCGACTTCCACCATGCCTCCGCTTCGCTGAAAGCGATGCCCGCCCTCCCCGCCCGCGAACGCTTCCTCG
>JBJTCH010000322.1:0-4276 GCA_046091745.1 Opitutaceae bacterium
GGGGCGGACGCGGGGCGGCCACGGGGTTAGGGCTTGCGGCGCGGGCGACGGTGGCGCAGAGCCGGGAAATGCCTCAAAGCGAATCCACCGGCCCAAAGATTGTACCGGGGCCGGGGGGGCCGCTGGTGCCGGTGCGGCAGAGCCTGCCGGCGCTGGCGGCGGCGAGCCTCCGGGAGCAGATCCGGCCGGGACGGTGGCGCGACTGGCTGCCAGGCGAGCGTCGGCTGAGCGGGGAGTTGCGGGTGAGCCGCGGCACGGTGCGCGCGGCGCTCGGGATCCTCGCGCGGGAGCAGGTGGTGCGGGGCGTCTCGAGCCGGGGCCACCGGGTGCTGCCGCGGCGCGCGCGCGGCACCGGGGCCGCGCGCGCGACCGTGATCGGCCTGCTCTCGCCGGAGCCGCTGGAAACGCGGCGCCCGTACTTCGCCCTGCTTGTGGCGCACCTGCGGGAGGCGGCCGCGGCGCGCGGCTGGAGCCTCCAGCGCCACGCGGGCGCGAGCTACTTCGGCCCGCAGGCGGAGGCCCACCTCACGCGCCTGACCGCGCAGGCGGGCTGCAGCGCCTGGGTCCTGTTCCAGTCCACGCCGGAGGTCCAGGCCTGGTTCGGCACGCGGGGGCTGCCCTCCGTGGTCTCGGGCCACCCCTACCCCGGGGTCCGCCTGCCGTCACTCGACGTCGACCAGCGCGCCGCCGGCCGGCACGCGGGGCTGCTGCTCGCGCGGCGCGGGCACCGCCACGTCGCGCTGCTCGCCTCCCGGAAACGGCTGCCGGGGCTGGTCGAGGGGGAGGCCGGCTTCGAGATGGGATTCCGCGCCGGGGCCGGCGGGGCGGGGACGCTGGCGCGGGTGCCGTGCGACGCTGATCCCGCCGCCCTCGCCGCCGCCGTCCACCGCTGCCTTGCCGGCAGGCCCCGGCCCACCGCCGTGGTGGTCGAGACCCCCAACCAGTACCTCACGGTCTTCAGCGTCGCCGCCGCCCTGGGGCTCGCGGTCCCGCGCGACCTTTCCCTGCTGAGTCGGCTGGACGACCCGTTCCTCGCGCACGTCCGCCCGGAACCGGCCCGTTACCGGGCCGACCCCGCGGCCATCGCGAAGGCGATGATGACCGTGCTCGCCCGCCTCGCGACCGGCGAGCCCGTCCCGGGCGGCGGACGGAAGATGGTGCCGGAATTCCTGCCGGGCGGTTCCCTCGCCGCCCCGCCGGCCGCGGCGGCTCAGCGGTAGTCGGCCCCCTTCGCCGAGGCCTCGCACCCGCGCCGCCAGGCCTCCAGCGCGGCCCGGAGCGCGCGCGCCAGCTCCGGCTCGGCCGCGGCCAGGTCCCGCTCCTCGCGCGGGTCCGCCGCGAGGTCGTGCAGGGTCCACGTCGCACCCGAATCGACGGTGATCAGCTTGCGGCGGTCCGTGTGCACCGCCGCCTGGAACGTCCCCGGCTTGGCCCAGGGGTCGCCCTCGTTGCGCAGGGGCGCGTGGAAGAAGACCGGTTCGCCCCGCTCCGCCCGCTCACCCGCGAGCAACGCGCGCACGTCGCGGCCATCGAGCGGGGGCTGCCGCTCCGGGCGCACGCCGGCGAGCGCGAGGAGGGTCGGGTAGAGATCCGACGTGACCAGCGGGGCGGTGACGACCCGGCCGCCGGGCCAACCGCGGGGCCATTCGACGATGCCGGGCACGCGGACGCCGCCCTCGAGCAGGCTGCCCTTGAGCCCGCGGAACGGGCCGGCGCTGCCATGGGGATGGATGTAGCTCGGGCCGTTGTCGCTGCAGTACACCACCACGGTGTCCTCCGCCCGGCCCAGCCGGCGCAGCTCGGCGCGCAGGCGCCCGACCTGCGCGTCGAGCGCGGCGAGGGAGCCGAGGAAGTGCTGCTGGGCGAGGGGCAGGTCGGCGTACGGCTGCCGGTCCGCGCGGCCCGCGGCCACGGGCGTGTGCGGCGCGTGGAACCACACGCAGGCGAGGAAGGGCTGGTCGCCCGCGGCGCGGATGAACTCCAGCGCACGGTCCGTGATCAGCGCGGAATCGTCGCCGGGCAGGTCCTCGTCGACGAACCGGCCCGGGCCGGTCCAGTAGCTCTCGTTCCACCGGTGCTCCCGGCCGACGTCCTCGGCGTCGCGACCGAGGATGGGTTCCACCTTCTGGGAGGTGTCGGTGTAAAAGTAGGGATTGAAGGTCGGGACGCTCGCCTCCGTCGAGAAGCAGGTCTCGAACCCGTTCGCCCACGGCGGGGAATACCGCGCCGGGTCGACCTTGTTCTTGCGGCCCTGGCGCAGGGTGCGGCTGAGCTGGCCCAGGTGCCATTTGCCGAAGTGACCGGTGCGATAGCCGGCGGCGCGGAGGGCCTCCGCGAGCGTGACCTCCGCCGCCGGCAGCTGGCCGTCGAAGGCCCAGTCGATGCCGTAGCGGCTCGGGTGCCGCCCGGTGAGCACGGAGCCGCGCGTGGGCGAGCAGACGGGGGCGGCGGCGTAGAAGCGGTCGAGCCGGACGCCCGCGCGGGCCATCGCGTCAAGGTGCGGCGTGCGCAGCCGCGGGTGGCCGTTGTAGCCCACGTCGCCCCAGCCCTGGTCGTCGGCCATCAGCAGGACGAAGCTCGGGCGGGCGGCGAGGGGCGCGGCGGCGAGGAGACACAGGAGGGCGAAACGGGCGAGCCGGCGGGGGACGGGATCCATCGGGCACAAGGGTCCCCGGGAGCCTGCGCCCGCGCGGGGCCGGGGCAACGGGCGGCCGCCGGTTTGAAAAGAGGACCACCGGGCGACGCTTCCCCGCCCCGCGGGCGCAAGCCAGCCTTCCGCCAGTCCCCATGCGCACCCCGCCCCGCCTGCTCGCCCTTGTCTCCCTCGTCGCCGCGGCCCCCCTCGCGACCGCCGGCCCGGCCCCGGCGCCGGCCCCGGGATTCATCATCATCCTCGCCGACGATCTCGGCTGGGGCGACCTCGGGTGCCAGGGCAACCCCCACGTCCGGACCCCGCATCTTGACGCCCTCGCGCGGGAGGGCGTGCGCTTCACCCAGGCCTACGCGCCCTCGCCCGTCTGCTCGGCCTCGCGCGCCGCGCTCCTCACCGGCCAGTGGCCCGCGCGGCTCGGGATCACGGACGCGATCGGCGACGCCGGCGACCGTTGGAACCGCGGCCGCCGCCTCCGCACCCCGCCCAACCCGGGCGCGCTCGACCTGGCGACCGTGACGCTCGCGGAAACGCTCCGGCCCGCCGGCTTCGCCACCGCCAGCATCGGCAAATGGCACCTCGGAGGGAAGGGCTCGCTCGCGGAGGACCACGGTTTCGAGGTGAATTACTACGGTAACAACCTGGGGAGCCCGAAGACGATGTTCGGGCCCGACCACGGCCTTGGCCTCGCTCCCACGCCGCCCGGGGAGTACCTCACCGACCGGCTGCAGGACGAGGCGGAGCGCTGGCTCGCCGCGCAGGGAGAGCGCCCTTTCCTCCTCCTCCTGAGCCATTTTGCCGTGCACCGCCCGCTCGGGGCGAAGGAGGAGACGATCCGCCGCCAGCCGGCGCGCGGACCGGCGCCGTGGGGACTGCTCCCCGAGTACGCCGCGATGATCGAGGACCTCGACGCGACCGTGGGCCGGCTGCGCGCCTTCCTCGCCGCCCGCGGGCTCGACCGCCGGACCACCGTCGTCTTCACCTCCGACAACGGGGCGGTGAAATGGTGGGGCTCCAACGGCGGGCTGCGGGAAACGAAGGGCACCCTCTACGAGGGCGGCATCCGGGTGCCCCTGATCGTCCGGCAGCCCGGCGGCGCCAGTCAGGGCCGAGTGCTCGACGTGCCGGTGCACGGCATCGACCTCTTCCCCACCCTGCTCGACCTCGCGGGCGCCGGGCCCGGCCCCGCGGTGGACGGGCGGAGCCTCGCGACGCTGTTGCGCGGCGGGCGCGGGCCGGCCGCGGACCGCCCGCTCTTCTGGCACTTCCCGCACTACAATATGCACGGCGCGCGGCCCGCCGGCGCGGTCCGGGCCGGGGACCTCAAGCTGCTCGAGTTCCTCGAGGACGGCCGCCGCGAGCTTTACGACCTGAAGGCGGATCCCGGCGAGACCACCGACCTCTCGACGCGCCGGCCCGCCGATGTGCGGCGCCTCGCCGACCTGCTCGCCGCGCACCGGCGCGAGGTCGGCGCGCGGATGCCGGAGCCGAACCCGGCCTTCGACGGCACCGAGCCGGAGGTGGTGCCGCTGCGCCCGTTCGAGTCCACCCGCACCGTGCCGGGCGGCCGCTGAGCGCGACGGCCTCCCAGACGCCCGGGGCCGTGAGGGCGGCGCCCGTGGTGCC
>JBJTCH010000323.1:0-3327 GCA_046091745.1 Opitutaceae bacterium
GTCGGCCGCACCTTGCGTCCGACGCTGTCGCCGGGGCCGACTCGGCCTCGGTGTCGCGCAACACCTACGGCGCCCTGCGCACCGGCATGGCCGGCAACGCGCTGGTCAACGCCGTCGCCAACCTCACCGTGGTGGCGACCCGCCCGGGCGCGGCCTCCAGCGCGTGGCAGTTCACCCAGACCGGGGGCAACGACTGGGCCAATCTCGCGTCCTACACCAACCCGCGCGTCACCGACGACGTGCGCTACGTCTACAACGAGGTCTCCAACGCCGCGTTGAACGGCAAGTGGATCGCGCCGTTCCGCTGGCCCACCTTCCTCAAGTTCGGCGCGAAACGGCAGGAGCGGATCACGAACGCCGACAACAAGGGCTCGCTGTACAACTACAGTTACACCGGGCCGGGTGGCGGCACGGCCGGCACCTACGCCGCGTTCCCCACGCCGTTCGTCTTCGCCCCGGACGGCCTCGGCGTGGTCTTCCGCTCAATCACCGGCGGCGGCGGGCCGGCCTACGCCAACCGCGACGCCGTGGGTCGCCTGTTCCGGTCCAACCCGGAGTACTTCCTCAGTACCACAACCGCGGAGAACTATTACACGGCCGCCTTCGCGCAGCGGAAGCGCTTCACGGAACTGATCCCGTCCGCCTACTTGCTCGCCAACACGCGCACCGGCCCGTGGCAGTTCCAAGCCGGCCTGCGCTGGGAGGAGACGCGCACGTTGTCCCGCGAGTTTGATCCGCTCACGGTATCCCAGGTCGCCGCGGCCGGCTACGCGGTCAACCGCTCCCTCGGGCGTGCCACCACGGTCGCCGGCCTCGACTACCAGTTCCGCAGCAAGCCGATGGTCGGCCGCGAGGGCCGGTACGAGAACTTCTTCCCGAGCATCACCGCGAAGTACCGTTTCTCCGAAAACCTGATCGCCGACGCGGGCTACGGCCGGGCGATCAACCGCCCCAACGTCCTCGATCTGAGCGGGCTGATGTCGATCAACGAGACCGCGCAGCTCGTGACGGTCAGCAATCCCAACCTCAAGCCGGAGAACTCGGAGCGCACGGCCGCCAGCCTCGCCTATTACCTTTCCGGCCAGGGCAGCGTCCGCGCGACCTTCACCGAAACGCACATCGAGAACCTGAAGACGCTGACGGAACTCACCCCGCAGGAATACGGCCTCACCGATCCGGTGTTCACGGGGTACACCGTGATCACCAACACGCAGGGCGACCGCACGCGCCGCTTCCGCAGCATGGAACTCGAGTACCGCCAACGGCTCGGCTTCCTCCCCGCCGCGCTCGGCCAGGCCACGGCCTTCGCGTCCTACACCCGCACCTACGCCAGCGAGCGCCGCGTCGGCCTCACGCCCCACGTCATCACCGGGGGTTTCGATCACCGCTTCCGCGGCCTCGGGTTCGGTCTGCGAGCCCGCTGGGAGGACCAGGCCCCTTGGAGCAACGCCACCCGCTACCGGCCGCAGGTCATCAAGTACGACGGACTCGCCGACCTTCGCCTGGGACGGCGGCTCACGCTCTTCGTGCAGGCCCGGAACCTTTTCAACCGCAAGTACGAGGTCTACGAGGCCAACGGCAACCTGTTCGTCGCCGAGAACTACGGCAGCAACTGGGTGCTCGGCCTGCGCGGTGAATTTTGAACCGTCCCCGCCGGCCGCTTGACGGCCGGAGAGCCTCCTCCGGAATTTCCCACCCAGCTAAGCCCCGCCAGTCCCCCATGTCCCAGCCCAACATTCTCCTCGTGATGACGGACCAGCAGCGGTTCGACACGATCTCGGCCCTGGGCGCGCGGATCGTGCGCACCCCGAACCTCGACCGGCTCGTCGCGCGTGGTGTCGCCTGCACCAACGCTTACACCACCTGCCCCGTGTGCGTGCCCACGCGTTACACGCTGATGTCGGGGTGCGAACCCTCCGCCACGCACTGGCTGACGAACTGGGCGCCGGCGACCAGCGTGCGCGAGCGCTGCGGTCCCTACCTGCCGGAGGTCCTCGCCGCCCGCGGGTACCGCACATGGGGCCTCGGCAAGTTCCACACCGAGCCGCGGCTCGAGCCGCTCGGTTTCGAACTTCAGGAATACAGCGAGGAACTCTGGCCCACCGAGGAGGAGTTCCTCGCCGACAACTACGTGAAGTGGCTGCGCGCGAAGTCCCCCGCCCACGCGCACCTCGAGCAGGTCCACGGCGAACGCACCGACATGTACTACGCGCCCCAGCTGCGCCCGGTGCCGGCGGAGCTCTGCGTGGAGTCCTGGGTCACCGGCCGTGCCCTCGAGGAGATGGCTCGGCCCGACCAACGGCCGTGGTTCGGCTTCGTTTCCTACGTCACGCCGCATCCGCCGCTCGCACCGCCCCTTCCCTACAACCGGCGTTACAATCCGGACGACATGCCAAACCCGGTGCCCGGCGATCCCGAGGTCGACGCCGCCGACGACTACCTTGGCTGGATGAACCACGCCGTCTGGGCCGAGGACATCTCACCCGGCCACGCCCGCCAGCTGCGCGCCCGCTACTACGGCGCCATCGAGTTCGTCGACGACTGCATCGGCCGCCTGCTCGACGCGGTGGAACGGCGGCCCGACGCCGACAACACCCTGATCTGCTTCTTCTCCGACCACGGCGACCACATGGGCGACCACCGCGCGTGGCAAAAGGAGAGCTTCTTCGAGGCTTCGTGCCGCGTCCCGCTGCTCGTGAGCTGGCCCGCCCAACTGCGCGCCGGCGGCCGCTTCAACGGCCTCGCCGCGCTCACCGATCTGCTCGGCCTCGTTTCCGCCGCCAGCGGCCCGGCGGAGCTGCGCGACGGCCACGACCTGCTCGGCGCCCTCCGCGGCGAGACGACCCCGCGTGAAGCGCTCGTCGGCATGTACGGCACGCCGGGCACACGCCTTTTCAAATGCATGGTCCGGCGCGACCGCTGGACGTACGTCTGGCTCGCCAACGGCGGACGCGAACTCCTCTTCGACCTGCACGCGGACCCGGACGAGAGGCGCAATCTCGTCACCGTGCAGCCGGCGGTCGCGCAGGCCCTGCGCACGCGCGCCGAGGCCACGCTCGCCGCGCGTGAGTTCACCCGCCCCGCGCTCGACGGCTCGTCGCTGCGCGCGCTGCCGTTCGAGCCGTTCCCCCGCCGCCGCATCAAGCAGTTCGCGCGCGGCGTCACCGACTTCGGACAGCCCGCGGTCCGCGCATGAGCGCGCCCGCGCCCGCCTCCGCGCCGGAGATCGCTTCAACGGCCTGACCGCCTTGACCGATCTCCTCGGTCTCGCCACCGCCGCCACCGGACCGGCTGAATTACGCGACGGTCACAACCTGCTCGCATCCC
>JBJTCH010000324.1:0-5561 GCA_046091745.1 Opitutaceae bacterium
CCGCCTCGCCGGTGATCGAACCCGAACGCGGAGGGCTCCGGCCGGCGACCCGCACCGACGATCTCGACCAGATGGCCGACCGCGTCGAATTCAGGCTCGGGTAAAAGGCGGGGCAACCCGCGGGACGGGGATAGCAGGGACCGCTCAGCCGCGGACGGCCCGGCGCACCGCGAGGCAGCGGCGCACGAGCGCGGGGAGTTCGGGGAGCGCAATCATGTTGGGGCCGTCGCTGATCGCGCGGTCGGGGTCGGGATGGGTCTCGACGAAGAGGCCGTCGGCACCGGCCGCGAGCGCGGCGAGCGCGAGCGTGGGCACGAATTCCCGCTGGCCGGAACTGCGGCCGCCGCCGGCGCCCGGCAGCTGCACGGCGTGCGTGGCGTCGAAGACGGTCGGGTAACCGTTGCGCGCCATGATCGGGAACGCGCGCATGTCGACCACGAGGTTCTGGTAGCCGAAGGTCGTGCCGCGCTCGGTCTGCCAGACCTCGCGCGCGCCGCCGTCGCGCAGCTTGGCGGTGACGTGCGTCATCTCCGCGGGCGAAAGGAACTGGCCCTTCTTGACGTTGATGACGCGCCCCGTGGCGGCGGCCGCGAGCAGCAGGTCGGTCTGCCGGCAGAGGAAAGCCGGGATCTGGATCACGTCACACACCTCCGCCACCCGCGCCACCTGCGCGGTCTCGTGCACGTCGGTGAGAACCGGGAAGCCGTGCTCCCGCTTCACCTGCGCGAGGAGCGCGAGGCCGGCCTCGAGACCGGTGCCGCGCTCGCCGGCGAGCGAGGTGCGGTTGGCTTTGTCGAAGGAGCCTTTGAAAACGAGATTGAGCTCCGGGTGCGCGCGGCGGAGCTCGGCGAGCGCGCCGGCCACCGCGCGGCAGACGCCCTCGTTCTCGAGCGAGCACGGCCCGGCGATCAGCAACAGACGGCGCGGATCGAAGAGCATCGGCGAGGCGGGCGCGGCGCTCACTTGCGCGCGCGGCGGGCCGGGCGCTTCCGTTTGCCGCGCAGCGCGGCGCCGATGAAGGCGGCGAAGAGCGGGTGCGCCTTGCTCGGCTTGGACTGGAACTCGGGATGGGCCTGCGTGGCGACGAACCACGGGTGGCCCTTGAGCTCGATCACCTCGACGAGGTTGCGGCGGGGGTTGATGCCGCTGACCACCATGCCGGCGCGCTTCAGGCGGTCGACGTAGGCGTTGTTAACCTCGAAACGGTGGCGATGGCGCTCGCGGACGCTGTCGGCGCCGTAGGCCCGGTGGGCGAGCGTGCCGGGCGTGAGGGCGCACTCGTAGCTGCCGAGCCGCATGGTCGCGCCCTTGTCGATGATCTTCTTCTGCTCCTCCATCATGTTGATGACGGGATGGGCGCACGCGGGGTCGAACTCGGTGCTGTTGGCGCCCTTCAGCCCGAGCACGTTGCGCGCGAACTCGATCACCGCGATCTGCAGCCCGAGGCAGAGACCGTAGTAGGGCACGCCTTTCTCGCGCGCATAGCGGGCGGCGGCGATCTTGCCCTCGGTGCCGCGGTCGCCGAAGCCGCCGGGCACCAGAATGCCGTCGAGCCCGCGCAGCAGCGAGAGGCCGTTCCGCTTTTCCAAATCCTCCGCGTCGATGCGCCGGATGTTCACCTTGCAGTGGTGCGCGATGCCGGCGTGCGTGATCGACTCGTAGACGGATTTGTAGGCGTCCTGCAGCTCGATGTACTTGCCCACGACGCCGATGGTGACCTCGTGGCGCGGGTTGAGGATGCGACGGACGATCTCCTCCCAGAGATTCCGCTTCGGCGGCGGGTTCTTCAGCCCGAAGAGGTCGAGCACGAGCTGGTCCATGCCCTCACGCTGCAAGGCCAGCGGCAGCTCGTAGATCGAGTGGGCGACGTCGCGGCACTCGATGACGGCCTTCACCGGCACGTTGCAAAACATCGAGAGTTTGTCGCGCAGGTCGTTGTCCAGCGGATGATCGGTGCGGCACACCAGCACGTGCGGCTGGATGCCGATCTCGCGCAGCTTCGCGACCGATTGCTGCGTGGGCTTCGTCTTCAGTTCACCGGCGGCGTTGAGATAAGGCACCAGCGTGACGTGGATGAAAACCACGTCCTTCGGCCCGACCTCGAGGGCGAACTGCCGCATGGCCTCGAGGAAGGGCAGGCCCTCGATGTCGCCGGTGGTGCCGCCGATCTCGGTGATGAGCACGTCGGCGTCCTTCCCGCCGGCGTAGATGCGTTCCTTGATCTCATTGGTGACGTGCGGGATCACCTGCACCGTCTTGCCGAGGTAGGCGCCGCGGCGCTCTTTCTGGATCACCGCCTCGTAGATCTGTCCCGAGGAGAGGCTGTTGAGGCGCGAAAGCTTGCCGCTGGTGAAACGCTCGTAATGGCCGAGGTCGAGGTCGGTCTCCGCGCCGTCCTCCAACACATAGACCTCACCGTGCTGGAACGGGCTCATCGTGCCCGGGTCCACGTTCAGGTAGGGATCGAACTTCTGGATGCGCACGACCAGCCCTCGCATCTCCAGCAGCGCGCCGAGCGACGCCGCTGTAAGTCCTTTGCCCAAGGAGGATACCACCCCGCCCGTGACGAAAATGTATTTCACGGGGCGCGAGGCTGGCGGGCCCCGTCAGCCGCCGGCAAGACAAAGCTCGGCGCGCGGCAATAAAAACGACGCGGAAGCGACTAACGCACCAATTCCCAGACCGCCCAGGCCAGCCCTCCGAGAAGCACGATCCCAATCAGCAGCCACAGCGTCCACTTGAGCACCTTCATCAGCAGCCAGAGCGCGACGGCCGCGACCGCCGCGCCGGCGAGGATCACCACCCAGCGCGGGTAGGCGCTCAGATCGAAGGTGAAGGAACGGACGGCGACCTCGGCGAGCGGCATGGCGGCGAGGCAAGCGCCCCGCGCCACCGGTCCAAGAAAAATCATTTGCTCCGCCGTCCGCCCGCCCCCCTCCTCCGCGGGTGCAATCCAAACCGCAGCTGCTGGCGTGGCTCACGTGTGACGGCGTCCACATCGACCCCGGCTCGGGCAAACACACCGTCCTCGGGATTTTCTCGAACATCCAGGCGCGCCAATTCCCGGTCACGCACCCGTTCATGGTGTGGTTTCTCACGATCACCGACTGCTCCCCGGGCGAGCACAAGCTGCGCATCTCGATGGGACTCGACCCCACCGCGATGCAACCGCTGCTCGAGCGTCCCTTCCAGACGCAGAGCCCGCTGCACCGGATCAATCTCATCAACGAGATCCGCGATCTCAGCTTCCCGCACGCGGCGGAGTACTCGCTCCTGATCGAGATCGACGACGAGCCGCTCCTCGCGACCAGCCTCACCGTCACCGGAATTTCCTGACCCATGGCCACCTTTGATCTCATCGGCGTCGGATCGCCCATCATGGACCTGCTCGCGCGGGTGCCGGACGACTTTCTCCGCCGTCACGTGGCGGGCGACAAAGGCGGCATGGTGCTGGTCGATGCCGACGAGATGGCGCGCATCGTCTCGCTCCTCGGCGAGGCCCCCGCCCACGCCACGGGGGGCTCGGCCGCCAACGCCACCTTCAACGCCACCCGCCTCGGGCTGCGCAGCACGTTTCTCGGCAAACTCGGTCACGACGAGGCCGCCGAGATCTACCATCGCACCTTCGAGGCCGCCGGCGTCGACGGGCGCCGCTTCAAGCGCGGCCCCCACGCCAACGCCCGCTGCCTCGCCCTAGTCACGCCCGACGCCCAGCGCACCATGCGCACGTGCCTCGGCGCCGCCCTCACCCTCGCGCCGGAGGAAATCTCGGCCGCCGACTTCGCCGGCTGCCGCCACGCCCACATCGAGGGCTACCTGGTTTTCAACCGGGCGCTGGCCGACGCCGTGCTCGCGGCGGCCCGCGCGGCCGGCTGCACGACCAGTCTCGATCTTTCCTCGTTCGAGGTGGTGAACGCCTCGCGCGATTGGCTGTTCGGCCAGTTCCGCCGAGGCCTCGACATCGTCTTCGCCAACGAGGACGAGATTCGCGCGCTGTTCGAGGACCAGTCTTCTCCCTTTGACGTGCTGACCCGCCGCCTCGCCGGCCACGGCGTGCTGGCGGCGGTCAAAGTCGGCAAGGACGGCGCCTGGATCGGGCACGGGGAGAAACTCCACCGGGTCGAACCGCGCCGCGTGGCGCAGGTGGTCGACACCAACGGCGCCGGCGACGCCTGGGCGGCCGGCTTCCATTTCGCGCACCTGCGCGGCTGGCCCCTGCCGGCCTGCGGCGAACTCGCTTCCCTGATGGGCGCGGAGACCGTGAGCCACCTCGGCCCGATCATCCCCGCGACCCGCTGGCCCGAGGTGCACGCTGTGGCACGCGCCTTGGAGCCGAAGACCGCGCGAGGCTGAAGCCGCGCCAGTCGTCTGCGAAAACCCGCGGCGGCCGACCGGACCGTCCGACAAGAACGGCAGCGTCGGCACCTTGCGGCGTCACCCGTGGCGTCGTTCGCTTTGCGAACTCCATGCGCGGCTCCTCCGCGCACCTCCCCCGCCAACCCATGAAACCCTGCGTGACCTCGACCCGCCTCCGTCGTTTCCAAATGCCGTCCTTGCCCGGCCTGCTCGTAGCCCTGCTGCTGAGCCTCGTCCCCGCCCTCGCCCAGACCACCGGCGCCATCTCCGGCGTCGTTCTCGACGCCTCGGGCAAATACCTGGAGGGCGCCGAGGTCTCCGTCGCCGGGACCGCGCTCGCCGCCATCACGGAACGCGAGGGCGTCTTCCGCCTCACGGGCGTCGCCCCGGGCGCGCAGACCGTGCGCGTCGCCTATCCCGGCATGGCGCCCGCCTCCCAGGCCGTGAGCGTCACCGCCGGCCAGACCGCCACCGTGCGCGTCCAGCTGAAGTCCGACACCATCGTCCTCGAGGCCTTCACCGTCAGCACCTCCAAGGAGGGCATGGCGCAGGCCATCGCGCTGCAGAAGGCGTCGTTCAACCAGAAGCTCGTCGCGGCCGCCGACCAGTTCGGCGACATCAGCGAGGGCAACGTCGGCGAGTACCTGAAGTTCCTCCCCGGCATCGGCATCGACTACACCGCCAACGACGCCCGCGCCGTCAGCCTCCGCGGCATGAACCCGATGTTCACCAACGTGACCGTCGACGGCGGCCGCATGGCCTCCGGCACCTCCTCGGGTGACAGCCGGCGCTTCGAGCTCGAGCAGGTCGCGATCAACAACGTCGAGACCATCGAGGTCTTCAAGACGATGACCCCCGACATGTCGGCCGACAACACCGGCGGCCAGGTGAACCTCGTCACCAAGAGCGCCTTCGACCGCGAGGGAAAGACGTCGTTCGCCTACAACGTGTCCCTCACCGCCAACGCCGAGAACTTCACCCTCAGCCGCCGCGGCGCCTGGGGCGAGGGCCCGCAACTCCTCGTCCGCCCGAGCGCCGACCTCAACTACTCGCACCGGCTCACGAACAATCTCGGCATCAACGTGAGCTATCGTCTGTCCGAGATCGCCCACGACTACCCGCGCGCCGGCTACTCGTGGAACTTCACCGCCAACGGCGCCACCCCCGCGAACCCGTTCCTCAGCTCGCTCCAGATGTACGACGAG
>JBJTCH010000325.1:0-5475 GCA_046091745.1 Opitutaceae bacterium
CAGCACCCCGGGCGCGGCCAACGCCTCCTCGTCGAGCGCCGTGGCGCGCTGGAGCCGCGGGGAGAAGCGGCCTTGGTAAAACTCCACCTTGCCCTCGATGCGGATCACCGCGCCCTCGCCGACGGCGCGTAGCGTCTCCGAAACCGGGCTGTCCCCGAAAACCGTGCAGCTGAACACGCCTCCACGGTCCCCGAGGTCGACGCTGTGGTACGTGTTGCCGTTGCTGGCGGTTTTCGCCTGCAGCTTGCGCACCACGAGGACGGCGGAGAAGGGGCGGCCGTTGTCGGCGGTCTCGAGGGCCTTCAGGTCGCGGACGGTGAGAACGGGGATTTCCTCGGGCATGGAGTGTCAGATTGCGGCGGGTTCAGCGTGGGTTTTCACCAACTTGGTGAAGTCGCGGAAGAACGGGTGCCGGGCTGAACCCAGCAGGGAGTAGAACACGGTCTCCGCGGGGATCACATGCACGCCGGCGGCGCGGAGCGCGGCCAGGCAGGCCTCCGCGTCATCGGCGCGCCGGGCGCAGATCGCGTCGCTGAGCAGCGTGACCTCGAGGCCGGCCCGCCGTGCGTCGAGGGCGGTCTGGTGGATGCAGATCGGCGTCTCGATGCCGCAGAGCAGCAGGTGATCGACGCGGCGTTCCTCCAGGAGCGCGGCGCGGATCGTGTCGTCGGCGAGGGCCGAGAACGTTTCCTTGGCAAACACCGGCGCCCCCGGGGCGAGCGCGAGCAGCGCGGGCGCGGTTGGACCGAGCTTGGTTGGCACCTGCTCGGTGAACGCGACCGGCAGCGCGAGTCCTTGCGCCGCTGCGACCGCGAAGGTTGCGCGGCGCAGGGTGCGCGCCCCGCCGGGGATCGCGTCGAGGAACGCCGGTTGGAGGTCGACCGCGAGCAGCAGGGTGGTGGTGGCGTCGGCGGACAAGGGGCGGATTCTCGCCCGAGAGTGGGTCGGGTCACGGGAGCGGGGAAGCGTTTTTTTACCCTGAAAAACGGGTTGTTTGAAAGTGCTGGCATCCGCCCTCGCCGCGGCTAACGACATGCCGATGGATTTGCAGCTGCAGCCCCTCGCGACCCAGTGCGCCGTATCCGGCGAATCCTTCGCGCCCGGCGCGCGTGTCGCCAGCCACCTGGTGCGGATGGGAGCGGCGCTTGAGATCATGCGTTTTGACGTGCTGGAGAGCCACGTCGCTGATTTCCGCCCCGAGGGGTTCGTCGCGTGCCGCTGGGTGCAACCCTTCAAGCCGCGGCGAGCCGGGGAGAATCCCGACCGCGCGCTCAAACTCACCGCGGAGAATCTCTTCGTCACGCTGGCCGACCCCACCACCGAGCCGACGACGGAGAACACCCGCCTGCTGCAGTTCCTCGCGCTGATGCTGGAGCGGAAGAAGATCCTCCGGCCCCGCGGCCCGAGCGCCGACGGCCTGCGGCAGCGTTACGAGCACGCGAAATCCAAGGCGATCTTCGAGGTGCCGGCGGGAGAGCTCACGGCGGAATTCTTCGTGGCCGTGCAGGAGCAGCTCAGCGTGCTGGTCGGCGCCCCGAAAGCGGCCGCGGCTCCCGCGGTCTCAGCGTCGTCGCCGGTTGAGTCGCCCGCTCCGTCCACGGAGCCGGCCGCCCCGGCCTCCGCCTAAGGATCAGATCCGCACCGGCAGGCCGCGGGCCGCGAGGCGGGTTTTCACCTGCGGGATCGTGAGGGTGCCGAAGTGGAAAAGGCTGGCCGCGAGGGCGGCGCTGGCGTGGCCGCGCTCGAGGACCTCCGCGAAATGATCAGGTGTGCCGGCACCGCCGCTGGCGATCACGGGTACGCCCACGGCGTCGCTCACCGCGCGCGTGAGCTCGCAGTCGTAGCCGGCCTGCGTGCCGTCGGCGTCCATGCTGGTGAGCAGGATCTCGCCGGCGCCGAGGGCCGCGGCCTCCGTGGCCCAGCGCACCGCGTCGAGCGCGGTGGGGTTGCGTCCGCCGTGCGTGTAGACCCGCCAGCCGCCGGCCGGTTCACGCTTCGCGTCGATGGCGACGACGATGCATTGCGCGCCGAAGCGATCCGACGCGGCGCGCACGAGCGAGGGATCCTTGATCGCGGCGGTGTTGAGCGAGACCTTGTCAGCGCCGCTGCGCAGCATGGCCTCGATGTCGGCCACGGTACGGAGGCCGCCGCCGACGGTGAGCGGCATGAAGCATTGCTCCGCCGTGGCGGCGACGACGTCGCGCATGATGCCGCGGTTGTCGGAAGACGCGGTGATATCGAGAAACACCAGTTCGTCGGCGCCCTGGGCGTCGTAGGCGCGCGCGCATTGCACCGGGTCGCCGGCGTCTCGCAGCTCCTGGAATTTCACGCCCTTGACGACGCGCCCCGCGTTGACGTCGAGGCAGGGGATGATCCGGCGCGAGAGCATGGAAAGCGGGCGGCCGGTCGCGCGGGCGGGACCGGTCGCCCGGACGGCGTCACCCGATGCGGGCGACGTCGGGCTCGAAGTTGACGGCGAGGCGGTAGACCTGGCCCGGGCGCATGATCAGCTGGTGATCGCGCGCAAGGGTCTGCACGTAATGGATTTTACCGTAGTTGGTGCGGTAGGCCGGGTCGGCGCTAACCACCTCGGTTTCGCGCCAAGTCGCCTGGAAGTCGTCCTTGGCCACACTGCAGCGGAGCCCTTGCGCGCCGAGGGTAGGAGCGCCGGTGGCGTTGTATTTCCCGTGCGGGGCGGCGATGACGAGGCAGTACCGGAACTTGTCGAGGGTGACCTGCTGCTTGACAGTGTAGGCGAACTCGCAGCCGATCTTCGAACCGGCGAATGTCCACTGCACCTTCACGCTGCCGAGGCCTTTGGCGAACTCCTCCTTGGTGTTGATGAGTTCGGGCTGGTCGTAGCGGAAGTAGAAGCTGTTGCGGAGACCA
The DNA here is from genome assembly GCA_046091745.1 of Opitutaceae bacterium. Lineage (GTDB taxonomy): Bacteria > Verrucomicrobiota > Verrucomicrobiia > Opitutales > Opitutaceae > ER46. Next base: position 2,890 of record JBJTCH010000325.1, read on the forward strand.
AGGCCGGTGACGCAGTTCTTACCGTAGAAGGCGGGCAGGGTGACCTGGTCGCCGAACGTGAGCTCGGGCAGAAGGACAGGCAGGTAAGCGTTGTTGGGCCAGTCGAAGATCCCGGGGCTGTGTGGGAAAGCGAGGGAGTCGCTGGTGACGGTCGAGCCGGAGCTGACGAGCGGAATCTGCAGGTGCAGACCCGACTCGGCGTCGCGGTAGAGGAACAGTCCCTGTTCCTTGCGGTTGGCCTTGTCGAAGATGACGAAACGGCCGGAGGTGCGCGGCGGTTCGACGCGCGGGGCGCCGGCCGGCATCTGCACCGTCTTCGCGAGGCGCGACCACTGGCAAAGGTAGCGGGCGGCGTCGAAGTTGGCCATCCGCGTGGTGTGCTGCTGATAGGCGGTGCGCTCCTCGTCGCGCAGGTCGAGGAAGCCATGCTCCTGGTCGAGGTACGTCTCGTAGAAGAACATGAACAACCGGCGCAGGATATCGTAGTACCGCGTCTTCTGGTCGTCGGCGATCCAGCCGTCGCGCAGGCCCTGCAGGATAAGGCTGATGCAGTGCATCTGGCCATAGGCGCCCGCGGCGCGCCCGAAGGCCCAGCCCAGCCCGTCGTGGCGGACGAGGTCGGGCATCATCTTGATGTATTTCTCGGCGTAGGTGCGGAGCGTCGGGAGCTTGCGGTCACGGACGCCGGAGTTGGCGTGGAGCTGCAGGGCCGAGCGCGTGAAGACGAAGGCCATCACGCCGTAGAGATTGAAGTTGCCGCCGAGACCCTCGGTGGAGTCGTCGAAGAAACCCGCCGAGCTGGTCTGGGTGATGCGATCGCACATCCGCTCGATGAGCCGCGAGGTCTCGTCCTTCTTGGAGAGGCCGAGGCTGAAGCGGGCGACGGCCTTGGCGATGTTGAAGGCCTGCCAGTGGTTGTCGTAGTCGCTGCGGTGGAGCAGGGCCTTGTCGATCCGCTGCTGGGTCTCCTCGACGAGGCGCTCCCAGACGGGGTTGCGCTCCTTGGAAGGCCCGAAGGCGAGCAGGCCGAGCGCGGCGTACGCGAGGCCGTTCTCGGCGGCCGGCTCGGTGAACATCTGGGCGGTGATGCAACGCGCGGCGAGGTCGACGATGTCGTGACCTTGGACGGTGGTCTCACCGGTGGCGCGGTAGAACTCACCGAGCGCGAAGGCGACGTGGCCGGGCTCGTCGGGACGAGATTGCTCCTCGTGGGCGGGAAGGACGGTGCCGTCGGGCTGAATCGAGCCGATGTTGTGAGCCAACATCGAGCGGGCCATGTCGAGACACTGCTCGGAGAAACTATGCATGCGGTGGTTTGCGGAGGACTGGAGACGCCGGTCAGGCGCTCGGGGAAACGTTGAATTTCAGAAGTTTGCGGGGAGGGGCAAGAGGTAAGTGCCCGGCTTCAGCGCGCGATGAGTTTCAGGAACTCGGCGTTGGACTTCGTTTTGGAAAGACGCGCGATCATGGTGTCGGTCGCCTCCTCGATCTTCTGCTGCACCAAGGCGCGGCGGAAGAAGTGGATGCCTTCGAGGGTCTTGGCGTCGATGAGGAGCTCCTCCTTGCGGGTGCCGGAGGCGCCGATGTTGATGGCGGGCCAGAGGCGCATCTCGGCGCACTTGCGGTCGAGGACGAGCTCCATGTTGCCGGTGCCCTTGAACTCCTGGAAGATGACGTCGTCCATGCGGCTCCCGGTCTCGACCAGCACGCTGGCGACGATGGTGAGCGAGCCGGCTTCCTCGGTGCGACGGGCGGTGGCGAAGAGCTGACGCGGCTTTTCCAGCGCGCGCACGTCGAGGCCGCCGGAGCCGGTGCGACCCGAGTTGCGGGCGGTGTTGTGGGCGCGGGAAAGGCGGGTGATGGAGTCGACGAAGAGCACGACGTCGCGCCCGGCCTCGACGAGGCGTTTGGCGCGCTCGATGCAAAGGTCGGCGATGCGGATGTGGTTCTCGATCTGCTCGTCGTTGGAGGAGGCCCAGATCTCGGCGGCGGCGACGCTGCGGCGGAAATCGGTGACCTCCTCGGGGCGCTCGTCGATGAGGAGGATCATGACGTGGCACTCGGGGTTGTTCTCCAGGACGCCCAGCGCCATGTCGCGCAGCAGGGTGGTCTTGCCGGTACGCGGCGGGGCGACGATCAGGCCGCGGGTGCCCTTGCCGATCGGGCAGAAAAGGTCGACCGCGCGCGAGGTGAGGCGGCCGTCCTTCATCTCCATCTTCAGGTGCTGGTTCGGCGAGATGGTGGTGAGCGTGGTGAACTCGAACAGCGCGCGGCGGTTCTCCAGCTGCACGCCGTCGACGGTCTCGATGAACCGCATCTTGGGGTTCGGGAAGCGGCCGTCGGGCGGGAACGCGGTGCCGCCGATCACGGAGCCGGCGCGCAACTTGAAGCGGCGGATGAGCTCCTTCGGGACGAAGGTGTCCGTCGGGCGGCGTTTGCAGCCGCGCTTGAGGTCGATCAGCTGGCCGTTGCCGCCGCGCTGGAAATCGATGTCGAGCACGCCCTCGACGCGGATGGTGTTTTCCGGCGGGGCGCCGGGAGCGGGCGCGGCGGAGGCGGCGGGAGCGGCGGACGGGAGGCCGGGGG
>JBJTCH010000326.1:0-3488 GCA_046091745.1 Opitutaceae bacterium
CGTGCCGCGGCAAGGTTTTCGCCGGCGGTGGGTCGGGCTCGCCGCGCGTTGGCGATCAGGCGGTGACCGTGTCCAGCGAGCAGCCGGCGGTCTCGGTCGGGCTGTCCTCGCAATTGGGGCGGGCGATCACGCCGGCGTAGGGCTCCGCGGAGAATTCGCGTTCGGGCTCCGCGAGCAGATGGCGGTCGCACACGGTGAACAGCTCGTGCTCGGTCGCGGCGCGGCGCATGTCGTGGAGGAAGGTTCCCGCGGGATCCACGCTCTGGCCGACGAAGTTCAGGTACTTCTTCATCTTGTTCACGTGGTTGTGCTCGGCGAGACCGGGGAAGCCGGTGGCTCGATAGAGGCGCTCCACGTATTCGCGCACATGGGAGAGCGTGATCCGGACGGCTTCCTTTCCGGAGAAGCGCTCGCGGCATTGCCGGAAGATCCACGGGTTGCGGATCGCGTGGCGGCCGATCATCACGCCGGCGGCTCCCGTCGAACGCGCGACGGCGACGGCCTTTTCCGCGGAGGTGACGTTGCCGTTGGCGAGAACCGGGCAGCGGACGCGTTTCGCCGCGTGCGCGATCAGGTCGTAACTCACCTCGCCGCGGTACATCTGGCGCACGGTGCGGCCGTGGACGCTGAGCAGGTTCACGCGGTGCTCATTGACCAGATCGAGCAGCTGGTCGAAGTGCCGGGCGTCCTCGAAGCCGACGCGCATCTTCACCGTGAAGAGTCCGGGTACCGCGGCGCGGAGGGCGGCGAGGATCTCGCCGACGCGCTGCGGTTCGCGGACCAGGCCGCCGCCGACGTTCTTGCGGTAGACCTTGGGGGCGGGGCAACCGAGGTTGAGGTCGATGCCGGCGACGGGATGGCGAAGCAGGGCGTCCACCGTGCGGCGCAGGTGCGTGACGTCCTCGCCGATAAGTTGGGCGAAGACCGGCCGGCCCGTCTCGTTCTCGTCGATCGAGCGCAAGATATGCGGCTCGGGGCGCGACTGCGCGTGGACGCGCAGGAACTCGGTGAAGAAGTAGTCGGGCGGACCGTAGTGCGCGATCACGCGCATGAACGCGAGGTCGGTCACGTCCTGCATGGGCGCAAGAGCCGTGAGCGGGGTTGCCGGCAGGAGGCCGGCGGGCAGGGCCGGGGCGGGGACGGGCGCGGACATCAGGCGTTCAGCCGCGATCCTCTTCGTCCTTCTCGTTTTCCTCGGCCTGCTGCTTGAGCACCTTTTCGAGAACCTCGGACATGTCCTCGACGCCCCCGAAGACGGCCTGGGCGACGTAAAGGGGACGTTTCTGCTGCAGGGCGAGCACGATGGAGTCGCTGGGCCGCGCGTCGATCTCGACCAGCTTGCGGCCGAGCTCGTTCTCCATGCCGAGTAATAGGCGGGCGAAGAAGGTGCCCTCGCGGGCGTCGTTCACGACGACGTGCTCCAGCTTCACCCCGAGGCCGAGGAAAATGCTGCCGATGAGGTCGTGGGTGAGGGGGCGCTCCTTCTTCACGCCATTGAGCGTCATCTGGATGGCGCCGCCGACCGAGTGGTCCACGTAGATCACGAAGGTCTTCTCGTCGTTGCCGAGAAACACGGCGCAGCCGTTCGCGGTGGGCATGACCCCCTTGATGGTGACGAGCACGACGTCGTTTGGCATTCTTCTAAAAGTGGCCGCGGTCGCGGGCGGCTGCAAGCGCGTCGGCCTCAATCGAAGCCGAGCAGGTCGATGTCCCACACCTTCGCCTGCTTCAGCACCGCCGGCTTGTCGAGGATCAGCACTCGGCCGGCCTCCAGGGCGGCGGCCGCGATGCCCGCCTCCCGCATCGTCTCGAGGGTGCGGAGTCCGAAGCAGGGCACGTCGAAGCGCCAATCCTGCCCGGGCTTCACGGTCTTCACGAAAAGCGCCCCTTTGGTCCGGAAGGAGCCGGCACGGCGGATCATCTCGTCGGTGCCCTCGAACGCCTCGACGGCGAGCACGGTGCCCTCGCGCACGACGCATCCCTGGCCGATGTCGAGCCGCGCGGACTCCCGCGCGATCTGCACCCCGTGGGCGACGTAGTCCTGCTCCACGGAGAAACGTCCGCCGGTCATGCAGCCGGCCGTGGCGAGGTGAGCGTCGAGGAAGGCGCGCGCATCGAGCAGGTTTACGCCGATGTCCTCGATCTCACGGGCGATCGCGCCGAAAATGGTCTCGGCGTTGCGGCGGCGGAGCGAGAGCAGGAGCGTGGCGGCCTTCAGGTCGGGGTGGAGCCCGCTGAAGAGCCGGCGGGGGGTGATTTGCCCGGCCATGACCGCGTAACCGGCGCCGAAATCGCGCAGCGCGCGCAGCATGTGTCCCAGTTGCCCGACTTTCAGAAGTCGCCGGTGTCCCTCTGGGACCGAATCAACGAGTTCGGGCGGGGTCTCCTCCTCGAACGCCACGAGCCGGAGCGGCGCACCCGCCCGCCGGATTTCCGCCGCCATGAGCTTGGGGTAAAGGCCCTGCCCGGCGATCAATGCGACCGGGCGGGTGACGTCGAAGCCGGCGGGAAGAAAGGCGGAAACCTCGGGCACGGCGCGGAGTTTGCAGCCGGCGCGCGCCGGTTGAAGCCCGAAAGAGTCCTCAGGCCGGCACCCTTGCGCGGGGTGCTCAGGACTCGGCGCCGTAGTATTTCTTGTAGCTCCGGTAGTACCGGTAGCTGGAGTAGTACTCGATGCGTCGGTGCGAGATGCCGTTGAGGATGACACCGAGCACCTCGTTTTTTCCGTCGCGCAGGGACCGCATGAAGAGGCGGATATGCTTCCGATACGCCCGGTTGAAGCGGCAAACGTAGATCACCTCGTCGCTGCGGTTCGCGATGAGCATCGAGTCGGTCACGGCCCCGAGGGGCGGCGAATCGATGATCACCACATCGAAGGATTGCTTCAGGGTATTGAGCAGTGACGCGAAGGAAGAGTGTTCCAGAATCGCGGTCGGGCTCTTGGAGCGCCCGCCTGACCGCAGAAGAAACAGGTTGGGCGCGATATTGATGATGCCGAGGTTGGTATCGTGCTCGAGATTCCGGCCGGTCTCCCCACCGGCGTCGAACCAGCGGATGATACCGGAATCGTTCTCCTGCCCGAAGTGGCGGTGCACCATCGGGCGGCGCAAGTCACCGTCGATCAGCAGGGTTTTCCGGCCGTGCCGCGCGAAGCTTCCAGCGATGTTGCAGGAGACGAGGGTTTTCCCCTCACCGGGAATGGTGCTCGTGATCAGGATCGACTTGGGGAAGTCCAGCTTGGAGCGGATCTTGATGGAGCTGTAGATGCCGAGAAACGCCTCCGCTCCCAGATCCTGCCGCTCCTTGGTCAGCAGGGAGTATTTCTCGCTGTCCTTGAGCGACCCCAGATCCGGGACGATCCCGAGCAGGTCGGCGCCGATGAACGATTCGACGTCCCAGGCGCTCTTGATGCGGTCGTCGACGAAGCTGAGGCCGACCGCGACGACGAGAAAAACGATCACGCCGATGCCGATGCTGGTCTTGGTGAT
>JBJTCH010000327.1:0-15041 GCA_046091745.1 Opitutaceae bacterium
AGCCCGATCACCGCCCAGGCCGTCGGCACCACGCCGGTCTCGATCGACGTTACCGCCTCGGTGAACGATCCTGACGGCGACCCGCTCGTCGTCACCGCCGAGACGCAGCCCGCCGCCGGCGGCACCGCCGCGTTCACCGCCGGCACCAAGATCGTGACCTTCACCGCCGCGGCCAACTTCGGCGGGACCGCCACCTTCAACTACACCGTCTCCGACGGCCGGGGCGGCACCGCCACCGCCAGCATCACCGTTGACGTCAACCGTCCGCCGACGGCCGCCGCGATCGCCGCGTCCGCGAACGTCTCCCAGACAAAGACCATCGACGTCACCGCGTTCGTGAGCGATCCGGATACGACCGACGTGCTCTCCCTCAGCGCCCTCGGCAGCGTCACTCCGGCCAACAGCGCGGTCATCAGCTACACCGCGAACTCCAAGGTCATCAGCTTCACCGCCAACGCCGGCACGGGTGGCACGGTGACCTTCCCCTACACCATCTCCGACGGCCGCGGCGGCTCCGCCACCGCGACGGTATCGGTCACGGTCAACCGCGCGCCGACTCCGGCGGCCGACTCCCAGTCCGTACTGGTCAGCACCGCCGCGGTGTTCAGTGTGCTCGCGAATGACACCGATCCGGACGGCGCCAGCGCCACCTTGGGCACGCCGAGCCTCCTGATCACCGCCGTCTCCGCGGTCACGCCCTCCACGCTGGGAACCGCGCAGCCCAGCGCCGACGGCAAGTCGATCTCGTTCACGTCGGGCGCGAGCACCGGCACCGGCACCTTCACCTACACGGTGACCGACGGCGGCGGGCTCTCGGCCAACGCCACCGTGACCGTCACGGTGACCGCCGCCAACCAGGCCCCGATCGCGACCCCGCAGACGCTGTCCCCGACCACCAATCCGGCGATCGCCCTCCAGGCCAAGACCATCAACCTGACCGATCCTGCCACGGGCAACAAGGACGTCGACAGCCCGTCGTTCTTCGTCGACTCCGCGGCCGGTCTCCCGGTCGGGGCGGGCACGCTCGCGATCTCCACCGACAAGACGAGCGTGATCTACACCCCGTCATTGACGGCCAGCCAAGGCACCGGGGTGCAGGTGTTCAACTACACCCTCTCCGACGGTCAGCTATCGTCGGCGGCCTCCACGGTGACCGTCACGGTCAACGACCGCGTCGTCATCACCTCCGCCCGCGCCCAGCGCCAGCAGAGGGGTGGTTTAACCACCGGTTACCTCTGGAACATCTCGGGCACCGCGGGACCGGGTGCGGTGCTCACGTTCCGCCCGGGCACCTCCGCTACCGGCACGCCGCTGACAAACGCGGGAACTACGGTGACGGTGACTGCCGCCGCCAACGGCGCCTGGTCGTTGCAGAACTTCACGCAGAGCGCGCCCGGTGCCACTCAGCCCACGCAGGTGACGGTCACGTCCAGCCAGCGCGGCGTCGCCACCGGAGCGGTCTCGCCGTGATTTCCTGACGGCCGGCTGACCGGCCGTCGCTCCTCTCGAGGCGCCGGGGTGCAAACCCCGGCGCTTTTTTTTACCCCGAAAGCTTCGGCCGGTCACCCGGTCGCCTCGCTGCCGCAAGGTCCGGCCGGGAGCAGGACCCCACGCCGTCCCGGATTCCCGACCCGATCGGTCCAGCCCTGATTCACCTTTGGCGCCACCGCCGCGACGCCGGTCTCCGCTGCGAACAGGGAAAGACTTGCGGACCCTCCCGCCGTGAGCGGGGATCGTCCCGCCGGCGGACGGCCGTCCCCGTCAGCGCGGCACCCCGACCATGAACCACCCCGTTCGCCGGTCCGCCGGCTTGCTTCGTGTCATCGTGTCCGCCTGCGCCGCGGCCCTCCTCGCCCTCGCGCCCGTGGCGGCCCAGTCCGCCGCCGACGGCGTCATCACCGGCCGCGTCCTCGGCGAGACGAGCGCCCAGTACCTCAACAACGCGCGGGTCGCCGTGCGTGGAACGGGACTGGTGGCGTTCACCGACGAGACCGGATCGTTCCGCCTCGACGGCGTGCCGCGCGCGGAGGTCACGCTCGACGTCTTCTACACGGGCACGGCCCCGCAACCGGTCGCGGTCGATCTGCGCGCCGCCCGCACCGCCGAGCGCGATATCCGCCTCGCCGGCGCGGGACGCCCCGCCGACGACCGCGGGGTTGTGAAGCCGGAGTCGCTCGTGGTTTCCTCCTCGCGCGAGATGGACGGCGCCGCGCTCGCGATCAACGAGCAGCGCTTCGCGGCGAACATCGTCAACGTGGTCGCGGCCGACGAGTTCGGCATCGTGCCCGACGGCAACATCGGCGAGTTCCTGAAAATGCTGCCGGGAATCACGATGGATTACCGCGGCGGCGACCCGCGGGAGATCTCGATGAACGGCGTGCCGTCGTCGTACGTGCCGGTGACGATCGGCGGCTTCAGCCTCGCGACCTCGGAGACCTCGGGCACGGGGCGCAACGTCGAGTTGAACGCGGTCTCGATCAACAACATGTCCCGCGTCGAGGCGATGCACTCGCCCACGCCGGAATCGCCCGGCTCGGCGCTGGCCGGCTCGGTGAACATGGTGCCGCGCAGCGCGTTCGAGCGGGCGCGCCCGCAGTTCAACGGCAGCGTGTACCTCGCGATGCGCGACAGCACGAAGGAGTTCCACCGCTCGACCGGGCCGCAGAAGGACCCGACGTTCAAGGTGCGGCCGGGTTTCGAGTTCTCGTGGGTCGTGCCGGTGAACAAGCGCTTCGGCTTCACGGTCTCCGGCGGCGCGTCGACGCTCTACACCGAGGGCCCGCTCCTCACCAACACCTGGCGCGGCGCCGGCGCGGCCACCAACGGCGGCACGCTGCCCGACACCACGACCGACAACCCCTACCTCAGCGACTTCCTCGTGCGCACCGAGTCGAAGATCGCCGACCGCTCGTCGTTCGCGACCACCGTCGACTACCGGATCGGCGCCGCCAGCCGCGTCTCGTTCTCCTTCCAGCACGGCACGTTCCACACCAACTACAACCAGCGCTCGCTCACCTTCACCGTGAACCGCGTGCTGCCCGGCGATTTCTCGCCGGCGTTCACGCGCGGCTTCCCCGGCGCCGGCGAGGTGCGCGTGTCCAACGGCGGCAACCACCGCTACAGCCGCACCACCATGCCGACCGTCTCGTTCCGCCACGACGGACCCGTTTGGCGCGCCGAGGCCGGGCTCGGTGTCTCCGACGCCCAGAACCGCTTCCGCAACGTCGACAAGGACCGCTTCGCCTCGACCCTCGCCCGGCGCACCGGCGTGACGGTCTCGTTCGCCGACATCTTCTACCTGCGCCCCAACCGCATCACGGTCACCGACGGCGCCACCGGCGCGCCCGTCGACCCGTACAACATCAACACCTACGCGCTCAGCACCGCCGGCGCCTCGCCGCAGACCTCGCGCAACGTCCAGCAGACCGCGTTCGCCAACGTGCGCCGCTCCTTCGGCGGCGCCGTGCCGCTCACGCTCAAGTCCGGCCTCGATGTGCGCCGCTCCCGCACCGACAACCGCACCGTCAATTACTCGTACAACTTCGTCGGCGCCGACGGCCGCGCGAGCACCACGCCGGTCGGGAGCGACGACGGCGCGGGGGTGGTTTACGACCCGTACTTCTTCCAACGCGCCGGCCTGTTCGGCATCCCGCGCGTGCAGTGGGTGAGCAACGAGGCGACGCTCGACCTGCTCCGCGCCAAGCCCGCGTACTTCACCGGCGACGACAACACCGTCTACCGCTCCGGCATCAACAGTTCGAAGCTCTCGGTCGAGACCGTGTCCTCCGCCTACCTCCGGGGCGACCTCGCCCTGCTCGACCGCCGCCTGAAGCTCACCGGCGGCGTGCGCGCCGAGCAGACCAACATCGACGCCCGCGGCCCGCTCAACGACCCGACCCGCAATTACCAGCGCGACGCCTCCGGCAAGGTCATCCTGGCCGCGCCCGGCCGTCCCGCGACCATCGCCTCGGATCCGCTCGGCATCGCGCGGCTCACGCTGATCGACCGCGGCGCGCGCGTGGAGAAGGAGTACCTCCGCTGGTTCCCCAGCATCAACGCGAGCTATGACCTCAGGGAGAACCTCATCGCCCGCGCCTCGTGGTACACCTCGATCGGCCGCCCCAACTTCAACCAGTACTCCGGCGGTGTCACCCTGCCCGACGTCGAGGCTCCGCCCAGTTCCTCCAACCGCATCTCGGTCAACAACGCCGGCATCAAACCGTGGAGCGCCCGCACCACGAAGGTGAGCCTCGAGCACTACTTCGAGCGCGTCGGCCTGCTCTCCGTCGGCGCCTTCCGCCGCGACTTCGCGAATTTCTTCGGGTCGACGTCGTTCGACGCCACGCCGGAGTTCCTCTCCCTCTACAGCCTTGATCCGGTCCTGTACGACCGCTTCGAGGTTTCCACGCAGTACAACCTCACCAGCCGCGTGCGCTCCGAGGGCTTCGACGTGAATTACCGCCAGGCCCTCACGTTCCTGCCGCGCTGGGCGCGCGGCGTCCAGGTCTTCGCCAACGGCAGCTCGCAGCGGATGGTCGGCGCCGCCGCCGGCAACTTCACCGGGTATTACCCCAAGAGCGGCAATTGGGGCGTGAGCGTGAGCCGCGAGACCTGGAACGCGCGTCTCAACTGGAACTACCTCGGCCGCCAGCGCCGCGGCGCCGTGACCGGCCGGAGCATCGAACCCAACACCTACACCTGGGGCCAGAAGCGCTCCTACATCGACCTCACCGGCGAATACTCCCTCCGCCGCAACTTCTCCGTCTTCGCCAACCTCCGGAACGTGAACGACCCGACCGACGACGTGGAGATCGCCGGGCCCAACACGCCGCCGATCGCCCAATTCCGCCAGCGCGCCGAGTTCGGCTCCCTCTGGACCTTCGGCCTCAAGGGCACGTTTTGAGACGGAACGCAGTCCCAGTTGGTCAACCCCGGATGGACACGGATAAACACGGATTCCGGACCGGGACGGTTCCGGGCATCAGGAACGCCGCTTCATCATCCGCACCATCCGCGAAATCCGCGGTGAAAAGTCCGGGGACTTCGGAACCGCCTTCAGCCTTCGGCGAGCCTTCGGAGGACAGGTCGGCCGTCCGGCCCACGACATCGTCCGCGGTTAACAGCCGCGGCTACACCGAGCCCAGCCCATCCGTGTCTATCCGTGATCATCCGTGGTTGAACCCTCGCGAAGCGGTTCGGCAACGCCTCGCGATCCCACGGCCGGTCAGCCTGCACGATACTTCGGTTGCGGCGAAGCCGCGCTGGGTCCATCGGCGTCCATCCGCGGTCGCCCTTCGCCTGCTCGCATTCGCGTTTCTCGCCTTCACCGGCGTCGCGCTTGCCCGCGGCGGCGAGGCGGCGCCGGAAAAAAGGCTCCCGCTGCCCGGCGAAATGTGGCGGATCGACGGTCACACCGCTTTCCTGATCCCGGCCGCGGAACCGCCGCCTGCGGGCCGGCCAAAGCCATGGGTCTGGTACGCGCCGACGTTGCCGCCCTACCCCGGCGACGCGGAGCGTTGGATGTTCGAGCGCTTCACGCGCGCCGGCGTCGCCATCGCCGGCATCGACGTCGGCGAATCCCACGGCAGCCCCTCCGGCCGCGCCGCGTTCTCGGCCCTTTACGCCGAGCTGACCCGCCCACGCGGCTACTCCGCGCGGCCCGTGCTGCTCGGCCGCAGCCGCGGCGGTCTGCAGTTGATCAACTGGGCCGCTGTTCACCCCGCGCAGGTCGCCGCCTTCGCCGGGATCTATCCGGTGTGCAACCTCGCCAGCTACCCGGGCCTCGCCAAGGCCGCGCCCGCTTACGGGTTAACGGTGGAGCAACTCACCGCCGACCTCACCCGCCACAATCCCGTCGACCGCCTCGCCCCGCTCGCCGCGGCCCGCGTTCCATTTTTCGCGATCCACGGTGACGTCGACCGGCTCGTGCCGCTCGAGGCCAACTCGGGCCTGCTGCGCGATCGCTACACCGCGCTCGGCGGCACGATGACACTCATCATTCCCCCCGGCCAGGGACACTCGATGTGGCCCGGCTTCTTCCAAAGCGAGGAACTCGTCGCCTTCGTCCTGAAAAACGCCTTTCGCTGAACCACCCCATGACCCCGCTGCCCCGCCTGCTGCTTCTCCTGCTCACTTGGCTCGCCATCGCGCCGGTGCTCCCCGCCGCCGCCACACCCGCCGCGGTCTCCGGCCGCGTGCAGAACGCCGTCACCGGCCAGTACCTGCCGAACGCCCGCGTGACGCTCCGCGGCACCGACCGCGTCGTGTTCACCGACGACGCCGGCATCTTCCGTCTCACCGGAGTCGCCCCCGGTTCCGTCACGCTCGAGGTCTTCTACACGGGCCTCGATCCGCAGGAGTTGAAACTCGACCTCGCGCCCGGCGCGTCCGTCACGCGCGAGGTGGCGCTCACCAACGTCGCCCGCTACGGCCGCGACACCGCCGCGGTGCGGCTCGACTCGTTCGTCGTCGCCACGTCGCGCGACACCGAGGGCGAGGCGCTCGCGACCAACGAGCAGCGCTTCGCGCCCAACCTCAAGGCGGTGATCTCGACCGACTCCTTCGGCGACATGGCCGAAGGCAACGTGGGTGAGTTCCTGAAATTCCTCCCGGGCATCACCGGCGACCACGACGACGCGCAGATCAACACCGTCTCCCTGCGCGGTTTCTCCACCAACCTCACCACGGTGCTCGCCGACGGCGCCCAGCTCGCCAACGCCAACTTCAACGGCAACTCCCGCACCTTCCAGTTCTCCCAGCTCGCGATCAACAACGTGTCCCGCATCGAGGTCGCCAAGGTACCCACCCCCGCGACGCCCGCCGACTCGGTGTCAGGCTCGATCAACATGGTGAGCAAGAGCGCGTTTGAGCGCAGCCGCGCCGAGTTCCGCTACCGCCTGTACGCGGCCGGCAACGGGGACTACCTCACGCCCACTCCGCAGCCGCACTCCTACGAGCGGCGCCAGCGCAAGGTCATGCCGGGCGTCGATTTCGACGCCACGCTGCCCGTGAACCGCGACTTCGGCGTCGTCATCACCGGCAGCCGCTCGCAGTCCGCCGGCGAGGAGGACCACTCCACGCTCACCTACAACGCCGCCGGCACGTCCACCGGCGCCTCACCCGCCCGGCCGTTCCTCCAGCAGTACGGGATCAACGACGGCTCGAAGGACATCACCCGCACCTCCCTGAGCGTGAAGGCCGACTGGCGCGTCACGCCCAACGGCGTCCTCTCCGCCAACGCCATGATCAACCAGTACGACGCGTACTGGGGCCACCAGAACATGGACTTCAACGCCGGGACCAACGGCACACCCACCATCGCCACCACGGCGGGCGGCCTGCCGCTCACGTTCGGGCCCGACTTCACGTCCGGCGCCACGGGCCGCGGCACCGTCACGCTCGGCAGCGGGAACTTCATGAAGCGTTACGAGGAGGTGCGCGCCGCCGGGCTGCGGTACCGCTTCGACAACGGCGCGTGGCGGATCGACACCAGCCTCACGCTATCCGTCTCGTCCAACGCCTTCCGCAGCACCGACGAGGGCAACTTCGCCGGCATGAACGTGACCCTCGTTCCCGTCGTGCGGATCGTGATGACCGGCATCACCGACATCCAACCCGCCTCGATCAAGGCCCTCGACAACACCGGCCGCGAGGTCGACCTGTACGACATCAACAATTACCGGGTGAACAACGCCACCGCGCTCACTCGCGACGTCTCCGAGGACCTGCGTGCCGCCGACCTCAACGTGCGCCGCCGCGTCGGGTTCCTGCCTTTCCCCGCGGCGCTGCAGGCCGGCGGGCTCATCCGCCAGCAGACGCGTGACAGCCGCAAGGAGAGCGCGACCTACACGCACAACGGCGTGAACGGCAACCTCGCGGCCGCGCCCTACCGCAACCAGGTCTACGTCGGCCGCAACTCCCACTTCGGCCTGCCCGGCCTCGTGCCGCCGTGGACCTCGAAGCACCGCGCCTACGCCGCCTGGCGCCAGAATCCGTCGCTGTTCTCGATGACGCCGGCGCAGGCGGTCGCCGCCGAGCAATTCCACATCACCAACTCCGAGTGGATCCGGGAGACGGTCGGCGCCGCCTACGCGCAGACCGAGTTCCGGCTCTTCAACAACCGCCTCAACGTGCTGACCGGCGTGCGCTGGGAGCACACCACCGACGAGGGCCTCGGGCCCGTTTACGAGCCCGGCAACGTCTTCGTGCGCCGGGCCGACGGCACCTTCGCCCGCGACGCCCGCGGCCAGCGCATCCGGCGGCCCGAGGCGGGCGCCGCCGGATCGATCGAGGAACTCCGGCTCACCCGCGAGGAGCGCGGCTACCGCGCCGAAAAATCCTACGCCGGCTTTTACCCAAGCCTGCACCTCACGTGGAACATCACGGAAAACCTGCAGGCCCGCGCCGCCTACGCGCGCACGTACGGACGCCCCGACTTCAGCGAGATCATCCCCAACTCCACCATCAGCGAACGCGACCTCGACGAGACCCAGCTCGGCGACCCGAACGTGATCCGCGGCACCATCGACGTGCGCAATTCGGGCCTGAAGCCGTGGACGGCCGACAATTACGACCTGTCGCTCGAGTACTACACCGCGCAGGGCGGCATGTTCACCGCCGGCGCGTTCACCAAGGAGATCCGCGACTTCTTCGCCAACGACGTCCGCATCGCCACCGCCGCCGACCTCGAGGCGCTCGGCCTCGAGCCGCAGTACGTCGGCTGGCAGCTCTCGACGAAGTACAATTCCGGCTCGGCCCGCGTGCGCGGCGTGGAGTTCAGCGCGCGCCACCCCCTCGGCGTGCTCGGCGCGTGGGGCAAGCCGTTCACCGTCTTCCTGAACGCAACGCGCCTCGAACTCGAGGGCGGCCAGCAGGCCGACTTCTCCGGCTTCATTCCTTGGAACATGAATTGGGGCGTCACCTTCACGCGCCGGCCGTTCACGCTGAACGCCAAGTGGAACCACCGCGGCGAGCAGAAGCTCGCGGCGCAGCCGGCGTTCGGCGCCGACGCCTTCAACTACACCGCCGCCCGCACCACGCTCGACCTCAGCGCCGACGTGCAGGTGAGCCGGCGGCTCTCCCTCAACGCCAACGTCCGCAACCTGTTCAACGCCTACCTCGCCAGCACGCGCTACGGCTCCCTCACGCCGGCGTACGCCGTGCCGCGCCAGTACAAGCACTTCGGCGTCTACTTCTCCGTCGGCCTCAAGGGCACCTTCTGAGCCGAAGCGCCCACCGCCTTTTTCCAAAGCCCCATGAAAACCACCGCCCGCCTCGCCGCGTTTCTGTTCCTCGCCGTCGCCCCGCTCACCGCGTCCGCGGCCGAGAAGGGCGGCTTCAAGTATCCGCCGTCGTTCACCGGCGCCCGCACCGAGGTCTACAAGACCGTCGGCGACGCGCAGCTCACGCTCAGCATCTTCGAGCCCGCCACCGGCCCGAAGACCGGCCGGCCCGCCATCGTGTTCTTCTTCGGCGGCGGCTGGACCAACGGCTCGCCCGCCCAATTCGAGCAACAGTGCCGCCACCTCGCCGCCCGCGGCATGGTCGCCATCACCGCCGACTACCGCGTCGCCTCGCGGCACCAGGTGAAGCCCGTCGCGTGCGTCGCGGACGCGAAATCGGCGCTGCGCTGGGTGCGCGCCAATGCCGCGCGGCTCGGACTCGACCCGCGCCGCATCGCGGCGGGCGGTGGTTCCGCCGGCGGCCACCTCGCCGCCGCCACCGCCACGCTCCCCGGCCTCGACGAACCCGGCGAGGACACCCGCGTGAGCGCCGTGCCCGACGCCGCCGTGCTCTTCAACCCCGCCCTGGTGCTCGCGCCCCTTGAGGGCCTCCCGCTCGAGGGCTTCGGGACCCGCGTGCCCGAGGAGCGCCTCGGCACGAAACCCGAGAACCTGTCCCCCGCCCATCATGTGAAGCGCGGCGCGCCGCCGATGATCGTCTTCCACGGCAAGGCCGACACCACCGTGCCCTACGCCACCGCCGAGGCCTTCGCCCGCGTGATGAAGGCGGCCGGCAACCGGTGCGACCTGGTCGGCTACGAAGGGCAGCCGCACGGCTTCTTCAACCACGGCCGCAAGGACGGCAAATACGCCGAAACCCTCGCCGCCATGGACGCCTTCCTCGTCTCCCTCGGCTGGCTCCCCGCGAAGTGAAGCGCCGCGGGAGAGTTTGAACCGGAAGGCCGGAAAGTTCGGGAAGACATCGGCTGATTTTCATCATCCGCGGTATCCGTGAAATCCGCGGTCAAAAACGCGGAGCGATTCAGGAAGGCCTTCGGCCGTCGCGGTTCCTGCATGCGCCGGGGTCAGCCCTCCTTCGCAAGGCCTACGGCGGGCAGGCGGACCCCGACCACATCAAGCCCGGCTTATCCGTGTTCATCGGTGTTTATCCGTGGTTGAACCCTCGCGGAGCTATTCGGCAACGCGTCACGATCCCACGGCCAGTCAGTCCGAGCGATACTTCGGTTACGGCGGAGCCGCGTCGTCTTGCTCTCTCCCACCCTCACCGGTCTCCCACTCTTTTCCCATCCGTGGTTACTCACCCGCGAAGCGCTTCGGGAGCGCATCACGACCCCACGGCTGGGCTTTCCGCGGGCAGACCTGCCTTGAACTCTCCGCACCCTCGGCCCGGATTTCCGCACCTTCCGCGTACCCGGCTTGGGACTCATTCCGGCGCGGCGTGACGCGCGTCAGTACGTGAGCTTCACGCCCATCGCGTACAGCGTGCCTTGCTTCTGCGCGTTGTACTTCAGGCCGCCCTCGCGGACGAACGTCTGCGCGAACTCGTTGGTGAGGTTCATCACCTCGAGGTAGAGCTCGGCGCGGCGGTTGAGCCGGTACTGACCCTTGAAGTCGACGATGAGGCGCGGGTCGCTGTACACCGCCGCGCTGCCCTCGCCGCTCCGGTAATAACGGTCGTTCCAGTTCGCCAGCAGGCGCAGCTGCGCGCCGAAGCCGACGTACGAGAGACCGGCGTTGGCCGCGCGCGGGCGCTGGTTGGCGATCCGGTTCTGCACCGTGAGGCCGCCGAAATCGCCCTCGGCCTGCGTGTACGTGAAGTTGGCGAACGAACCAAAGCCGCGCCAGAAACCGGGCAGGAAGGTGTACTGCTGCTGGTAGCTCAGCTCGAAGCCGCGGATCCGCGCGCCGCCGGCGTTCTGCGTCTGCCGCAGGGTGTAGCCGGCGAACTGGCCCTCAAAGCCGTTGTCGTTGCCGGGCGCCACGATGCCGTCCACCGAGCGCGTGTAATTGCTGATCCGCTTCAGGAACGCGCTCACCTCGAACAATCCCACCGGCTCGAAATACCGCTGCACCGCCGCCTCGAAGTTGTCGGAGGTGTAGGGTTGCAGGTCGGGATTTCCAGTGGTGATGAGGCGCGAGTCGTCGTTGACGTTCGTCGTCGGGAGCAGGCTCGCGACGGGTGGCCGCGTGATCGACTTGTTGTAGCTCGCGCGCAGCTGCAGGCGCGCCCGCGGCTCCGCCACCACGTGCAGACCGGGGAACACATTCGCGTAGTCGCCGCGCGTGGTGAACTTGCCGGCCGCGAACTGCGCCACCGCGCGCGCGGCATTCGCGGCGGGCGGCAGCGAGGTCACGGAGGTGGTGCCGGCCGACGCCGAGGTCTTGCGGCGATAGGCCGTGCCTTCGTTCGCCGTCTGTTCCACGCGCACACCGGCCAGCACGCGCACCGGCCCGAGTTTCACCCCGCCCATGCCGTACGCGGCCCCGATCGTCTCGATGAAGCTGGCGTCACCCTGTAGCGAACTCGTCACGCTGTTGTAGGCGTCGGCCGAGGTCTGGGTCCAGAGATCCGCCCGCTCGGTGATGTCGGCCGCCCCGCCGGCCCCGGGCGCGAGGAGGAAGGGAAACGGACCGTAATTGCCGGCCGCCTGGACGAATTGCGCGCCGAGGAACGGTCCGATGCCGCGCGGCCCCGTGTACGTGGAGTTCTGCACGTCGGTGTTCTGGCTGCGCCAGTCGCGCTCCCAACGGGCACCGGCCTTCCAGTACACCGGCAACGCGGTCGCGAGGTTCCGACGGAAATCCAGCCGCAGCCCGGCCCGCTCGTTCGGTGCCCGGTAACTGCGCCGGATGTAGGTGCGCGGGGTGTAGTTCGCCGGATCGTAGATCGACGGTCCCGCCGTCTGGCGAAACGCCGGGTACCACGCGGGCTGGCCGCGCCGGTCGATCTCCCAGCCGATGCCGGTGACGTTCGCCGTGAGATCGGCGTTGATCGGGTACCACGTCGTCGCGCGCGAGTAGTTCGCGTCGAACGTGAGCAGCCCGGCGCCGCCCGCGAGACGGTGCTCGAGGCCGCCCGAGACGGCGTACGTCGAGGCCTTCTTGCGCGACTGCCCCGAGAAGACCTCCGAGACCGAGCCCGCGATCGGCAACGCCCGTTGGAAATCATAGGTGCTGCCAGGCTCGAAGCTGGCCGCCGCCGCGGTGGTCGAGGTCGACTGCCGGTAGATCTTCGAGGTCTCCGGAGTGACGTTCAGGTTGAGCGCGTTGCGCCAGTGGAGCGCCGTGCGCTCGCCGAGCTTGTAGTCGAGGTTCAGGCCGACGTTCTGCTTGTGCGTCGGCGCGTAGGTCTCGCCGGAACCCATCGCGCGCAGCAGCGGCGTGGTGAGGCCGTTGGTCGCCGTCGGCAGCACATGCCCCGCGCCCGCGGCCGCCGCGCCGATGCCGCCGACCGCGTCGGTGAGGGTCGGCGCCGAGCGGTGGCTCACGTTGAACGCCACGCCCAGGTTGCGCCGGCCGCCGAACACATCGAGCACGTCGGAATAATTGAGCGTCACAAGGTCGAGGCGCGCCGGATCCTTCGACGGGCTCCGGCCGGAATAGAGGTCGGTCCAGCGCGTGCCCACCGTGAGGTCGACGCGGCGGCCGCGGCGGTCGACACCACGCCGCGAAACCATGTTCAGGGAACCGGCGATGGCGTTGGGCGGCATGTCGGGCGTGGGCGCGCGGACGACCTCGGCCGTCTCGATGTTACCCGTGTCGAGCGCCGTGAGCTGGAAGTCGCGGCTCGAGGACGTCCCGACCGACGAGGCGAGGCTGTTGCCGTCGGTCATCAGCGAGATGAAGCTCGTGCCCATCCCGCGCAGGAAGATCTCCACGGCCTCGCCCGAGGTGTAGTTCACCGCCACGCCGGGCAGGCGCATCAGCAGCTCCCCGGGATTGGCCGCGGGGCTGCCGAACGAGTCCGTCGCCGCGACCGTCTTCGCGTTCTCCGCCTGGCTCTGGCGCTGGATCGCGAGCGCCTGGCCCTCGCGCAGGCCGCTCACCGTGAATTTCTCCAGCCGGTAGACCGCCGAGGTCAGCGCCGCCTCCACGCGCACCTGCCCGCCCGGCGGCACGTTCACGGTCTGCCGCCACGGTTCCAGACCCGAGAACGAAACGACCAGCGTCACCGCACCGGCCGGCGCCGCCAAAGTGAACGAACCGTCGCGCTCGCTTTCGGTCTCCGCCGCGGCGCCCTCGATCCGCACCCGCGCGCCGGCGAGCAGGTCGCCGGTCGCCTGGTTGGTGACGATACCGATGATCACGCCGCGCGGCTCCGCGGCGGAGAGCACGGCGGGGATGAGAGAGACCAAGAGGGCGAGAAGGCGGCGGGGCACGGTGATGCGCATGAGGAGTGGGAAACGCGTCGAAAGCACAGGGCGAAAGGCGAGAGCGACCAGCCAAATCATCTCTCATTTCGCCGCGCCCGCGATTGCCGGCCGCAGCGCGGGTCCGCACACTCCGCGCCATGCCCCGCCCCGCCGCGCCCTCCCGTCTGGTGTTCCACCACGGCATCGTCGTGCTGCCCGACCGGCTGCTGGAGGACGCCTTCGTCGAATGCGCCGGCGGCCGGATCCGCCGTGTCGGCCGCGGTCGGCCGCCGAAAAACGCGGAGCTCATCGATGCCGGCGGCGGCTACATCACGCCCGGGTTTGTCGACCTCCACGTCCACGGCGGCGACGGGGCCGACTTCATGGACGGAAATCCGGAGGCGGTGCGGACCGCCTGCCGCGCCCACGCGCGTCACGGCACCACCACGATTTTTCCCACCACCACCACCGGCTCACCGGCGCGCATCGCTTCCATGTTGCGCGCCTGCGCGGAGGTGAAGAACGCGGGATCAGTCGCGGACGGCGCGCGGATCGAAGGCGTGCATTTCTACGGGCCTTACTTCGCGGCCGACAAGGTGGGCTGCCATCCGGCGGAAGGCCGCCGCGATCCCGACGCGCGCGAATACCGCCGGCACTTCGCCACCGGCCTCATCCGCATCGCGACCTGCGCGGCGGAGCTGCCCGGCGCGGAGGCGTTTTACCGTGCGGCCCGCCGACTCGGTTGCCTCGTCACCTGCGGGCATTCCAACGCCACGTGGGCGGAGATGGACCGCGCTTTCCGCGCCGGCCTGCGGCACGTCGATCACTTCTGGTGCGCGATGAGCTCGGTGGCGTCGCTCCGCCAGCGCTGCGGCACTCCCATGCAGGCGAGCATGGAGCAATTCGTGCTCGCGCGGCCGGAGATGAGCACGGAGGTGATCGCCGACGGTCACCACCTCTCGCCCGAGCTCCTCGAGTTCGCGTGGCGCCAGCTCGGTCCGCGCCGGCTGTGCCTCGTCACCGACGCCAACCGCGCCCTCGACCGGCCGCCGGGCCGCTACCGCTTCGGTTGCGCCGAGGACGGCGAGTGGATCGAGAGCGACGGCCGGGTGGGCTTCGTGCCCGGGGGCGGCGCGCTGGCGAGCTCCGTGGTCGGCCTCGACACCATGGTGCGCAACCTGGCCGCGCTGACGCCCGCCCCGTTCGCCGAGGCGGTGCGCATGGCGAGCCTCACACCGGCGGAGCGCGCGGGCATCGCCGCGGAGACCGGGAGCCTGGAGCGCGGGAAACGCGCCGACGTGCTTGTGCTCGACCGCCGCCGGCGGGTGCTACGGGTGTTCATCGGTGGCATGGAATTCGCCGGCTGAACCCGCCCTCGCATTTGCCGGAAAGAGGATGCGTCGCAACGTCGCCACCATGAAACCCCCGCCCCGCGGATTCCTGCGTC
>JBJTCH010000328.1:0-6307 GCA_046091745.1 Opitutaceae bacterium
GTTCCGCCACGTTCCAACGCGGCGACACCCAGAACATCGCGCTCACGACGCTCGGGCCCACCAAGGACGCCCAGGAACTCGACGGCCTCACCGGCGGCGCCAAGTCCAAGTCGTTCATCCTCCACTACAACTTCCCGTCCTTCTCCGTGGGCGAAACCGGCCGCTTCGGCGCCCCGGGCCGCCGCGAGATCGGTCACGGCGCCCTCGCCGAGCGCTCGCTCGTCCCGGTGCTGCCCCCGGAGGACGCCTTCCCGTACTCCATCCGCGTCGTCAGCGAGATTATGGCCTCCAACGGCTCGACCTCGATGGCCTCGATTTGCGGCGGCTGCCTCTCGCTGATGGACGCCGGCGTGCCGATCATTGCCCCCGTCGCTGGCATCTCCTGCGGTCTGATGACCCAGAATGACGACGCCGGTGGCATCGAGAAGTGGGTCACGATCACCGACATCCTCGGTGAGGAAGACCACTTCGGCGACATGGACTTCAAGCTCGCCGGCACGACCAAGGGCATCACGGGCTTCCAGCTCGACCTGAAGATCAACGGCCTGCCCTTCGAGATCGCCAAGACGGCCATCATGCAGGCTCGCGACGCCCGCATCGAGATCCTCAAGGTCATGCTCGCCTCGCTGCCCGCGCCGCGCGCCGACCTCAGCAAGTACGCGCCCCGCATCCAGACGATCCAGATCGACCCCGAGAAGATCGGCCTGCTCATCGGGCCCGGCGGCAAGACCATCCGCCGCATCACCGAGACGACCGGCGCCCAGATCGACATCGCCGAGGACGACTCGGGCAAGGTGTTCATCTACTCCAACAACGGCGACGCGATGGCCCGCGCCATCGCCGAAATCGACGGCCTGTGCGGCGGTGGCTCCGGCGGCGGCGGCTCCCCGATCGAGGTCGGCAAGCTGTACAACGGCCGCGTCACCGGCATCAAGGAGTTCGGCTGCTTCGTCGAGTGCACGCCCGGCAAGGAAGGCCTCTGCCACATCAGCGAGCTCGCCGACTTCCGCGTGCGCCGCACCGAGGACGTCGTGAAGATGGGCGAGATGATCTGGGTGAAGTGCGTCGGCATCGACGAGCGCTCCGGCAAGGTGCGCCTGTCGCGCAAGGCCGCCATGAAGGAGATGGAAGCGCAGAAGGCGGCCCAGCCGGCCGACGCCGCGCCCGCCGCTCCGGCCGCGCCCGCCAGCTGAGCGCAGCATAGGTAACAACGTCAAAGCCGCGTCCCGCCCGGGCCGCGGCTTTTTTACGTCCCCAGGGAGCGCGCTCCACGCTTGTCTCCCGCCGCGCGCGCGCGCCGTCTGTCCGGAAACCATGCCCCGCGCGCCCCTGCTCGAACTCCTGCGCCGCTACCTTCCGATCGACGCGGCGGACGCCGCCTGCCGCGCGCGTTTCGCCGCGTTCGTGGAAAGCCAGCCACGATGCTTCGAACGCGCGCTGACACAGGGGCACGTCACGGGCTCGGCGTGGATCACAGATCGCGCCGGTTCCCGTGTGTTGCTCACCCACCACCGCAAACTCGACATCTGGGTGCAACCGGGAGGCCACGCCGACGGTGATCCCGACGTCCCGGCCGTCGCCGCCCGCGAGGCGCTAGAGGAGACCGGCCTGACGGGCCTCGTGATCCGCGGCGACGGGATCTTCGATCTCGACATCCACCCCATCCCCGCGCGCGGGGAAACGCCTGCACACGAGCATTTCGACGCGCGTTTCGCGTTCCAGGCGACGACCACGGAGGAATTTCAAGTGAGCGCCGAATCGCACGCCCTCGCCTGGGTGCCGATCGACGAACTGGAGAAGTTCACCCGCGAACCCTCGCTGCTGCGGATGCGGGAAAAATGGCGGCGGCGGGCAAAACTTGGCGATCACACCGACCTGAACGTCCAATAAAACCCAAGCGGCATCTGCTCAGGCCAAGGGAGGCCTGAAATCAGCCGAGGGTTTTGGCAGTTGCCCGCGTACCCGCCAGCGCCACCGCGCGGAGGAGGCGATCGCGGGCCTCTTGGCCGGAATCGACCTCAACCGGTCGCCTTTCCAGCAATAGCCTGTCCCCATCGCGGACGAGGAGCCCCCAACCAGCCGGAACTTCAGCTGGGGCGAAGATCCCCGGTTCCGAGACGAGGTAGAAAAGATCCGCGCTCCGCCACCGGAAGAGCTGGGAGAACTTGGTCCCGCGAAGCAGACGAGCCTGACGCGTCGCCAACTCCGACAATACCCGCCGATAGCTAGCATGGCGCGTAGCGGAAAGGTCGACGGAATCGAACTCCGGGAATAGACTGTCCCCTTTCCGGAGGTCCGGCCGGTGCTCACCGATCAACCGCTCCAAATCTCGCAAACGTGAGGTCAAATCCTCCAACTCCGCGCGCGTGGAGGCCGAATCATGCGAGTCTTTCAGCAGATCGGAACGGGCCTGTTTGCACTCAAAAATCGCGGTTTTGCCCCTGTTTTCGGGCTCCAAAGCCACCAAATCAGCCCGAAATCGCGATTTCGGCAGCGAAACCTCCGAAGCGATAATCCTCAACCCGGAATCCTGCGCCCATTCGAAGGCCAAGGCCTTCAAGCGGAGATGAGCAAGGCTTTCGTTGTGCGGCATGCGACGGTGAGGCCCTTGGGGCTGAGGCTTAGAAGCGGGAAAGGAGAAAACGTTTAAAATTTCCTTCTAGGATCACTAAAACGCCCCAAAAACCTGAAAATCTTCGCTGAGGATATAGACTTCTTGGCGCCTGAAAAAACATGAAACACGAGGTTTTCGGGGCAATTTTAGGTATTTTCCGACGATTTCGGGGCGTTTTTCGGTATTTTTATCAGAAAGTTCCAATTCAGACCTTGCAGCGACCTTCAGCCTACTTTTGAACGAACGACTCGCTTTTGGGACTAACGACTCCGCACCTCCTCAACCGCAACCAAGGCATCCTTTGGACCTCAAACAAATCAAACAGATCATCGACCTGATGAAGCGCTCGGAGCTCACCGAGTTCGCGGTCGAGGAAGAGGGTTTTAAGCTGAAGATCTGCCGGGCGCCCAATGGTCTCCCGATCGTCTCAGGAAACTACGGATCAAATCCTCCGTTCGTCCCGGTTGAGGCTTCCGCCACACCCGCTCCAGCCGCCGCCTCTGCGCCAGCCACCGCCGCTAAGCCAGCCGCCGCAAAAGACGAAGAGGGAATTACTTACGTAAAGTCGCCCATGGTTGGGACTTTCTACCGGGCAGCCTCGCCCGACAGCAAACCGTTCGCGGACGCCGGCAGTAAGGTCGTCGAGAACACGGTCGTCTGCATCATCGAGGCCATGAAGATCATGAACGAGATTCAGGCCGAGACCAAGGGAACGATCGTCGAGGTCTTGGTGGAGAACGGCCAACCCGTCGAATACGGACAGCGCTTGTTCAAGGTTAAGCAGTAAGGGCTTCTTCGCCCCCGCTGCTGCTGCGATAGCTTCAGGCCTAAAGGCCGCTGGAGCCTTTCCCAACCTACTGCCATAGAATATTTTATCTGACAGGTCTGCGTACTTAAAATGATCCAAAAAGTCCTGATCGCCAACCGCGGTGAGATTGCCCTGCGCATCGTCCGCGCCTGTCGGGAACTGGGGATCAAGACGCTCGCGGTCTATTCCGAGGCTGACGTGCAGTCGCTCCACGTCCAACTGGCGGACGAGGCGATCTGCATCGGCGGCAACAAAAGTTCCGAAAGCTACCTTCGCGCCGACCGCATCATCAGCGCGGCGGAAATCGCGGACGTCGACGCGATCCACCCGGGCTACGGATTCCTTTCCGAAAACGCGAAATTCGCTGAGCAATGCGAGTCCTGTAACATCAAGTTCATAGGCCCCAAATCTAAGTCCATCAAGATGATGGGCGATAAGTCGGTCGCCAAAGACACTGTTCGCAAGGCCGGCGTCCCGACGGTCCCCGGCTCCGATGGTCCGGTCGAAACCGAGGCGGAGGCGGTCAAGATAGCGCGCAAAATCGGCTACCCCGTTATCATCAAGGCGGTCGCCGGCGGTGGCGGCCGCGGGATGCGCGTCGCGCACAACGATGTGTCGTTCGCGAAGGAGTTCCACGTCGCCCGCGGCGAGGCCGAAAAGGCCTTCTCCAACGGCGCCGTCTACATCGAGAAGTACATCGAGAAGCCGCGCCACATCGAGTTCCAGATCCTCGGCGATTCCCACGGCAAGGTCCTGCACCTTGGCGAACGCGACTGCTCGGTCCAGCGCCGTCACCAGAAACTCATCGAGGAATCGCCCTCCCCGTTCCTCACCGCCGACCTCCGGAAGAAAATGGGCAAGGCCGCGGTGCGCGCCGCCGAGGCCGCGGAGTACGAGAACGCCGGCACGATCGAGTTCCTCGTCGATGCCAAGGGCAACTACTACTTCATCGAGATGAACACGCGGATTCAGGTGGAGCACCCCGTGACCGAGGAGGTCACCGGCATCGACCTGATCAAACAGCAGATCCGCGTGGCCAACGGCGAGAAACTCGATTTCGACCAGGGCGACATCCGCTTCGACCGTCACGCGATCGAGTGCCGCATCAACGCCGAGGACCCCGCCCGCAATTTCGCCCCCTCCCCCGGCACCATCGGCCTCTACTACGCTCCGGGCGGCCACGGCGTGCGTGTCGATTCCCACGCCTACAGCGGCTACACCATCCCGCCGTACTACGACTCGATGATCGGCAAGCTCATCTGCGTGGGTCCGACCCGTAAAGTCGCCCTCGAGCGCGCCTACCGGGCCCTCAGCGAGTATCTCGTTCGCGGCATCAAGACGACCATTCCCCTCCACCGCGCGATCATGGCAGACCCCGTTTTCATCGAGGGCAAAGCCACCACCGCCTACATGGAGGACTTTCTGAGCCGGACCGCGACGGACTTGTTCTCCTGAGTCCGCGGCACTTCGCGGACGTTACAGCACGGTCCGCGCGAGCAGCCAGTAAAGCCCCATCAGGGTAACGACGGCCGACAGCGCCGGCACGCCGCGCGCGACGAACGCTTCCTTTTTCCGCAGGCGCCAGACCAGCGGCAGCACGATCGCAGCAATGGCGATCTGGCCGAGTTCGACCCCGAGGTTGAATGAAAACAGCGGCATCAGGATGCCGCCCTTGGCCGAACCGAGACCGAGATCGCGGAGGATACCCGCGAAGCCGAAACCATGGACGAGTCCGAAAACGAACGTCAGGGCCCAGCGCCCCGGCGGCTCGGCGCCGCGCCGGATCAGGTTCTCCACGCCGACGAACACGATGGACGCCGCGATCAGCGGCTCGACCCAGCGCGACGGCACGTGGACGACATCGAGGGTTGCCAGCGCCAGCGTCAGCGAATGCGCGAGCGTGAAGCATGTAATGATGGCGACCGTCGAGCGGAAGGACGTGCAGACCACGAGCAGCGCGAAAAGAAAGAGCAGGTGGTCATACCCCGTCCAAATGTGTTCCACGCCCAGTTTCAGAAACTCAAAGGCGCTCGGCAGGTCGCCGGGCTCGGATTGAGCCGACAGCGGAACTGCCCCCCCGGTTGAAGCGGTTACCGCGGCCGGCGCGGTCGAGGCAACCGCGAGCGTGAAGTCGCGCCGACTCACCAGTTTCTTCGCCACGGTCGAACCAGCTTGGTCGGAGATGATGACGAATTGCCGATGCCCCTCGGGCAGATCGGGCACGCGGGCCGCACGCAGGGTGAGGTCGCCCGGCGATCCGGGCACCGGCAGCACATGGCGAAAACTCACATTGTCACCCGGCAGGAGCTCCACACTCACCTCGCGCACCGGAACTTTGGCGCCGGACACGACAAGTTCCCACAGGCCGGGAGCGAGCGCGAGCAGCAGCGGCCGCGCAGCTTCAAACTCCGCTTGTCCCCAGACATCGTGACGCGGAAACGAGCCGGGCAGCAGCGTCTGGATGTCGACCGGCGCGAATCCCGTTGTGAGCACCAATGCCCCGCCCGACCACTCGCCCTGCGCCGTACTGATGCCGGGATCATGGGCGCGCAGCACCAACGGCAGGATCAGGGCGGTCAGCACCGCGCGTAACGTTCGCATGTCCCGTACGAATCGCGGAGCGCACCCGACGCAAGGCGGAACCAGTTGCGACGCATGGCGTCTCGACGCATCTCCCCGCCGGCTTAGCTTGGAAACCATGCCGTCGCCGACGCCAGTCTGGGCCGCGCCGAATCCCCGCGAGGAACTCGGTTTGGTCGCGCTCGACTTCGAACTGACAGCTGAGCGCGTCATCTCCGCGTACCGCCATGGGATTTTTCCATGGCCCGACGGTGATCCCCGCCACCCCGTGCCGTGGGTCTGCCCGCGGCGGCGCGCTATCCTGG
>JBJTCH010000329.1:0-8478 GCA_046091745.1 Opitutaceae bacterium
AGGCAGAGGGGTCTTCGCGATGCCGCACGGGCTTTCGATCGACCACGAGGGAAATCTCTGGGCGACCGACGCCCGACGCGGTCGCCCCGCTTGACACCTTTTCCCCGAGGCTCTTCCTCAGAACATTATGGCGATCAAATCCGACAAGTGGCCGGTGAATGTTCCTGGCAAGTTCTACGTTGATCAGCAGTGCATCGACTGCGATCTGTGCCGCGAGACGGCGCCGGGCTCCTTCTCGCGCTACGATGAGGGTGGCTACAGCTACGTGATGAAGCAGCCCACGACGGAGGAAGAGGTCGCCCAGTGCATGGAGGCCCTTGAGGGCTGCCCGGTGGAGGCCATCGGAAACGACGGCGACGCCTGAGTCCCCACCGCATCTCGCACCCAAACGCGCCCCGGTTTTCCGGGGCTCTTTTTTGTCCGCTGAAAGTTGTTAAGCTGGTTGCTCAATCCGCGTGAACATCTCGTTTTACCGTCCATCGGCCCGTTTCGCGGCGCTGCTCTGGCCCGCCCTCGGTGCCGCCTCGGTCCCCGCCGCTTCCGCGGTTTCCACGCTGCCGGGCGTCACGGTCACCGCGCCCGCCGTCGCGAATCTCGCGCCGGTCGGCACGTTCGCGATGCCGGTGACCGCGTTGCGCTACGAGCCGCGCGTCGATCTCCAGGCCCGCAATCTCGCGGAGGCGCAGGCCGATATCACGCTCCGCGGCGGAACTTTCGAAACCACGGGCTACCGGCTGGGGGCACTCTCACTCGCCGATCCGCAAACCGGCCACTACCTCACGGAACTGCCGCTCCCGCCCGCGATGCTCGGCGTGCCGCGGATCCTCGCCGGTGCCGAAGCCGCCCTCGGCGTCAGCAACGCCACCGCCGGAGCGATCGCGCAGGATTGGCGTCCCGTCTCCACCGGGGGATTTGTTTCCGCCGGCGCCGGGCAGTTCGCACTTCGGCGCGCCGAGGTCTTTGCCGGCGCGGTTTCGTCCGCCGGCCTCGGAATCGACGTCGGTCTTGCCCGCTCGCGGTCCGACGGCGCCGTGCGTTTCGGCGACCATGACTTCAACCGCGCGAGCGTCCGCGTGCAGTCCCGCTCGGCCGCGTCGCAGACCGACGCCGCCCTTGGTTATCAGGGCAAGCGCTTCGGCTGGCCCAACCTCTACACGCCGTTCGGCTCCGCGGAGTCGGAAAACCTCCAGACGCTGCTGCTGGCGCTCAACCACCGCGTCGACCTCGGCGGCGACAACGGCTGGGAGGCCGCGTTCGCCCATCGGCGCAACAAGGACGACTACGCGTTCAACCGCTTCGCCCCGCTCGGCCCGGTGCATCCGTTCCAGCACACGACGTGGGTCACCGCCGGCGCCGTGGAGGGCCGCTGGCGGCGCTCCGACTGGACGTTGCTGGCGCGCGGCGAGGTCCAGGCCGACCGGATCGACTCCACGTCGCTGACCTTCGGGCGCTATCGCTCCCGAGTGCTCACCAAAGCCGTGGCGGCGGCGCGTCGTGAGTGGCCGGTGGACGGCGGGCGCGGGTGGCTGCGGCTCGGTTTGGCGCACGACGACAGCAACCGTGACGGCGGCGCTTCGCTGCCCGTCGCTGAAATCGGCCGCAGTTTTTCCGCCGGCTTGCTCCGCGGTACACGCGTCGGCTACGCGGAGACTTCGCAGTTGCCGAGTTACACGGCGCTGAACGCGAGTCCGGCTTCGGGGCTCTTCCGCGGCAATCCAGGCTTGGGACGCTCGGTCAGCCGGAATCTCGAGGCCGCCGCCACGCTCGCGGTGGCGGGCTGGGCGGTTGAGGCGGTGGCCTTCACGCGGGGTGACGACGCCTTGGTCGATTGGACTTTCCGGCGCGGCGTGACGGCCCGCGCGGCCAATGCGGTTGACGTGCGCGTCAGCGGTCTGGAGTGGATCGCGCGGCGGAGCTGGCGGAGCGTCGACGTGGTCCTCGGCCACACGTGGCTCGGCAAGAGCGCCGACTACCGCGGGGCGGCGGTCGACGCCAGTTTCTATGCGTTGAACCACGCGCGCCACCGCGTCACCGCGGCGATCACGGCGCGGATCACGCCGCGGCTTGAGCTGCGGCTGGACAACTCGCTGCGCTGGCAGGCGCCCAACCTGCTGCGTGTCATCGGTGGTGATCGCGCGGTCCACACGTCGGCCGGGCTGTACTTCCGCCCGGAGGCGTTGCGCGGCGTGGAGCTGGCGCTGCACCTCGACAACGCGTGGGCCGAGGACTTCCAGGAAGTGCCGGCCGTGCCCGCCGCCGGGCGGCAGTTGGCGTTCTCCGTAGCCCGGCGCTGGTAAGGGCGGTGTGGGGTTCGGTTTGAGACCCGCTTCCAATCGGAGCAGGCTCACGATCACGTCCCTTTTCCCCTCACTCCCTTACGACTCCCGCGAGGCAATGCGCCCATCGAGCAGCCTCCTTTTTCCCTCCTGGCACCGCGCCGGGCCGGTTGCGGTTTGACAACACGGACGCCGCGCGGGTTTGTCCGCGGCGCATGCAGAATCCTTTTTCGGGTGAAGAGTTCGCGATCCGCTGGGCGGCCATGACTCCGGCCCAGGTGGAGCCGGCGGTGGAGGAGGCGATGGAGCGCGCGCAGGCGGCGCTCGACGCGATCACCGCGGATGGAGCCGCGCCGACGTTCGCCAACACGTTCGCGGCGCTGGAGGCGGCGACGGAGCTCTTGAACCGCACCTGGGCGAAGGTGAGCCACCTGCAGTCGGTGGCCGACTCACCGGAGCTGCGTGAGGCGCACAACCGGGTGCTGCCGAAGGTCACCGCGTTTTACGCCCGGATCCCGCTCAGCGCGCCCCTGTGGTGGCGACTGAAAGCGTTCGCGGAGTCGCCCGCCGCGACGGGAGTTTCGGGCGTGGCGCGGCGGCTGATGGAGGAGACGGGCCGGGATTTCCGCGAGGCCGGCGCGGATCTTTCTCCGGAGAAGCGTGCCCGGCTGGAGGCCCTGCAAGGCGAACTCGCGGAGGTGACGCAGAAGTATTCCGAGAACGTGCTCGATGCGACCAATGCCTGGGAGATGGTCGTGCCGCCGGGGGAGGAGCATCGGCTCGCGGGATTGCCGGCGCACGCCAAGGCGGCGGCCGCGCGGTCGGCCGAGGCCAAGGGGAAGACCGGTTGGCGTTTCACGCTGCACCAGCCCTCGCTCGAGCCGCTGCTGACTCACGTCGACGACGCCGACCTGCGGCGCCAGGTTTGGCAGGCGAGCGCGGCGGTGGGATCGACGGAGCCGCACGACAACGCCCCGCTGGTGGCGCGCATTCTGCGTCTGCGGGCCGAGAAGGCGGAGCTGCTCGGTCAGCCCGATTTCGCCGAGGCGGTCTTGCAGCGGCGGATGGCGGGCAGCGGCCGCCGGGCGCTCGAGTTCGTGGAGGATTTCCAGCGGCGCTGCGCGGCGCGGTTCGCGCGGGACGCCCGTGAATTGGAGGAGTTCCGCGCGGTGCGGACCGGCGGTGCGCCGTCGCGCCTTGCGCCGTGGGACATCGCGTATTGGGCGGAGAAGCTCCGCCGTGAACGGCACGATTTCGACGAGGAGGCGCTGCGGCCCTATTTCCCGCTGGAGCGCGTGGTGGACGGCATGTTCACGCTGGTTTCGCGCCTCTTCGGCGTGCGCATCACGGCCCGGCCGGCCGGGGCAGCGGAGGTCTGGCATCCGGAGGTGACTCTTTACGATCTGCACGACGCGGCCGGCCGGCACCTCGGCTCGTTCTACACCGACTGGCACCCGCGGGAGTCAAAGCGCGGCGGCGCTTGGATGAATCACCTCATCACGGGCGGCCCCGGGCCGAAGGGCCGCGACCCGCACCTCGGGCTGATGTGCGGCAACCTCACGCCGGGCCGGCCGGCGCTCCTCAACCACCGCGAGGTCGAGACGATCTTCCACGAGTTCGGGCACCTGTTGCACCACCTGCTCGGCGAGGTGGAGTTCAAGTCGCTCAACGGCGTCAACGTCGCTTGGGATTTCGTCGAGCTGCCCTCGCAGATCATGGAGAATTGGACCTGGGAGCGGGAGGCGCTGGATCTCTTCGCGCGGCACCACGAGACGGGCGCACCGATCCCGGAGGACCTTTTTCAGCGCATGCGGGCCGCGCGGAATTTCCGCTCGGCCAGCGTGACGACGCGACAGGTGGCCTTCGCGAAGCTCGACCTGCTGCTGCACCTGCGCGCCGCTGAGTTCGCCGCCGCACCGGACCTCGAGTCCGCGGCGCGCGCGGCGATCGCCGACTGCCTCATCCCCACCGAGCCGCCGGCGCCGACGATCCTGCGGCGTTTCACGCACATCTTCGGGGATCCCGTCGGCTACGCCGCGGGCTACTACTCGTACAAGTGGGCCGAGGTGCTCGAGGCCGACGCCTTCGGTCGTTTCCGGCGCGAGGGCCTCTTCAACCCCGCGGTCGGGGCGGAATTCGTCCGGACGATCCTCAGCCGCGGAAACTCCGCGCCCGCCGCCGACCTGTTCCGCGAGTTCATGGGCCGCGACCCCGATCCCACCGCGCTCCTCGAGCGCGCCGGATTGGTCGCGTGAGACCGGAGGCGATTCGGGTGGCAGCGGGTTTCGACCGGCGATTTTCTTTGGGAGTGTCTGATCGGCTCCGCGGATTAGTAACCACAGATGGACACGAATGGACACGGATGAGGGAGTGCCGATGTAGCCGAGGCTGTCTGCCTCGGATTATAACGTGAGCGCGACGGCCGAGGGCTTTTCCGAACGCAGCGAACTTGAACCGCAGATTTCTCAGATCGCGCAGATGAATGTGACTTCAGACCACGAAGTCATGGCCAATCACGTACGGGAAGGGTTGGGGGACAGGTGAGCGTGTGAGAGAGCAGGACGACGTCGCCCGCTTTCCCGTACGTGCGCCTCTTGAGCCTTTTCGCGGCCAACCTAGGGCATGGCCGCAAGAAAGCGCATAAGACGCGGTGTCCGGGTTCAACCGATCGGCAGCGGTTGAAGTTTCGCGGGTCGCGAGGTCTTTTCCCCAGGCCGCTTCTCGCGTCTTTCGTGACTTTCTTGGTGGCCCGCCTTCCGGTCACCCGCGGCTTTCGGCCTCCGACCTAGACGATCGTCTCGGGCGGCAGCTGCAGGCGGGAGATGGCGGCCATGATGCGCTCGCTCGCCACCTGGGCGCGGTCTTTGCCGGCCTTGGGGTCGTCGTAGTCGGCCGGCGAAAGCGGCGTGCCGAACACGACGCTCACGGGCGTTCCGAAACGCGGGGCGCGACCCTTTCCGTAGGCCTCGAAAGAGCCGAAGATCCGCACGGGCACGACCGGCACCTGGGTCTTGATCGCGATGAATCCCACACCGGGCTTCGCCGGCTGCAGGCTGCCGTCAGGGGTGCGGGTGCCTTCCGGAAAAAGGATCAGGCCGCGTTCCTCCTTGAGGGCGCGCAGGACGCGCTTGATCGCGCTCACATCTTGCCCGCCGTCGCGGTCGACGGGGATCGTGCCGACGGAATCAAGCCACCAGGAGGCGAAGCCGGGCTTCCAGAGCGTCTTGCGTGCGAAGTACGCGATCTGGCGGGGGATCAGGCTGCCGATCGCCGGCGGGTCGATGAAGCTCGCGTGGTTGGCGGCCACGAGGAATCCGCCGCTTGCCGGCAGATTTTCCATCCCGCTCGCCTGGCCGCGGAAGAGCATCTCGAAGAACACCCGGAGCAGGTAGTGGCACACGCCGTACACCGGCGTCATCTCCACCTGGGGAAACGCGCGGCTCATGCGGACAAAGCGGCCGCGATCGGACGCGCCAGGGTTTCCACGACCTCATCGAGGGAGTTGAAGGTGGTGTCGACGGCGACGGCTCCGGGCGGAAGGGCGAGGGGCGCCGTCTGCCGCGAGGAATCGAGCCGGTCACGTTCCGCGATGGAGTCTTGTCCGCCTTCGCGGGCACGGCGACGGGCGCGTTCCGCCGGATCGGCGTGAAGGAAGAAACGGAAGTCGGCCTGAGGAAAAATCACGGAGCCGATATCGCGGCCCTCCATCACAAGTCCGCGGAAACCACGGTCCTGCGCGAAGCCGGCCTGGCCGCGCTGGTAGGCGAGCAGAAAGGCGCGCACCGCGGGCACGGCGGCGAAATGGGAGACGTGGGCGTTGACCTCGCGGCCGCGGATCTCGGCCTCCGGCACGATGCGGCCGCCGACTTCCATCAAGGCGGAACGGCCTTCGAGCCGCGTGCCGAGCGTGATGCGGCCGAGCGCCGCCTCCACCGCTGGAACGTCGGTCGGCACCACGTTCGCCCGCAGCAGCTCCGCCGTGAGCGCACGGTAGAACGAGCCGGTGTCGACATGCAGGAGGTTGAAGCGGGCGCTGAGCGCGCGCGAGGTGGACGACTTGCCGGAGGCCGCCCCGCCATCGATCGCGACAATGAGGAAATTCTTCGGAGTCATCGGCGGGCGGAAGAGCGGGCGCGCAGGGTTTCGAGGACGGTGAAGAAATCCGGGAACGTCTTCGCGCAGCAAGCCGGGTCGCGCACGGTGAGCCACGGGCGACCGTCCCCGCGCAGGTCGTGGCAGCCCAGAATGCCGAGGCTCATCGCGAACCGGTGGTCGCCGTGGGTATCGACGGTCTCGCCGGCGCGGAGCGGACGCGGATGGATCGTGAGCGAGTCCTCCGTCTCCTCGATCTCCTGACCCAGGCGCCGGAGCTCGCGCGCCATGCCGGCCACGCGATCCGTCTCCTGTTTGCGGGTGTGCGCGATGCCCGAAATGCGGGTGCTGCCCTCCAGCAAAGGCGCGATCGCCGCGAGGGTGAGAAAGGTGTCGGAAAATCCGCTGAAGTCGCGCTGCACCGCGCGGCGACGCCCACCGCCGAAGGCGGCCCGCACCGCACCGCCGGCCGCCGTGATTTCCAAGCCGGCTTCCTGCAGCACGCCGATGAAGCGGGTGTCGCCCTGCAGGCCCGAGCCGGGCCCGTGCAGTCCGGGTAACTCGAGCGCGCCCCGGGTCACGAGCGGCAGCGCGAGGAAGTAACTGGCCGCGGTGGCGTCGGGCTCGATCGGGTAGGGGTTGGCGGCGACCGCGAAGTCCCGCTTCGGCTGCACCGCGATCCGTTCCGGCGAGAGCCACGTGGGCGGCGGTTGGCCGAACTCGCCGAGGAGAGCCGCCGTCATGTCCACGAACGGCCGCCGCACCGACCCCGTCAGCGCGATCTCCACCGGGCCGCGCGCGAGCGGGGCGACCATCAGGAGCGCCGAGAGCAATTGGCTGCTTTCGCTGGCGTCGAGCGTCACGCGGCCGCCGTCCAACCCGCGGGCCCGGATCTCCACGGGCAGGAAACCTTCCTCGCCCGTGCAGCGGATATCGGCCCCGAGCTGACGCAGCGCCGCGATGAGCGGCTGCATCGGGCGGCGCCGCATCTGCGGGACGCCGTCGATCCGGTGGACGCCGCGGGGCGCGGCGGCGCAGAGGGCGGTGAGAAAACGCGCGGCGGTGCCGGCGAGACCGACAAACAGGTCGGTTTCACCGGGGCCGAAGGCGGCGTCCTGGCCGGAGACGGTGATGGTCGCCGCGGATTCGTCGGACTCGACCCGGAACCCCAGCCGGCCGAGCGCCGCAGCCATCAGCCGCGTGTCGTCGCTGAACAGCGCGCCGGATAACCGCACCGGTCGCGGGCAGAGCGCGGCGAGCAGCAGGGCGCGGTTGGTGAGGCTCTTGGAGACCGGCGGCCTGACCTCCCCGCTCACGGGTGACGTGAAGGGTGTGATCGGCAGCGTTGCAGGCAGGGACATTCGCGGCGGAGGGTCGAGGACACCCGCCCGCGCGCCAAGGATTTTTCGTTTTCGTGAGGAGAGCCGGACTCGCTCCGCGGGGGAGTAACCACGGAGCGGGAAAAGAGCGGGAGACGGGTGAGGGTGGGAGAGAGCAAGACGCTCCGCCGCAACCGAAGGGGAGTTGAGTTGGAACACAGAGGGCACCGAGACCCCATCCGAGTTCACGGAGTCCGATCCACCGGCCCGAGGCTCGGGCCGTAACTCGCTCCCGATTCGCTCCGCGAGGGTTCAACCACGAATGGACACGAACGGACACGAATAAGGGGGGCTTGGTGTAGCCGCGGCTGCTTGCCCGCCTGAGGCGGGTCAGCCTCGGACAATTTTGCGGGCCGGATGTCCAAATTCTCCCGCGGCGCTTTTTGAGCTTTTTCGCGGCCAATCTGATCCATGGCCGCAACAACGCGCAAAAGGCGCAAAGACCGGAGGCCCGTCCTTGCTGTAGCCGGCGCGGTTCACCCGCCTGAGGAGGGTTTGCCGCGGAACCTACCGTAACCGCGATCGCTGACGGCATTCGTGAATCGCTCCAGGTTTTTTAACTGCGGATTTCGCCGATGGGGAGGAAGACGCCGACTTCTTCCCGTGCTCCCCGGCCTTCCTGTTCAAACCACCCAGCCGGGAACAACCACGAAGGGACACGAAGGGACACGACGGGGCACGAATGAATCCGGCCGCCCGGTGTAGCCGAGGCTGCTTGCCCGCCTGAGGCG
>JBJTCH010000330.1:0-8659 GCA_046091745.1 Opitutaceae bacterium
GGGATTTCTCCAATTCTCCATTGAGGCGAGACTGGCGGATCTGGTATCCTTCTCGTTCTCACCGCGGCTGATCCGGGGCAGTCCGGATCAGCCGTGCTCGTTTTCCGTCCGCCCGCGCTGCCACCCATCTCCCAAATGAAACTCCCGCGCCTCCTTTTCGCCGCATCGTTCTCCGTTGCCGCCGGCTTCAGCCCGGTCCGGTCCCAGACGCCTCCGGCCGCCGCGAATCCGGCTCCGGCCGCCGATGCGGTCAAACTCGGCACGTTTGTGGTGACGGGGTCCAATATCCCCACGGCGGCCGACGCGGTGGCGGTGCCTGTCACAATCATCAACCGCGACGAGATCGAGCGCACGGGGCTCGCTTCGAATCTGCTGGAGGTGGTGCAGGCACGCATGCCCAGCTTCGCGGGCAGCGGTAATCTCGGGGCCACCAACGGCAATGTTTCCGGCGGCTCCGCCACTTCCGGCGGATCGCAGCTTTCGCTGCGCAACCTGCCGACCCTGGTGCTGCTCGACGGCCGGCGTCTGCCGGAGAGCGGCGCCAGCGCACGCGGCGGCCGCTCCTTCGTCGATGTTAACCAGATCCCCCTGGCGGCCCTTCAGTCGGTGGAGGTGCTCACCGACGGGGCTTCCGCGATCTACGGGTCCGACGCGGTGGGCGGCGTGGTGAACGTCAAGCTCAAGCACGATTTCCAGGGGCTGGAGGTCGGCGGGCGCTACGCGCGCTCCACCCGCGAGGGCGACTACACGCAGCGCTCCGCGTACGTGGTCGCGGGCGCGCGAACCGACCGCGTCAGCCTCACCCTGTCCTTTTCAAAGTCCGACATCACCCCGCTGTTCCAGGCCGACCGTCCGTTCTCGAATCCGCAGCGTGGCAAATCCGCCACCATTTCCGGCGCGCTGGGGCAGTCCTCGACCGCGTTTCCGACCGCATTCCTTCGCCCCGGTCTGAACTCCCCGAGTCTTGCGACCCCCACCGGCACGGCGGCCGTCTTCACCAACCTCAACGACCTGGTCGCGTCCGGCATCTACCAGGCTTCCTCCGTCCAGCCGATCGCCGACACCTTCGACCTCGCGCCGTTCGTCACGCTCACGATCGAGTCGCGCAAGCGGGCGCTCACGCTGGCGGGCACCTTCAAGCTCATCCCCGAACGCCTGGAGCTTTTCGTGGAAGCCCTGGACTCCCGCAGCGACAGCTGGTCGCAGCAGGGGGCGCTCGGCATCACGACCGCGATCCCGGTTAACGCCCCCTTCAACCCGACGCGCTCGGCGCTGTTCGCGGCCTTCCGCTACACGCCGGATGTGCGCCGCGCGACGAACGCCGCGCTGCTGCGGCGACTCGTGGGAGGATTCCGCGGGAAACTGGGCGACCGTTTCCGCTGGGAGGCCGGCTACAACACCAATGCCAACCGCCTCGATAATTCCCTCGGCGGCCAGTACTACGCGCCGAACCTCCAGCTCGCGCTTGCCGGCGGGTACGACGCGAATGGCAACCCGCAGGTCGGCGGCCGCTATGCGCGGATCTTTCGCAACTACAACGCGCCGCCCAACACCACCACGCTCGCGCAGTGGCAGGCGGCGCTCACCCCCGCCAACTCCATCGTCCAGCCCGCCATCGACATTCTGGCGCGGCCGGAGGGATTGAATCCGGCCGTCTTCGACAACATCCGTGGTGCCACCGTCAACGTGTTCGAGGCAGGGCTCCGGCAGATCGACGCCCGTGTCTCCGGTTCGCTGTTCGAACTTCCCGCCGGTCCGGTGGGCGCGGCGGCGGGCGTGGATTTCCGGCACGAGAGCCTCGTGGGCACCCCCGATGAGAACTCGTTCAGCACCGGCCCCACCTCGCGCCGCTGGCAGAACGGGAATTTTTTCGATCCGATCTCGCGCCGCCGGACGATTGAGGCGGGCTTCGCGGAGATCCGCGTGCCGGTGACGGGCGAGCGCATGAACGTGCCCGCGCTTCGCGTCCTCGAACTCACGGCGGCCTACCGCTACGAGAACTACAGCGATGCCGGCGCGTCGCGCGTGCCGAAGTACGGCGTGCGCTGGCGGCCGCTCGGCGACGAGCTCACCGTCCGCGGCACCTACTCGGAGGCCTTCGTCGCGCCGTCGCTGTTCGCGCTTTACGGCCCGACCACGGAGGGCGCCACGGCGGCCGGCGTGATCCAGACGGTCTTTGGCGTGCCCGGTTTCGCGCGCCAGCGTTCGGGAGCGAACCCGAACCTCAAGCCCTCCACGGCGAAGACCTCCTCCACCGGTTTCGTCTATACCCCGCCCGCGCTCCGGCGGCTGACCCTCGGTATCGACTACCTCGAGGTCCGGCAGAGCTCGTTGGTGGGCGTGGCCGGGGCCGCCAACATCCTCGGAAGCGTCGATGCCGCCGGACCGCGCTCGCCTTTCGCCTCGCAGGTGGCGATCGGCAATTTCCCCACCAGCCCCGATCCTTCGCTACCCGCGCCCGCGCCGGTGACGTCCGCGGGCCAATTGTCGTCCCTGCTGCTCGCGGGCGTCTCACCCAACGTCGTCTTTGTGACGGATTCCCGCATCAACATCGCCGGCCAGAGACTCAAGGCGGTGGACGTGTCGGCCAACTACGAGTTCCCGCGCTCCGAATTCGGCCGGCTCAGCGTCAGCACCGCGGGCACGTTCTTCCTCGATTACCAGTTCCAGGCGCTGCCGACGCAGCGTTACTATGAGTACGCCGGTCACGTGACGACGCTCGCGGAGGGGCAGGGCACCCTTCCCGGGATGAAGTGGTTCACCGCGTGGAGCTGGAGCCGCGATCTCTGGGCCGCGACGCTGAACCACACCTATGTGTCCAGCGTGGTCGATCTCGGCGCGGGCGGCATTGTCTTCGCCGGCAGCACCACCCTGCGGCGGATTCCCGTGCCGTCCTACCATTCATGGGACACGTCGGTCTCCCGGTCCTTCCGCCACCTCGCGCTGCCGGGCGGGCGGGGCATCCGCGCCGACCTCAAAGTGACGCTTGGTGTCAACAACCTCGCCGACCGCATGCCGCCCGCGGCCCCGCAGGCCTTCGGGGGTGACGTCGGCGCGGATCTCGCGACCTACAATCCCATCGGGCGGCTCTGGCACCTGAGTGCGAGCGTGAGGTTTTGACCCGACTCCCCGTCGTGCTTCGCCGAATCCTCGAGGTCATGGGACGATTCATCCACGCGCTGCTGCTGGCGGCCGTGCCTTGGGGGTTCGTTCCCCTCGCCGGGGCGGCCGAGGTCAGGCCCAACATTCTGCTGATCGTCGTCGACGACCTCCGTTTCGATGACTTCGGGGCCGCGGGCCACCCGTTCGCCCGCACGCCCCATCTGGATCGCGTCGCGCGGGAGGGTGCGCAGTTCCGGAACTTCTTTGCTGTGACGCCACTGTGCTCGCCGAGCCGGGCCAATATTCTCACGGGAATGGAGACGCGCCATCACGGCATCCTCGACAACACGGACCGGAGTCCGCGCAGCCACACCTTGCCCACGTTCGCGCGGGGGCTGAGGGAGGCGGGTTACAACACCGGTTTCATCGGCAAATGGCATATGGGCAACGATCCCACGCCGCGGCCGGGTTTTGATTACTGGGTGGCGATGAAGGGGCAGGGGGAGGTCGCGGATCCGGAGCTTTTCGAGGACGGCCGCCTCGCGCGCGCGCCGGGCTATGTCACCGACATCTTCACGGAGCGGGCGTTGAAGTTCATCGGCCGGAGCCGGTCCGGTCCGTTCATGCTGATGCTTTCCCACAAGGCGCTGCATCCGAACAAAATTCAAAACGCCGATGGCACCTCGCAGGCGATCGGCGAGGGTGGCTTCATCCCGGCGGAGCGGCACAAGGCGCTTTACGCCGGCGAAACACCCCGGCGGCGCGGCAATTACGCGGTCCCGCCGAGGGGCAAGCCGGCCCTCGAGCGTCCCATCCCGGGTCTGAAGCCGCTGGGGCCGGAGACCGTGACGCCCGACGAGACGATCCGCGACCGGCTGCGCATGCTGGCTTCGGTTGACGAGGGACTCGGGCGCATTCTGGCGGCCTTGGAAAAGCAGGGAACGCTCGACCGGACCGTCGTGATGGTGGTCGGCGACAATGGATATTTCTACGGCGAGCACGGGCTCAGCGAGGAGCGCCGCCTCGCCTACGAGGAATCGATCCGCCTGCCGCTGTTGCTGCGCTTTCCCGCGCGGGTGAAGGCGGGGGCGGAGCCCTCGGGGATGGCGCTCACCACGGACCTCGCGCCCACGATCATGGACCTGGCCGAGGCGCCGGCTCTGCCGGAGATCGACGGCCGTTCGCTGCTTCCCCTGCTCGCCGGCACGCCGCCGGATTGGCGCAAGTCATTCTTGATCGAATACACGACCGACATCGTGTTTCCGCGCACCCTCAGGATGGGCTATGACGCGGTGCGGACCGAGCGGTACAAGTTTATCCGCTACCGGGAGCTGGAGGGCATGAACGAGCTCTACGATCTGCAGGAGGATCCCTTCGAGCTTTCCAACCTTATCGGGGCTCCAGGAGCCGCTGAGGTGCGACGGCAGATGGAATCGGAACTGCAACGGATCCTCGCCGCCGGCCGCTCGCCCCGGAAGTAGGGCGCGGCCCAAGGGGTCAGGGCGTTCGTTGTTTCGGACGGCTCTGAACATTGAACGCCCTGCCCCCTTTTTTTTTGGGGGGGGCGACCAGGCTTCCCGGCTTTCCCCATTCTTTTGGCAAGCAACGTGGAACCACGAAGGACACTAAAGGCACGAATCCAAACCGTGGGCCCACGGAAAAAACGGAAGCCACGGAGCTATACCTCGCGGCTCAATCTCCGTGCCCTCGGATTGAGCCTCGGTGACCTCTGTGTCCCAAACGGCCCCCGCTCGACCAGATTCCTGAGTTCTTGATTTCCAAATTCCTCCGGCCCGGTACATGGCTTACCGGCTTTCAACATTCCTCCGGCGAGAAACGTGGAACCACGAAAGGCGCGAAGACCACGAATCCCAACCCGTGGCCCACGGAACACCCAGCACGACTCCGTCGCACCAGTGGCTGGCGTCGCTCAGGTCCCGACTTCAGGGCAGGCGCGTTTGGAGCACCTGGACCGTGCGGCCGCGGGTTGCCGCGGAGCCCGCCGGGGGCGCGTCCCAGCCCGTGCCAGCCACCCAGGTCGGCTGCTGGTTCACGAGCGTGATCAGGCCGAGATCCTGGAGGCCGGGTAGGCCCGAGGCGAGGACGGTCACGGAGTTCACGCGGTCCTCCGTCTCGGCGGGCGCGATGAGGACGACGCGCTCGGGGGCGATGCCGGGCTGCGTGGCTGCGATGCCCACGGGGGTGGCGACGAGCCCGTGGAGTCCGACCAGGGAGGCGCCGGAGGGCGGGGAAAGGCGGCGGAAGCGGCCGTCGGCCGGCGAGACCGCGAAGAGGCCGCGGTGGTAATCCGCCACGATGAAATCATCCCGCCAGCGCACGATGCCTTGGAGTGAAACCAGCGAACGTTCCTCCGCGAACCGCTGCATCTCCTCGGCGCCGGGTTCCAGTTTCCATATCACCGGAGCCTTGGCATCGGTTGCGTACACCGTGCCGTCTTCGGCGACATGGAGATCGCCGAGTCCATGCTCCCTGCCGTCATCGGGCACCTCCACGAAGCGGATCAGCTCACTCGTCGTGAGGCTGAAGGCGGCGAGGGCGGCGGTGCCCTTCATTTCCGGGGTGAACCCTTCCATCTCCGGCACCGCGCTCATCGCGGCCCAGAGGAGTCCGCGGGCCTCGTCGATCGCCAGACCGAAGACCCCGAGAAGCGACTCCTCTTCCGCGCTGAAGCGGGCGATGCGGCCCTCGCGGTCCCGGCGCCAGATGCCACGGTGGCGCACATCACCGAGGAACAAGTCCCCGGTTCGGGCGCGCCAGGCGATGCCCTCGAGAATGCCGGTACGTCCGGTCAGGCTGGCGATCTCCTCCGCGACGCCGGCGGGCTCGCGGATTCGCGAAAACGCCTGGAGCACCCGTCGGAACGGGGCCGACCCCTGCAGGCTGGCGAAGCGCGGATCACGTTCCACGGGCGGCGCGGCGCCGAGAGCGGCGATCTTTTCCAGGGCCGTGATCGCGGCCGGAGCGTCGCCGCTCAGGGCGGCGACGGCGGCGAGGTCGAGTTGGATCGAAGTCGAATCATGCTGCGCGGCGGCGGCTTGGGTCAGCACCCGGCGGGCGGCGTCCAGATCACCGCGCGAGGCGGCGGCACGTGCTTCCTCGCGCAAACCGACGACGGTGGGTTCCGCCGCGGGAGCGCCGAAGGCTATCAGAAGGAGAAGCAGATACCGGCGCATGGGGCTCACGGCGCGCCGGCGGGCGCGTCACTCGTAGCGCAGGGCGTCGATCGGATCGAGCTGGGCGGCCTTGCGGGCGGGATAGAAGCCGAAGAAGACGCCGACGCTCGCGCTGAATCCGACGGCGATGATCACGGAGAGCGACGAGACGAGGATGGGCCAGCCCATGTATTGGGCGACGAGCTGCGACGCGCCGATGCCGACGAGCACGCCCAGAACCCCGCCCATGGTGCTGAGCAGCACGGCCTCGATGAGGAATTGGGTGAGGACGTCCTTGCCGTGCGCGCCGATGGCGAGGCGGATGCCGATCTCGCGCGTGCGCTCGGTGACCGACACCAGCATGATGTTCATGATGCCGATGCCGCCGACGATGAGCGAAACGCTCGCGATGCAGGCGAGCAGGAGCGTCATGGTGCGGTTGGTGGCGGTGAAGGTGTTGGCGAGTTCCTCCTGGGTGCGGACGATGAAGTCGGGTTCGCGGCCGCGGCGCCGCTGGGTGAGCAGGTCCTCGACGGCGGTCTTCACCTTGTCGATGGTCTCGGGGGTGCTGGCCTGGATCTGGATGGAGCTCACGCTGGTGCGGCGGGAGATGCGGCGCATGTGCGAGGAGTAGGGGACGAGGACGATGTCATCCTGGTCGGAGCCCCACGGGGTGACGCCCTTGGGGCCGAGCACGCCGATGATGCGGAAGGGCAGATTGCGAATGCGGATATTTTGTCCGACGGGATCCTCGTTGGGAAAAAGCTGCTCGGCGACGACCTTGCCGATGACGGCCACCTTGGCGAGGGACTTGACCTCCTGGTCGGAGAACATGGCGCCGGCGGTGAGCGGCCAGTTCTTCACGTACGGATAGTCGGGGCCGACGCCGTTGACGTTGGTGCGCCAGTTGAGGCCGTTGGCGAGCACTTGCTGGCTGTCGCGGACCTCGGGGCTGGCGCCGTCGATGTCCTCGACGTCGTTGGCGATCGCCTCGTAGTCCTCCGGCACGAGGGTGGTGGAGAAGCCGAAACCGCTGCGCATGCCGCCGGAGCTGTAGCTGCCGGGCATGACGGTGATGAGGTTCTGCCCGAGCGCGGCGACCTGGGCCTCGACCATGGCCTTGGCGCCGTTGCCGATGCTGACCATCGTGATGACGGCGGCGACGCCGATGATGATGCCGAGGGCGGTGAGGATGGACCGCATCGTGTTGCGCCGGAGAGCGCGGAGGGAGACGCGGAACGTGTTGGTGAAGCGCATGGCGGATCAGGCGGCAGTTTGCGCGATGAGTTTGGCGGCGGCCTCGGCCTCCTTGAGCTTGCGCGTCTCATGCTCGGCGATGGAGCGGTTGGGGACCGGTTCGTCGCGCACGACGACGCCGTCGCGGAGGATGAGGTTGCGCTTGCAGAAGCTCGCGATGTCGAGCTCGTGGGTGACCATCACGATGGTGATGCCCTGCTCGTTGAGTTTTTGAAAGACTCCCATGACCTCGACGGACGTGCGGGAGTCGAGGTTGCCGGTGGGCTCGTCGGCGAGCAGCACCTGGGGCTCGTTGACGAGGCCGCGGGCGATGGCGACTCGCTGCTGCTGGCCGCCGGAGAGCTGGTTCGGGAAGTGGTCGTAACGGTTGGCGAGGCCGACGATCTCGAGGCAATGCATCGCGCGTTCGCGGATCTCGCGGGCGGAGTGCTTGCGGTGGCGGCCGTAGAGCATGGGCAGCTCGACATTCTCCAGCGCGGTGGTGCGGGCGAGGAGGTTGAAGCCC
The DNA here is from genome assembly GCA_046091745.1 of Opitutaceae bacterium. Lineage (GTDB taxonomy): Bacteria > Verrucomicrobiota > Verrucomicrobiia > Opitutales > Opitutaceae > ER46. The sequence continues at coordinate 8,038 of JBJTCH010000330.1, forward strand.
TGGAAGACAAACCCGAGCTTCTGGTTCCGCAGGTCGGCGAGCTCGTTGCGGTCGAGCTCGGCGATGTTGATGCCGTCGAGGAGGTAGGCGCCGCGGGTGGGGCGGTCGAGACATCCCAGCACGTTCATCAACGTCGACTTGCCGGAGCCGCTCGCGCCCATCAGCGCGACCATTTCGCCGCGCTGGATGTCGAGGGAAACGCCGCGCACGGCGTGGACCGGAACCTCGCCGGAGTCGTATATCTTGTGGATGTCCTTGATCTGGACAACGGGTGCCATGGGAGGGCGGCGTTGGCGGATCAACGGGGGCCGCGCATGCCGCTGCTGCCCGGAGGGCCGCCGCGACTGCCGCCGGAGAACGGGTTCTGCATGCCGCCCTGCGGGGCGGCCTGCGCGGCGGCGCCGGGCATCGTGACGTTCGTCACGACGATGTCGCCGTCGTTCAAACCGCCGAGGACCTCGGTGGAAAAGCCGTCGGAGATGCCGAGACGCACCTGGGCGGGCTCGAGCTTCTTCTCCTCCGCGTCGGGGTTGAGCATCTTGTAAAGGGTGCGGGAAACGATCGTGTTGATGAAACCGCGGTCGCCGCCCGGTCCGCCACCGCAAGCACTCCGCCCGCGAGA
>JBJTCH010000331.1:0-14517 GCA_046091745.1 Opitutaceae bacterium
CCGCCATGCAGCGATGCCTCCCGCACCGAGGGCAACGCCTCGACCACCGCGAGCGCCTCGTGCGGTTTCGCGCAGGAGATCTCCACGACCGCGTCCCGCATGTGTTCGGACTTGAGCTCCACCGGCGTGCCGAGCGCCACGAGTTCGCCGCGGTAGACGACGCCGAGGCGGTCGCAGTATTCGGCCTCCTCCATGTGATGCGTCGTCACCAGCACGGTCACACCGCCCGCCGCCAAGCCGTAGATGAGATCCCAGAAGCGTCGTCGGCTGTTGGGATCGACGCCCGACGTCGGCTCATCGAGGAAAAGGATCGGCGGCTCGTGCAGCACCGCGCAGCCGAGCGCGAGGCGTTGCTTCCAGCCGCCCGAGAGATCGGCGGTGCGGGTGCGGCGGTGTTCCCGCAGGCCGGCCATTTCCAGCACCCAGTCGCGGCGGGCCTCACGGCGTTCGCGCGGCACGCGCTGGATGCCGCTGAAGAACTCGATGTTCTCCTCCACCGTCAGCTCGTCGTAGAGCGAGAACCGCTGGCTCATGTAGCCGAGGCGGGCCCGGATACGCTCGGTGTCGCGCACGATGTCGAGCCCCGCGACGCGCCCGGAGCCGCCGGTCGGCACCAGCAGCCCGCACAGCATGCGGATGGTCGTCGACTTGCCGGCGCCGTTCGGCCCCAGCAGGCCGAAAATCTCGCCGCGCCTCACCGCGAACGTCACGCCCGCCACCGCGCGGAACGCGCCGAAACTCATTTCGAGGTCCCGCACCTCGATCACCGGCGCCGTGTTCTCCGCGCTCGTGTTCATGGGGATGACGGAGCCTCTTTCCTCGCGGCCTCGCCGGAGGGGGCGGCCAGCACCGATACAAACACGTCCTCCAGCGAGGGCTCCACGGGGCGCACCGACTCGAGCGCCACGCCCGCCGCGGCGAGCGCGTCCGCGATGCGACCCGTGGCGGCGGCCGCATCCGGAATCGTCACGTGGATGCGGTCGCCGAACAGCCCCACGTTGGCCTCCGGCATCCGTTCGCGCAGGACCGCGGCGGCCCGGCGCGGCTCGGCGGCCCGTACCTCGAGCAGCGCGCCGGGCAGGAGGCGTTTCACCTCGCCGGGGGTTCCAAGGGCGAGCACGCGACCTTCGTGCAAAAGCGCGAGGCGGCTGCAGCGCTCGGCCTCGTCGAGGTAGGCGGTCGAGACCAGGATCGTCACGCCTTCACGGACCAATTGGTGGAGGATCCGCCAGAAATCGCGGCGCGAGACCGGGTCGACGCCGTTGGTCGGCTCGTCGAGGAAGAGTACCTGCGGCGTGTGGATGAGGGCGCACGCGAGACCGAGCTTCTGTTTCATCCCGCCGGAGAGGTTTCCGGCCAGGCGGCGCCGGAACGGCTCGAGTCCGCTGAATCCGAGGAGGCGCGCGGTGCGCGCGGGCATCTCCGCCGCGGGCACACCCTGCAGATCGGCGTGGAACGCCAGGTTTTCGGCGACGGTCAGGTCGGGATAGAGGCCGAAACGCTGGCTCAGGTAACCGATGCGGTCCTTCACGCCGTCCGGCCGGCGGACGACGTCGCAGCCCGCCACTTCGATGCTGCCGGAGGTGGGTGGCAGAATGCCCGTGAGCATCCGCATCGTCGTCGTTTTTCCCGCCCCGTCGGGCCCCACGAGGCCGAAGATCTCGCCTGCCTCGACGTCGAGATCGAGGTCCGCGATCGCCGTCACCTCGCCAAAGGTGCGACCCAGCCCGCGCGTCCGGATGGCAGCCATGGCGGGCTCACCGGCCCTTTGTCGCCGAGGGGGATTCAGCCGTCACCGGCACGATGACGTCGGCCGGCATGCCAGTCTTCAACTCGTCGCGCGGGTTCAGCACATCGACCTTCACGCGGTAGACGAGGCGCACGCGCTCCTTGGGCGTCTGGACGGTCTTCGGCGTGAACTCCGCCTCGGAGGAGATGAACGCGACGGTGCCCTCGTGGGTGCGGTTGGTGGTCGCGTCGGTGCGGACGGTCACCTTCTGGCCCAGCCGCAACCGCCCGAGGTCGGTCTCGTTGAGGTACGCGCGCACCCACATGTGCACGGTGTCGGCGACGGTGACGACGGGTGTCCCGGCGGCGACAAACTCCCCGGCCTCGACGTGATGCGAGAGCACGACGCCATCGAGGGTCGACACGAGGCGCGTCTGATCGAGCCGCGTCTGCGCAAGCGCGAGCGCGGCGGCGGCCTGCTCGGTGCGGGCGCGGGCCTGCAGTATCGTCTCGGGCCGGGGCCCGGCCTGGATGAGCCGGGCGCGCTCCCGGGTTTCCGCCACGCGGGCCTCGGCGACCCTGAGTTGCGCGCGGGCCGACTCGAAGTCGCGCGTCGGGATCGCGTTCCGCTGCAGGAGATCCTGCTGCCGGTTGAAATCGAGTTAGGCGCGCTCGCGTTCGGCTTGCGCGCTGCGGAGCACGGCTTCGGCCGCGGCGATCTCTTGCGGCCGCGACCCGGCTTCGAGCTCGGCGAGCAAGGCCTTGGCGGCGGCCAGCTCCGCGCGGCGCAGCGCGACCTCCTGCACCTGCTCGGAATCATCGAGCCGCGCGACGGGTTGCCCCGCCTTGACGCGCTGTCCCTCGTCGACGAGGCGCTCCGCGACGCGGCCCGGGTACTTGAAGCTCAGCTGGGCATCGACCAGCTCGAGGTTGCCCGAAAGGATAAGCGGGCCGTTGGACGGGGCGGGCTGGCAGCCAGCGAGTATCAGCGCAGCAAGAGGCGGGAGGAGCCGTTTCATGACGAGGGCGCGACCGGTCGGCCGCTCAGGGGAAAATATCCCGCGCATGCAGGACGCGGCATGCCCGCCGGTGGCGGACAAGCCCGGCCGAGGGCGGACGGGTGGTTCCGCGCGCGTTGCCCTTGCGTTTGCCGCACCCGCCGCGAACGTTCGGGCGACGGCGGCATGCTCGATGTCTTCACCCGCAAAATCACCCGCATCCAAGGCCGCCTCCTCCCCGGAGCCGGCGAGCGCGACGAAATTCAAGACGATCACGAGCGCCGATTGGAGTCGCTCGCTCGCCTCCGGGCGGCAGCGGAAAAATGTGATCTCCGAGCAGATTCGGACCAGGATCTCGTCCTCCTCGCGGAAGACGAAGTAAGCCTGCTCGAGGGCGCCGGTGGCGAGTGGGCGGAGCTGGGTGAGGCGATCCGCGACTTCCGTGCGCGGCTGCCGCTGCTGCGCCTGGAGGATTTCGGTTTCTCCGCCGACGTGGAGCACCCGCTGGAGGAACCCAACCCTCGGCTGCGCTACCTGCACAGCGGCGTCGAGGCGTCGGCTTTCCTCTCGGTGGAGTGCGGATCCGTCTACAAGTTCTACCTGCCGCGCGAGGAGAAGCGCGTCGGCAGCGTGTTCGGCTTCCGGGCGGGCGCCGAGACGGCGCTGCAGGCCGACGCCGAGCTCGGCAGCTACCGCGATCTGCTCGAAAAACTCCTGGTGATCCATGCCATGGGTGGCGCCGCCACGGAGGCGGTGGCGATCACGCCGGAGGGAATCCTGATCGCGAAGCAGACGTTGGGTGAGCCGCTGCCGCAGGGGGCCGACACCTCGCGGCATCTGCCGTCGAATCTGATCGAGATTCCCTCGCGTTTCCTGCGCGCCAACCGCGATCACCCGCGGCTCTTCTTTCTCGACGCCACGCCGTGGCTGGTGGCCGACCTCCATGCGCGCAACTTTGTGCGCTGCGCGGACGGAGAGTTGCGGGTGATCGACATCGTGGCCGCTCCCTGGCCGCGCGCGATGTCACCCCGCGACCCGTTGATGACCGAATGGCTGGAGCGCGTGCTCCGCGATCCGGACGCGGGCGCCCTGCGCGGCTCGCCGGATGACGAACTTTGAAGTCGCGGCGGGCGAACCACGAAACACTCCAAAGGCACGAAACCGAACCGGGGTGGCCCACGGAGTTCACGGAAAACGCGGAAAAGCGCGAAGGACTCGAGGGTTTCCGTAAACTCCGTGATCCCGCCCCGCTGCGTCCTGAAGACACAGTGCGCCGCCTCCATTCCCGCTTCTCCCCGTCCTCCGTTGTCTCCGTTTACTCCTGTTCTCCGGCTTGGGCAGTGTGGAGCGGGTTGGTCTCGGGGCCTCGATAATCAGCCGTGGGGGTGCGAAACGGCGCCTCCCTGGCGCATTCTTCTACGCGTGGAGGCCTCGGTGCTCTCTGGTTGGCGGCTCCGTGCCCTCGGTGCCCCCAATCCGCCTCCTGCTGCCTCGTGCGCTGGCCTCAGGAAAGACGAAAGCCCTCCCGTAACCGGGAGGGCTTTTGGCGAGAAATCCTAAACTTGCTATCTTTTTAATCAGCTGGTTTTCTTCGACTTAAGGAAGTTCAAAACCATCTCGGCCTGCTTATCCGTCTGGCCTTTGTCGTGGTAAACAACCTTGCCGTTGCGGTCGATCAGGTAGGCTTCACGGCTGGGGAACGCGACCCCGTTTTGCCCGAAAGCTTTAACGATCTTCTTGTCGGTATCGGCGAGCAGCGGGAAGGGGAAATTGTTCTTCTCCTTGAACTCCTTCTGCTTCTCCACGGTGTCGTTACTCACGCCCACCACCGTCACGCCGTGCTTCTTCAGATCGGCGCTGGCGTCGCGCAACGAGCATCCCTGCTTCGTGCAACCGCCGGTCAGGGCCTTCGGATAAAACCACACCAAGGTGTAGGCGTTGTTCTTGTAGACGTCGGCGAGGTTGAGCTTGGTGCCGGCATCGGTGGTGCCGGTGACCGCGGGAGCCGCGGCGCCGACTTTGAGTTCGTCGGCGCGGGCGGTGCCGAGGAGCAGCGAGAGCAGGGACATGGCGAGGAGGGTGCGGGGGAGTTTCATGGCGCGCTGAACCTACCGCGATGTCCCCCGGGCGCAAGCGTCCCGCGCGAACGATTCCCCCGGATTGGGCGGAACCGCGACGGTCTCCCGCGCTCTCATCACGCTTCCGGCTTCCTCCCGCCCGCCGCGACGGTGATTCCCCGAGCCACCGCTTGCCTTGCGCCACGCCGGCTCCCAACCTCGCCGTCTCTTTTCCAGCCTCCCTCTCTCGCCGGTTCATCCGGTTCCTCTTTTCCATGTCCCTTGCCGCAGCCTTCCCGTCTTCCTTCCGTCGCCTGACGGCCTTTTTCCCGGCGCTCCTCGCCGGTCTTCTGGCCGCCCTCCCGGCCCTCGCCCAACCCGTCTCGGTCAACGACGGCTTTAATCCCGACGTTGACGGCACTGTCTTCACCGTCGTCGCCCAGCCCGATGGCAAACTGCTGGTGGGTGGCCAGTTCACGTCGGTCGGCGGCATTTCCCGTTCCAACCTCGCGCGCCTCAACGCCGACGGCTCGGTCGACACCGCCTTCAACCCGTCACCCAACGCCCCCGTCCGCGCCGTCCTTGTCCAACGCGACAACCGCGTCGTGATCGGTGGCGACTTCACCACCGTCCAGCCCGGCGCAACCGGGGCCGCCGTCACGCGTAACCGCCTCGCGCGGCTCAACGCCGACGGCTCGGTCGATACCGCCTTCAATCCCAACCTAGGCGGGCAGCTCCAGCCGCAGGTCCACGCCCTTTTGCTGCAGGCCGACAACCGCATCGTCGCGGGCGGATCCTTCACCTCCGTTCAGCCCAACGGCGCTGCGGCCGCCACCACTCGCAACTACCTCGCCCGTTTCAATGCCGACGGCACGCTCGACACCGCGTTCAACCCGAATCCCAACGCCATGGTCCTCGCGCTGGCGCTGCACGTGGACAACAAGATCCTCGTCGGCGGCGGCTTCACGACGCTCCAGTCCGCGGGTGAATCCGCCCCCACCACGCGCAACCGTGTCGCCCGTCTGAATCCGTCCGGCACCGTCGACTCGGAATTCAACCCCAACGCCAACAACGGCGTCACCAGCATCGCCGTGCAGCGCGACGGCAAGATCCTCCTCGCGGGTTACTTCACCACCGTCCAGCCGCCGACCGATGTGAATCCCGCCGGCCGCTCGCGCCTCGCGCGCCTCAACCTCGACGGCACGCTCGACTCCGAATTCTACCCGCGCGCCGACGGCGCTGTCGCGACGGTCTCCGTGCAATCCGACGGCCTCATCGTCGTGGGCGGCGCATTTACCGCCGTCTGGGGTCAGGGTGCCACGTCCGTGAACCGCGGCTTCATCGCGCGCTTCAAGCCCGACGGCTCGCTCGACAGCGCCTTCGCCCCGGCGCTCAACGGCGCGGTCAACGCCGTCGCCCAGCAGGCCGACGGCAAGCTCGTCATCGGCGGCTCGTTCACCCGCGCCACCCCGCCGGGCGCCTCCTCTGCCGTGATCCGCAACCGTCTCGCGCGGATCGGCACCGACGGCTCGCTTGATTCCAACTTCGAGCTCGATGCCGGCGGCCGCATCCTGGTCTCGGTTACCCAGGCCGACGGGAAGATCGTCGTCGGGGGTTCTTTCACCAGCGTCGCCGGTTTGACCCGCAACTACGTCGCGCGCCTCAACGCCGACGGCACGGTCGACACCACCTACGCGCCCAACTTCAACGGCCGCGTCTACGCGATGGCGCTGCAGGCCGACGGCAAGGTGCTGGTCGCTGGAGCCTTCACGGAAATCGGCGGCGAAACGCGCCGGCATCTCGCGCGCCTCAACCCGAGCGGCACGATCGACTCCGAATTTTATCCGCACTTCGACGGCCAGGTCGGCACGCTCGTGCTGCAGTCCGACGGAAAAATCCTCGTCGGAGGCACGTTCAACACCGTCACGCCGGGCCGGAGCACCACGCCCGAGACGCGCGCCAATCTTGTCCGCCTCAACGCCGACGGCACCATCGACTCGGCCTTCGATCCTAACCCGAACTCCACGGTCGCCGCGATCGCGCTGCAGTCCGACGGCAAGATCATCATCGGCGGGCTCTTCAGCGCGCTGCGCCCGGGTGCGTTCGCCAGCACCAGCGCCTCGTTCGTCACCCGCAATTTCATCGCCCGCCTCAATGCGGCCGACGGCAAACTCGACGAGGCCTTCAAGCCCACGCTGAACGGCCAAGTGAGCACCCTGCAGCTGCAGTCTGACGGCAAGCTGATCGTCGGCGGCGCGTTCACCACCGCCGTCGGTTCCGACGGTAAGCTCGACAAGTCCACCGACGCGGCCGGCAAGACGACCGACGTGGTGCCGGTGCGCAACCATCTCGCGCGCCTCACGACTGAGGGCAACCTCGACGCCGCCTACAATCCCAACGCCAACGGCAACGTCCTCACGTCCGTCCTCCAGCCCGACGGTCGCCTCATCATCGGCGGCGCGTTCACCACGCTGCAACCCAACGGGGCCGCCGACTGGACGCTGCGCAAATACGCCGCACGCCTGAACACGGACGGCACCGTGGACGCCTCTTTCAACCTCGACCTGAGTGAGCTCGCCGGCAACCGCGTCGATTCACTCCGGCTGCAGTCCGACGGCCGTCTCCTGATCGGCGGCGCGTTCTCCTCGCTCCAGCCGATCGGCGCGACCGGCCGTGTGGCCCGCCGCAACTTCGCTCGGCTGCTCGCGACCGGCCAGGTCGACACCGCCTTCGACGCCGCCGCCGGCGGCGCCACGGGCGCCACGGTCAACGCGCTCGCGGTGCAGCCCGACGGGCGCGTGATCGCCGTCGGCAGCTTCGCGGATCTCGGCGGCGCCAAGAGCACCAATATCGCGCGGTTCCGTCCCGAGGGCACGCCCGATCCCGACTTCAGCCCGGTGCTCACGACCGATGGTCCGGTCAATGCGGTCGTGGTGCGCACTGCCGGCGCTCCCGTGCCCACACAGCTCTCCGGCTTCGCGTGGCTCAACTCCAACGGCACGCTCCGCTCCGCCTTCGCCGCGGCCGGTGCGCGTCTGAGCGGTGAGATCGGCGCCGTCGCGATCGACCGCGAGGGGCGTCTTCTCGTCGGCGGTTCGTTCGCCAACCTCAACAACTCCAGCGGCGGCAATCTCGCCCGGTTCAAGGCCGACGGTTCCCTCGACGCTTCCTTCACCCCGGGCCCCAACGGCGCCGTCACCGGCATCGTCGTCCAGCCCGACGGCCGCATCGTCGTCGTGGGCTCGTTCACCACCGTCGCCGGCACCGCCCGCAACCGCATGGCCCGCATCGACGACAACGGCTCGCTCGACGTCACCTTCGACCCCAACGCCAACGGGCGCATCACCTCCGTGATCCGCCAAAGCGACGGCAAGCTCGTCGTCGGCGGTGACTTCACCGGCTTCACGCCGAACCTCACCACCACGAACGTGCCGCGCAACTACCTCGCGCGCGTCAACGAGGACGGCACCGTCGACGCCAACTACAACCCCTCGCCCAGCGCTGGTGTGACCGGCCTCGCGCCGCAGGCCGACGGCAAGGCCGTCGTGGTCGGCAACTTCAACAGCGTGACGCCAAACGGCACCACCACGCCGGTCACGCGCAACTATGTCGCCCGGCTCAACACCGACGGCACGCTCGATCAGAATTTCAACCCCAACGCGGGCGCCACCGTCAACGCGGTCGTCGCGCTGTCCAACGGCCAGTTCCTCCTCGGCGGTTCCTTCACCACGCTGCAGCCCTCCGCCGGCGGTGCCCTCGTGTTCCGCAACAACCTCGCCCGCATCAACAGCGACGGCGCGGTGGATCAGACCTTCAACCCCAACCCCAACGGCGCCGTCACCACGCTCGCCGTGCAGTCCGACGGTTTCGTCCTGCTGGGCGGCTCCTTCACCACGCTGCAACCCGGCGGCACCGGCGTCCCCGTTACCCGCAACCGTCTCGCCCGCGTCGACACCGGCGGCGCGATCGACCTGAACTTCAATCCCGACATCCGCGGCACGATCAGCGTGGTCGCCGCGCGCCCTGACGGCTCCGTCCTCGTGGGTGGCAACTTCACCGACCTGCAGCTCAACGGCTCCATCGTCGTGGGCGGCAATTTCGCCAGCGTCGGCGGCGTCGCCGCGCGGAATCTCGCCATGCTGAACGACAACGGCTCCGTGACGACGTCGTTCCAGCCGCGCCCCGACGGCGCGGTGAACGCCCTGCTCGCGCTATCCGACGGCCGCACGCTCGTCGGCGGCGCGTTCACCACCATCAACGGCGTCGCCCGCCAGCGCCTCGCGCGGTTCAACGCCGACGGCACCTTCGACACTTCGTATAACGCTTCCGCACCCGCCGCCGTGCGTTCGCTCGCGCTGCAGGCCGACGGCCGCGTCCTCGTCGGCCACGCTAACGGCGTGCTGCGGCTCACCGCCGCGGGCGCCGCCGACGCTTCGTTCAACTCGGCGGTTTCCGGCCCCGTCACCGCGCTCGCCGTGCAGGGCGACGGCCGGATCGTTTACGCCGTCAACCAGGCCGGAGTCGCGCGCCTCAACGCCGACGGCTCGGCCGACAATTCCTTCACGGCGCCCGCCGGCAGCGCGGTCGCCCTCGCGCTGCAGGCCGATGGCAAGGTGCTCGTCGCGGGTGCCCCGTCGCGTCTCGTGCGCCTCAACGCCAACGGCTCGGGCGACGCCGCCTTTGCCCCGGCGCCGAACGGTGCTGTGACGGCGCTCGCGCTGCAGGCCGACGGCCGCCTCATGATCGGCGGCGGTTTCGGCGCCGTCGGCGGCGTCGCCCGCCCCGGCATCGCGCGGCTCTCCTCGCCGGCCAGCGGCGCGCAGGCGCTCGGCGTCGCCGCCAATCGTGGGTCCGTCCTGCTGAACCGCACGGGCGCGATCGGTGAGATCTCCAGCGTCACGTTCGAGATTTCCTCCAACCTTTCCTCCTGGACGCGGCTTGGCGACGGCGTGCGCGCCCCGGGCACGGCGAACTGGCAGGTCGCCGGTGTCAGTCTCCCGGCGAACTCCGTCTTCTACGTTCGCGCCCGCGCCGTCACTCCCACGGTCTCGGGTGTCGCCTCCGGTCTTTATGAGGTGATTCGCGAATTCAATTACGCCAGTCCGGTGCCGGGTCTGGGCATTCCGGCGAACAGCACGTCGACGCCCGCGCAGGCCGCCGCCCAACCGGGCATCGACGTCGCCACGGGCATCATCCCGCGCACGATCAACACCGTCGTCCCCGGGGAGGGCACGCTCTCCATCAATCTTGCCGACAACAGCCGGGCCGCGGGCTCGAGGTCTTCCCGCCTCGTGAACCTCTCCACCCGCGGGGAAGTTTCACCCGGCAACCCGCTCATCCTCGGCTTCGCCATCGCGGGCTCCGAGCCGCGGCCGGTGCTGGTCCGCGGAGCGGGTCCCGCGCTGGGAGCGTTTGGAGTCAGCGGTGCCCTCACCGCCACTTCGCTGCAGATCTTCTCCTCGGGCGGGACACTCGTCGCCGGTACCGAAGGCTGGGGGCGCGACGCCGGTGCGGCCGCCGTTCAGACGGGAGCGTTCCCCTTCACCTCGGGCAGCGCCGACAGCGCCGCGCTCGTGACGCTTTCGCCCGGTGTCTACACCGTGCAGGTGGGCGGCTCCTCCGCCGGAACCGCCGCCTCCGCGCGGAGCGGCATCGCCCTCGTGGAAATCTATGATGCCGGCTCCGGCGACGGCGCGCGCCTCGTGAACGTCTCCAGTCGCGGCCCGGCCGCCGCGGGCAACGGCGCGCTGATCAGCGGCTTCGTCCTCGAGGGCGGCGCCGGCGCCCGCGTGCTGCTGCGCGGCGTCGGGCCCGCGATGGCGCAGTTCGGTGCGACCAACACCATTACCGATCCCTCGATCGCCCTGTACGACAGCGCCGGCCAACTGCTCGGCGGCAACGACAACTGGGTCTCAAGTCTGCCCGACATCGCCTCCGCCGCGCTCCGCGTCGGCGCGTTCGCGCTGCCCGCGGGAAGCAAAGACGCCGCCGTCCTCGCGACACTGCCCGCCGGTGTGTACACGATTCAGGTCAGCGCCGATTCCTCGTCCTCCGGCTCCGCGCTCCTCGAGATCTACGAGGTGCCCTGATCCTCAGGTTCGGGCGCGGCAGCCTCGACGTTTGCTGCCCGCGCCTCGCCGAAGGTCATGCGGGATGCCCCGGGTTTCAGCGCAGAGTCCGTTGCGCGGCTCCGCCGCAACCAACGGGGAGTTGGGTTGGAACACAGAGGGCACAGAGGCCCGATCCGAGTTCACCGAGTCCGATCCACCGGCCCGAGGCTCAGGCCGTTGGCTACTGTTGGCCGGCTGGATTGCAACAGGAGGTGACGGGCGCCGGTGGCGACCGAGTTAAAGTTGAGGGTTTAAGTTGAAGCGGGATGGAACCGTTATCGTGCCCGTCCCTTAAACCTAAACTTCCAACCTCAACCGCAGGCCTCTCCGCCTGGTTTCGTGCCTTTCGAGTGTTTCGTGGTGACCTCGTCTCCCCGGTCACACCCGTCTCCAACGTCTTGCTCGTCTTCCGCCGTTCCCCTCCTTCACGTTCCTCCTCCCATGGCGCACGAAAAATCCGTCCGGCGGAACGAACCCACGCCGCCGGCCGTACCGGTGCCCGGGTGGGCTCCGGAGCGGATTCTCTTCGAGGACGAATGGCTGATCGTGGTCGACAAACCCGCCGGGTTGCCGACGCAGCCGACGCTCGACGCCCGCCGGGCCAGCGTGCACTCGACGCTCGCGGCTTTTCTGCGGGAGCGCGAGGGAGGGTCGCCTTATCTCGGGCTCCAGCACCGGCTCGATCGTGATACCTCGGGCGTGCTGCTTTTCACCCGCGATCCCCGCGCCAACGCGGGCGTCACGGCGCTTTTCTCCGGCAAGACCGTGCGGAAAACCTACCTCGCGCTGGCCGTTGCCGGCGCGCCGGCGCCTGACGCGTGGGAGGTCGCCAACCATCTCGGGATCGTCGGCCGCGAGGGAAAGGCCAGCCGGTTTGGCGCGGTACGCAGCGGCGGCGATCCGGCCCGCACCTCCTTCCACGTCGTCGAGCGCCTTTCCGGTGTCATCCTCGTCGAGGCTAGTCCGCACACCGGCCGCACGCACCAGATCCGCGTGCATCTCGCGGAGGGCGGACACCCGATCCTCGGTGACCCCTTCTACGGCGGCCCGACCCGCGTCCCCGCGGGCGGCAAGGGCGCGATGGTCAGCGCGCCACGTGTGATGCTCCACGCGGCCGGGCTCGAGTTCATCCACCCCATGACGCACGCGGAGTTGAAGATCACCTGCCCGTGGCCGGAGGACTTCGAAATCTGTCGGCGGGCGCTGCGGCCCGCACCACGTCCATGAACCCGGGCGAGCAACTTTGCCGAGCCTGCGGCCTGTGCTGCGACGGCACGCTCTTTCATCACGTGAAACTCGGCGCGGCCGACGATCCGCGGGCCCTGCGGGCGCAGGGGTTACCCGTGCTCACTTCGCGCGCGACGCCGCCGGTCGTTCGTTCGCCGCAGCCCTGTGCGGCGCTGTGCGCCGACCGTTCCTGCCGGATCTACGCGCAGCGTCCGTCGCAGTGCCGCGCGTTCGAGTGCCGCGTCTTCCAGGACCTCACGGCCGGCCGGATGACCGCCGCCGCCGCGCTCCTCCTCGTGCGGCGGGCCCGGCGTTGGGCGGATCGCGCACGGAAACTTCTCCGCCGATTGGGGGGCGACGACGAGCACCTCCCGCTGTCCGAACGTTTCCTCCGTGCGCGACGCCGCGCGGAGTCCGGCGAAACCGATGCCGCCGCGCGCGAAACCTGCGCCGAGCTCAGCCTGGTGATGCACCGGTTGCACCTCCTCGCCCACGAGAACTTCCACACGCGGCCGGAACCGGAGAAGCCGTAGGCCGGAACGACCTAAACCCGCGCACAGGAGCAAACGGAGGTAACGGAGGCCGGGAGGGGTGAGTCTGGAAATCAGGAACGCGGGGCGCCGGCGCAAGGCCGCGAGCAACCGCAGTAAAATGGACCCGCGGAAGCCAAGGATTCTCGAGGAAGCGGGAGACCAACCATGAATGGACACCAAGGGAAACGAATGAATGCGCTCCCGACTCGCTCCGCGCGTGGCCAACCACGGATGGACACGGATAAATTCAGTTCGTTTGTAGCCGGGGTCCGGTGACCCCGACGTATGCCGAAACCGCTACGGCCGTCTCGTCCTCCGACTTGTCCTCCGTAGGCTTGGCGAAGGGGGAAGCCTCGGCGAAGGAGGAAGGCGCTCCCGACTCGCTCCGCGTTTTTGACCGCAGACTTCGCGAAGTACGCCGATAAGCACGGAAACCCCGGCTCATACCGGCCCCGTGCCGCCCGAGGTCATAAATTGGTGGAGGTGGCGGGATTTGAAATCGAATGGGGCTGTATCCGGTTTCTGGATTTTACCTCTGTCAGAGGAGAAACCGTTTCACGCCTCGCTTCACCCTTGGAACGAAACGGCACGCAGCGGCGTTTTTAGGCACGGAATGCCGATACAAAAACGATACACGAAAAGAACCGGCTTCGTCCTGCCCACTGGGGGGGCGGGGGTCGCCCGCAACGGGCTGGTTTCAATTGGGATTAAACCACCCTCCGAGGTCAAAAAACGCAGTAAGCCGAAGCAGGGCTCGCCCGTCAGGCCCGCCCGCCGGATGGCCTCTAATCGGCTTCTCGGGCTGTTTGCGGGGCCGTTGAAACCGACCGCTTGGGCCTCGCTTCCTGCGGGCCTCGGGGTGGCTGCGTGGGGTGAGCCAATGGGGGATGTCGGGTTACGGTGTGGCTGGTCTGACGGGGCGGCGGATGCCCCGGGGCGCGGGCTTGGCTTCAGTCCTCGGTTATGCCACGAACGGCTATGAAAAGGGCCCTCGTTTTCCTCGCTGCGCTTTTCTTTCCCTTCGCTGTCGCCTTCGGTCAGTCCGCGCCGCCGTTGCGTGGACCGCAGCCTCCCATGACCCCGACCGCCTCGACGCTGCGCCTTCCTTCCGTCCTTTTCGCCATCCGACGCCTCCTGCCTTGGCTGAATCTTCCGGCCGGCGCGCTATTGGCGCTCCTCCCGCGCACACCCGCGGTGCAGGCAGTCATCCGCGCCGGCGAGCAACTCGTGGGCCACCGGGGCGGCGAGGTGCTGCGCGCCGCGTTCACGTTGGCAGGGCTCGGTGCCCTGCACGGCCGGGCGGGAGCGACCACGTTCATCGTCACCCAGGGAAGCACGCAGATCATCAATGCGACGCCCCAGCGGACAACGCTTCGCAATCCCGCGACCGGCAGCGTCGGCACCACGCTGACTCCGGTCGCCTTCACTTACACCGGGACTCCCAGCGCGCCGCAGTACTGGGTGATTGGTGGATTCTTACCCCAAGGGTTAACCATATCTCCTGCGCCGAATCTGGGCGTCGTGAGGTCCACGACGCCTGTGATTACGGGAACGCCTATCGAGAGCGGATCGTTTACGCTATTCGCTCAGGCATACGGTATCGGTGGTCAAGGGATTCCCGAGCCGATAGTTTTCGCGGTCGCGTCGAATGCGCACTCAGCCGATTCGGACAAAAACTTCAAATTCAGCCTGCTTGAACTCACGCGGGTCATCGAACTTTACAACACTCGTAACGGCACGACTCGTACTGGATGCTATGCGGTGGCAAGCACGTCTACTGAGGACGGTTTTAATCCCGATGCAGATCGGAATTCATTGGCTACCGTATCCCTCAGTTCATACCACTCGGCCGACTCGAACCGGG
>JBJTCH010000332.1:0-13574 GCA_046091745.1 Opitutaceae bacterium
GGACCGAGGTGGCGCGGAAGGACTCGCTCCGCTGGTCGAAGAGCTGCTGCACCGTCTGGCTCTGGACGTAGGGCAGGCCGACGAAGGGGTTGGCGCGGGCGATGTCGGGCAGGAGCGTGCCGGGGTTGCGGCCGGCGGCGACGACCGAGTCCCCGTCCGCGAAGTAGGCGCCGGGCAGGACGGGGTTGGCGTCGCCGATGGCGTTGGAGTTGGGCTGCGTGAAACCGCGGAAGTAGGTCGTGCGCGAGTAACCGAGTTCGATGCTCAAGGGACCGACCCGCTGATCGATGAAGACCGAGGCGAGCGTGTAGTCGTTGTTCGAGCTGCGGCCGGGACCGGCGAGGTAGGCATTGGCGGGGATCACCTGACCGTAGAACGGGTCATCCAACGTGCCGCCGGAGGGAGCGGCGCCGGCGCTGATCGTTTCAAAGAAACCCGGCGCCTGCGTGCCCGCCAGATCGGGGCGCATGTCGGCGCCCGTCGTGGAGAGGCGGAACGGCTGCGCGCGCACCTGCGGCGCGTAGACGGCCTGCAGGGTGTTGATCACGCGCAGCAGCGAGGGCGCGGGATTGGTGGCGGGCTGGAGCGGATCCGGGGCGCGGGGCGCGCCGCTCAGCACCCAGCGTGAGTAGCCGAAATCGGCCTGGGGGAAATTTCCGGGCGAGATCTGCTGGCGGACCATGCGCTCGACGCCGGCGCGCACTTGGGTGGTCTTGAACGGCTGCCACGTCGTCGCCACGGCCGCGCCCTTGGCCTTGAGCATCTCAAACTCGAACCAGCCGCCGCGGTCCTCCCACATCGCGTTGGTGCGGAGCGCGAGCTTGTCCTTGATGAGCGGGAACGCGAAGTCGGCCTCGCTGCGCTTCTTCGCCCAGCGGCCGACGGTGAATTGCGCCGATTTCTGGCGGCCGTTGAGCACCGCGCGCTTGGAGTTGAGATTGAACGCCCCGCCCGGGCGGCTCGCGCCGTAGAGGATGGAGTTGGGCCCGCGGCTCACGTCGGCGCGGTCCACGTTGAAACGGTCATTGGCGAGGATGCCGCGACTCTGGACCATGTTCGGCAGGTAGTCCCGGGTGATGACGGACTCGGTGAAACCGCGGATGGTGGCCCGGACGTCCCAGGCCTGCGCGAGGCCGCCGCCGGAGTCGGTGCGCTCGTTGTCCGCGCTCATCGCGAACTTCAGCATGTCGGCCACGTTCTCCGCGCCGATGTCGGATAGAAATTCGCTGGTGAGCACCGAGATCGCCGCGGGCGTGTGGAACAATGACGCGTTCATGCGCGTGCCGGAAAGGGTGTTGGCGGCGCGGTAGCCCTCGTCGCCCTCGGTCGAGACCACGAACGGTGAGAGTTGCACGGCGGAACCGCCGGAGCTGGCGGGCTCGGCGGCCCGAAGCAGGGCGGTCAGCGAGACGAGCACGGCGGCGATCACCGGCCGCCGAGAAAGGGCAAGGGGTGGGGGCATGGCAAAGGGTGCGGCACGATGCGCGGCCGTCGCTCTGAGAAACAATCCGCGCCACGGGGGCGGCAACAGGGAAATGACCGGCGAGGCCGCCGTCTAAGCCCGACGGGAGATCAGAAATGGCGCCGCGCCGGCGACTGGCTTCCTCTCTCGTAAACATTGAACGCCCTGACCCCATGCCGAAGGGGTCAGGGCGTTCAATGTTTCAGATCAAAGGTTTTGGACGCGGTGGTCACGTGCCCCGAGGCATCGATCTGAGGTCGAAGTCAGCCTCAGAGTTTTCCAAACGGCCGGATTAAAACGTCTTACGTAAAGTGGTCCGCAAGTAGTTTTTCCCTCTTCGATTCTTTGAACAACGAACGCTCTGACCCCTTTGGCTGCGGACGTTCAGGGTTTTGGGCGGAAGAAGGCGGCGGTGGGCTGGCGGGCGCCTTTGCCGAGGCGTTTCACGAGGGTCCAGCCTTCGGGCGCGAGATCGAGTTCTCCGGGTAGTTCGAACACGATGATCGCGTCGGGCCGTCCGGCGAGCAACGCGCGGAGACGGTTGAAGAGGTCCGGCGCGACTTCGGGGATGATCTCGTAGGGCGGGTCGATGAACACGAGGTCGGGCATGGGACCCGGAGGCGCCGCGGCGATCTGGAGGGCGTCGGCTTGGGTGACGCTCAGATCCGCGGCGGCACCTGCCCCCACGCTGCGGGCTACCGCCTCGATGTTTTGCCGGATGCACGCGGCGGCGCGGGCGTCTCGTTCCACGAAGACGCCGCCGGCGGCCCCACGGCTGAAAGCCTCCAGTCCATACGCGCCACTGCCCGCGAAAAGATCGAGAAAGCGCGCGCCGGGCACTGCTGCTGCCAGGCTTGAGAAAACCCCCTGGCGCAGTCCGTCGGTGGCCGGGCGCACGCGGTCCCCTTTGGGCACCTTGAGCTCGATCCCGCGCGCTTTGCCTCCGCTGATCCTCATCGGGATGGCCCCACGGAACGGATCGGTCGGCGGAGGTCGGCTGGCGTCGGCATGCGACCGCAACCCTCGCGCGGCGCCGCGTGATGGTTCAATCCCGATTCCGTTGACCGTCCGGCGGCTTCCGCGCGGTTCCGTGCGGTTCCGTGCAACATAGCGTTTGCGCGGTGGTCTCCGTTGCCCAACGTTCTCTCGTTTGCGCGCTTTCGTGATGCCCGCGATCCGCGGGCGAGGGTGTGCATGGGACAGCGGAAAACCTGAACTTTTTCTGAAACGGCGCCTGACGATTTTCGTTCTCGCGGCCGGCATCCTCGGTGCCGGCATGGAGGCGCGTGCGCAGGCATCGCTGCCGTCGGCCGCCGAACGCGAAATGAACGGCTGGCCGGTCTTGGTGACCCGTCCGGGCGACGCCAGCGTGGACTCGTCCGAGTCGCGCCGCGGTGGGCTCGGGCCGTTCGTGTTTTCCGGACCCGCCGGTGGCGACGCGGGCGGAACGGCCCGGGGTTTTCGTCCTTTCTGGGTCGAGTTTCGCGGTCCAGCCGGCGGCTTCCGTTCGGCGCACCTCCTCTATCCGCTGTTCAATTACTCCGAGGACGGCGGGAACTACCGCTGGAGCCTGTTGGAACTCGTCCGGCGCGAGGGCCGGCTCGCGGGAGCGGCCGCGCCCGAAACCTTCGATGCCCGGCATCGCCTCGAGATCGCGCCATTCTGGTTCGAGCGGGAATTTGAAGACGCGAGCCTCAATTACCGCGCGCTCTTCCCAATTTATGGCACCGTCCGGGAGAAGTTCGGCCTTGAGCGAGCCTCGTGGGTTTTTTTCCCGTTCTTCGCCGAGGTGGAGCAGCGGGGCGCCGTGACCACCTACGCTCCTTGGCCCTTTGTGCGCTCCTCTCGCGGGGCCGCGCAAGGTTGGGGCCTCTGGCCGCTTTACACCACCGTGGAACGCCCGGGCGAAATGTCGGCGACCCATGTCCTCTGGCCGCTCGGCCACGACGTGGTGCGGCAACCCGGTTCCGATGATCCGGCCGGCACCGCGCCGCGAAGGGACACCGCGTTCCTGCCTTTCTTCAGCCGCAGCACCGGACCGGGTTATGTGAACGAGACATTCGTCTGGCCGCTCTTCGGCTACACCGAGCGCACCGCGCCCGTCCGCTACTCCGAGCAGCGTTACCTCTGGCCTTTCCTCGTGCAGGGCCGGGGAGACGAGGCTTACGTCAATCGCTGGGCGCCCTTCTACTCCCACTCCGTCGTCAAGGGTCAGGCGAAGTGGTGGTACTTCTGGCCGCTCGCCCGCCACGCGGAGTGGAGCGAGGAGGGAGTCGACCGTTCGCGCAGCCAGTTCCTGTATTTCCTCTACTGGCACGAGTCCCAACGCGCCGCCGGCCGCACCGATGGACCCGCCGCGACCCTCACGCACGTGTGGCCCCTCCTCAGTCACTGGGAGGACGGCCGCGGCCGCCGCCAATGGCAGTTCCCGAGTCCGCTCGAGGTGTTCCTCCCCGGCAACGTGCAGGTGCGGCAGGCGTGGTCGCCTTTGTTCGCGCTCGCCCGCCACGAGGAGCGCCCCGGGGGCGGCGGCCGCACGTCGCTCCTGTGGGACGCGGTCACGTGGGAAAACCGCCCCGAGGAGAACCGGGCGGAATTCCACCTCGGGCCGTTGTTCTCGAGCGTGCGCGCAGGCGACGTTCGACGCCTTGCCCTCGGCAACGGTCTGCTCGGCCTCGAGCGAGACGCGCGGGGCGGCTGGAAATTCTTCGCGCTTCGCTTTTCATCCCCGCCTTCCGATGGCCGCTGAAACCTCCCACGCTCCCGAGGAGAACGAATCGATCCTCACCGCCGCTCCGAAGCAGGTGGTGCGGCCTTTCGTGCGCGTGCTCGAGGGCATCGGCAGTTGCCTGCACCTGCTGGTCGAGGCGGCGCGCCACGTCCCGACGCTACCGCGGCAATTCGGCCGGTTCATCGAGCAGTGTTACCTGATCGGATACACCACGCTGCCGATCGTGGGCATCCTGAGCTTTTTCATCGGCAGCGTGCTCGCCCTGCAGTCGGGCTACGCGGCCGCCAACATCGGGCCGAAGCAGTTCATCGGATTGCTCGTCGGGCTCTCGATGGCGCGGGAGCTCGGGCCCGTCATGGCCGCCGTGCTCCTGGCCGGCCGCGTGGGCTCGGCGATCGCCGCGGAACTCGCCTCCATGAAGGTCTACCAGGAGGTCGACGCGCTCGAGACGATGAACATCCCGCCCGCGCGCATGCTCGTCCTGCCGCGCCTGGCGGCCGTCCTCGCGATGATGCCCGTGCTCACGATCATGTCCGATCTCGTCGGGTGGTTCGGCGGCGCCATCGTCGCGAAGTACACCCACTTCATCTCGATCGAGCCCGCCTCCTACTTCGCGACCATGCGGCAATACATGGACTTCGGCGACGTGCTCAACGGCCTCGTGAAGGCGGAGATCTTCGGTTTCGGCGTCGTCCTCGTCTGTTGCAACATCGGCCTCAACACCCGCGGCGGCCCGCGCGAGATCGGCGCTTCCGTGACGCGCGCGGTCGTCACGTCCCTCATCCTTATCCTCGTGCTCGATTATTTCGTCACGAAGGCGCTGCTGTGAACCCGGCCATGAGCTTCCCCGCGCCTGACTCCTCCTCCGCCCGGACCGGCTCCACCGCCGTGGGCGTCGCCGTCGAAGATCTTTCGAAGGGGTTCAACGGCGTACCCGTCCTGCGGGGTATCTCGCTGACGGTGAACCCCGGCGAGATCTTCGTGCTCATGGGGCCGAGTGGTTCGGGCAAGAGCGTGCTCCTCAAGCACGTCGTCGGCCTTGAGCAGCCGAGCGCCGGACGCGTGCTCGTCGACGGTCACGACGCCTCCGATCCCGCGACGCGCGGCCGCGTGCGCATGGCCCTCGTTTTCCAGGCCGGTGCGCTGTTCAACTCGATGACGGTGTACGACAACCTCGCGCTCTACCCGCGCGAGCACCGGCTCGGCACCGAGGCCGCGATTCGCGACAAGGTCATGCGTGCGCTGCAGATCCTGTCCCTTGAGAACGCCGCGGGGAAGCTCCCCGCGGAGCTTTCCGGCGGCATGCGCAAACGCGTCGCCATCGCCCGCGCGCTGGTGATGGAGCCGCAGCTTATGCTCTACGACGAGCCGACGAGCGAGCTCGACCCGGTCATGTCGGCCACCATTTCCGAGGTCATCGCCACCCTGCGCGAGCAGTACCACGTGACCTCGATCGTGGTCTCCCACGACCGCGACCTCGCGCTCGGGATCGCCGACCGCGTCGGCATCCTCATGGGCGGCCGGCTTGTCTCGCTCGGGCCGCCGGCCGACCTGCGCGCCCCGGCCGATCCCCGCGTCGCCGATTTCCTCAACCCCCGCATCGACCTGCGGAACCCGCGCGTCCGCCAGCTCGCGGGCTGACCCGCGCGGTCAATTTTTTCGATCCAAGGAGAACTCCCATGCAAAACGCACAGCAGACCGCCCGTGTCGGGCTTTTCTTCCTCCTCGGGATGGCGCTCATCTGGGTGACCTTCGAGACGCTCAGCGGCGGAAAGATCCTCCGCGACAAGGGCTACCAGATCGTGGCCGGCTTCGACACGCTCAAGGAGCTCAAGGAGGGCGATGACGTCCGCATGGCCGGCGTGAAGATCGGCGAGGTCGCCGGCACGCGGCTCGCCGGTCGCCGCGCCGAGGCGGTGCTGCGCATCGACAGCCACCAGCTGATCAAGGACGACGCCGCGGCCGTGATCATCACCAACGGCCTCATCGGCACCGCCTACGTGAGCATTGACCTCGGCACCGATCGCGCCGGCACGCTCAAGCCGGGCGCCGAGATCCGCACGCGGAAGACGCCCGACATCAACGAGGTCATGGCCCAGATCGGCGACCTCGGCACCAAGCTCGAGGACGCGCTGCGCGGGATCAACAGCGCCTTCGCGGGTGACGCCAAGTCGCCGGGCCTGATGCAACGCATCGACCAGCTGGTCACCGACAACCGCGAGAACCTCAGCCGCACGACCGCCAACCTCCAGTTGATCACCGACAAGGTGAACCGCGGCGAGGGCACGCTCGGGCGCCTCGTCAACGACACGAAGCTCCATGACGAGTTGGTCGCCGGTGTGGCCGACCTGCGGAGCGGTGCCGCCCAGGCGAAGAACTTCCTCGCGAGCGCGCAGACCCTCGTCGACGAGGTGAAGTCGGGCCGCGGCACGCTCGGCACGCTCGTCTTCGACCAGAAGGCCGGGGATGACCTGAAGGCGTCGCTGGCGAGCCTGCGATCGGTCTCGGACAAGATTTCCCGCGGCGAGGGCACGCTCGGCAAGCTGCTCGGCGACGACAGCCTGCTGCGCGACATGCGTTCCCTGCTGCGCAAGGCGGACCGTGCCCTCGACGGCATGGGCGACACCGGTCCGCTTACCGCGGTCGGGGTCGTCGCCAACGGATTATTCTGAACCGACCGGGCCTCGGCGCGCCGCGTCGGCTCCGAGCGCGTGGCGCGCGCTCAAGGCACGGCGGTGGCGAGGACGGGCTCACCCGGACACTCGCGGCCGCGGAGCTGGCAGAGCGCGCAGAAGGAACTGATCTCGCGGCGTGCGATGTGGCGCAGGGCGAGGTTCAGTTCCGAAAGTTCGGCGTCGCGCTGGAGGGCGTTCAGCCCGGGCCGGTCGGCTTGGGCGAGGACGAGTGACTCCTGCAGGGCCTGCTCGCCGGCGGCGAAGTAGACCAGGAGCGGGTTGTGCCCGCAGGGGCAGTCGAGGTCGCCGCGTCCGATCGGGCACAGCGTGCGCCGGCGCGTCGGCAGGCCGCGCACGGTCCGTTCGAACTCGGTGAGGGTCCAATCGATGAGGTGGACGAGGGCATCGGGAGCGGCGAGGGGGCTGCAGGCCCGGTCCGCTCGCAGCAAGGCCTCCCACCGGTCCCGGATGCCCGGGCGGCGGGCGGCGAGGGCGGCGATCAATTCGGCCTGCACGCGCCGATCCTGCCACGGCGCGGCGGGAGATGGCTCCGCGCCGGCTGGCTTACGCTGCGCGTGCGTTGGCGGCGGCCGCCCCGTTGCTCACCAAGACATGGAGGCGCTGAGCGCCGCGCGGTCGGAGGCGGAGGTGATCTCGTTCCACTCGCTCACGCGGAAGGGATTGCCGCTGGAGAAGTTCGCGAGCGACTCGTCGTAGTGGAAGGCGGCGTTGCCCGTGACGGTGATGTCGTTCGCCACGACCGATCCCATGACGTCGCCGTTGCCGTTCACCTTCACGGACGCATTGGGGGCATACACAACGCCGGACAGCACCCCGTTGCCCACGATACCGATGGTCTGCTTGGTGGCACTCGTGCTGGTCCCCCAGAGCTGGAACTTGGTCGGGCTGTTCGCCGTCGCGGCGGTCGATCCGCCGGAAAGCACGCCGTTGCCGGCGATGCTGACGTCGCCGGCGGTGTAGATGACGAGCGAGGCTCCGGAAGCGATCTCGATGCTGGCGTTGCCGGTGAGGCTGATCGCCGAGGCGCCGGCGGCGGCCGTGAGGTAAAGGGTGACATCCCCTTGGATCACGAGTTTGTTGGTCGCGGGTCCGCTCAGGGAAATGGCGGAGCCGCTGTAGGTCGTGGCGGAACCGGCGGTTCCTAGGGTCGTCGAGCCGATGGCGCCCACCAAGGTGCCGCCGGTGGGTTGCGCGACCGGATCGAAATTCGCCGAGAAGTCCGTCGAAACTCGGGACATGTCCATGGTGCCCAGCGCGGTCGTGAAGGTGCCGACGCGACCGTTCGGGCCGACGGTGGGCAGCGATCCGCCGGTGGCGGCGTAGCCGAAGATGTCGGCGTTCTGCACGGCGACGGCGCTGACCGAGACGGAAATGCTGCCAACGCTGCCCTTGTCGCGCTTCACCGAGGCGGAGTACTTGGTGTCGGTGGTGGGATAGCCTGACTCCCAACTGTCGACCGTGGCGTTCGATCCGGAGAAAGTGATCGTGTCCTTCGCGACGAGCCCGTTGGCGAACTTCGAAGTCCGGGTGAGGGAAACCCTGATCCATTTCTCGATCGAGGTGCCGGCCGCGGCACCGCCGCCCAGAGTCACGAGCGAGCGCGCGTAGATCACGGGTGTGCTGGCGCCGGTGTAATTGTCGACGCGCACGCGCACCTCTCCGGTGGCGTTCTGATCGAACTGCGTGCCCGTCCATTTCCGGCTCGCGGTCGTTCCGCTGGTTGTCCAACCATCGGTGCTCCACGAGTAGCTGGACAAAGTGGCGTCCTGGTTGATCGCGTACATCGCCTCCTCGAGGCCGTTCTCGGCGAGGTTCATGGCGCCGTTGTTGTAGAGGGCGCGGTTGGAGACGGTGAGGCTGGTGCGACCGAGCTGGATGTAGCTCGTGATGGAGATGCCGATGATCGCGCAGCTCAGGAGCGCGACGATGAGCAGTGCGCCGCGTTGCCCGCGGGGCGTCCGCGGTGAAGGAGGTGAGGCGAGCGCCTTTCGATCGGTCTTCATGCCGTGACGCGCTTGTTGCGCAGGATGAAACGGGCCGAGAGCACCGTGTTCGTGGCGGTGGCGACGGTCGTGGTGCTGCGCGATGCCTCGAGCGAAATCTGGAGCTGTTTGGTATTGAGATTGGCCGAGGCCAGCGACGTGGAGGTGCCTATTCCGGTGATCTCGGCGCCAGTGATGCTGTAGGCCTTGAACGAGAAAGTCGTGATGCCGTTCAGCAGGGTTGAAGTGCCCGCGGTCGTGCGACGGGTGAAGGCCCCGGAAGAGTAGGCGTAGGTCACACTCGCGCCGTCGACCGTCAGCACGATCGTGGTGTCATTTGTCCAACTGACCGCGCTCGCCTGCCGCACATCCTGCGCGAATTGCTCGAGGGCGCGGCGCGCCTGCGACTCCATGTCGCTGTAATTGCGGATGTTCGCCCCCGTGCGGCCCATGAAGAGGAACGTCGAGAGCACGCCGGCGAGGATGAAGCCGGAGAGCGTGGCTCCCACCATCATCTCCACCAGCGTGAAGGCCGCGCGGCGGTAGGGTTTCCGGAAAGAAGGGGGAGGGAGGGTTGAACCACGGATGGACACGGATGGACACGGATGGCCGGCGGGCGCTGGCCCCGCGTTTCCTCGCAATCCGCTGACGGCGGCCGAAGTCAAAGCGTCCGCTTTCCCGCCGCGGCTCGATCCGTGTTCGTCCGTGTTCATCCGTGGTTTTTCCTCCGTTCGATTCGCGCTACGACGAGCGCGCCACGGTGTAGAAATAATCGTACAGGCCGTTGCGGATGTACTTCGCCTGGAAACTGCGGGTCTGCGTGCGGCCATCGACGGAACGCCAGGTCACCGACAGGGTGATCAAGCGCACGTCGGAGGGCCGGGAGGTGTCGGACTCGACCGTGCGGGTCACGGTGAAACGCCGGGCGAGCGTCGCCGAGGACGAAAACATATCGGAGAGGCTGACCTCCGCCTTCGCCGGCAGGGCCGTGACCGAGGTCCAGCTCATCATGCGGATCCGCTCGATCTCGCTCTGCAGGATCTGGGAGGCGAGGGTGGTGTCGCGCGCCACGTCGATGAACTTCAGGCCCGACTGGATCGCGACGATCGAGGTCGCGATGCCGAGGGCGAGGACGAAGGTCGCCATGGTGACCTCGAGTATGGTGAAGCCGCGCGACTGTCGCTTCCGCGGCTGGGCGGCGGCAGGTTGGGTCGTCGGCTGATCGTTGATGACGCTCACGTGGCGGTCTTCCGGTCTTTGAAACGCAGCGTGCCGTCGGGCCCGGTGGAGACAAGGCGTGATTGACCGGGTTGGCTCAGGGCTCGAGCCGGACATCCTTGTAATTGCGAAATCCGAGCGGAGATGGCTTCCAACCCCGCACGGAGGCGGCGACGAGGGTGGTGCGTGAGCCCCAGTAGATCGGGGCGAACGGCATCTGTTCCAGCAGGTAGGCCTCGGCCTGACGCAGCGCCGCGAGGCGGGCCGTGGCGGTTTTCTCGCGCGCGGCGGCCGCGATGAGTGCGTCGTACGCCGGGTCGGAGAAGCCGGTGCCGTTCACGCCGTTGCCGGTCGTGAAGATGGAGAGGTACGTGAGCGGATCGGGGTACTCGGCGATCCAGCGCCCGCGCGCGAGCTCGTAGCCCAGGGTATCGAGCGAATCGAGGAGCACTTTGAACTCCTTGCGTAGGATGCGGACGTCGACCCCCAGTTCCTTCCGCCACATCGCCTGGAGGGCCTCGGCGATGCTTTGATTGATCTCGGAGGAAATGGTCGAGAGCTCGAGTGGCGCCAATCCGCGGCCGCCCGGGAAACCGGCGGCGGCGAGGAGTTCGCGCGCCGCCGCGGGGTCGTGCGGCACGGCGGCGGGCGGTTGGTAGCCGCCGAGCCCGGGCGGGGTGAGCGCGTGGGCCGGGGTCTGCCCGGCGCGCAGCACGTCGCGCGTGATCGCCGTGCGGTCGATGGCGAGCGCCAGCGCGCGTCGGACGCGGGCGTCGCGGAGCACGGGATGGCGCGTGTTGAAGCGAATGAAGTAACTCTCGAAGTACGGTTCCACGCGCAGGAGCCCGGGAGTCTCCCGTTGGTAAGCGGCCACCTTCGCGAGCGGCACGTCCCACGTCGTGTGCAGCTGGCCCGCGCGGAAGGCGAGTTCCTGCGCCTGCGTGGACTCCGCGGGAAGGAACCGGATGCCCTTCAGCCGCACGCGGGCGGCGTCCCAGTAATGCGGGTTCCGCTCGACCTCGAGATGCCGGTGGTCGCGCCACTCCACCAGACGGAACGGGCCGTTGCCAACGAAGGGCCGCGCGTTGGTCCAGCGGCCGGTACGGTCGTCGAAACGCGCCCCGCCGCGCTCCACCGATGGCGGGTGCACGGGAAAACAGACGTTGGCGCGCAGAACGGTGGGGAAGTACGCGGTCGGTTGCGCGAGTGTGATGACCAGCGTGTGGTCGTCCGGCGCGGCGAATCCTGTCGCGGTGAAATCGGTGAGGCCGCCCTTGGCGAAGGCCTCCGCGTTGCGCACGGGGTAGAGCGCGTCGCGGTACTCGGAGGCGAACGCGGGCGATAGCGCGCGGCGGAAGCTCGCCAGGAAATCCCGCGCCGTGAGCGGATCGCCGTTCGACCACTTGCCGTCGCGGCGCAGATGAAACGTGTAGGTGAGGCCGTCGGCCGAAACCTCCCAGCGTTCCGCCGCCCCGGGGCGCGGCTGCAACGTCTCCTCGTCCAGCGTGAGCAGACCCTCGAACAGCGTGCAGAGCACGTTGTGGTCGACGCTGCCGCCGGCGAGATGGGGATCGAGGGACTGGATCTCTGCGCCGTTGCCGACGCGGAGGACGCCCGCGCGACCCTCGGTCGCGGTCGCCTGATCCGTGCGCCCGCAGCCGCCCGCCAGGAGGAGGAGCAGGCCGGCGTTCGCGAGTGCGAGGGCGAGCCGGGCGGGGTGGTGGCGGAACGCGGGGGTCATGCTCAGGCGGCGACGAGAGTGACAGCCGAGATCATGAGCGTGGCACCGGCGAGCCGCCAGACGAGCAGACGGCCCTCGACGCGCTCGCGGCCGCCCAGCCAGCGGCTGGCGAGCCAGACGAGCACGATGCTCCACAATCCGCGCGAGCTGTAGGCGACGTTGCTCACCGCGACCTGACCCCAGCGGGCGATCGTGGAAACGAAGATCACCGACTGCAGCCCGATCAGCAGCGCGCCGCCGACGAGCCACGGCCAGGCCGACCGGTCGATCGCCGAAAGCGGTGCCCGGAAACGCGGCACCAGCGCGAACGAAAGCAGCGCCGCGCAACCGAGGGTGAGTGGCAGGAAACGGCCCGTGCCCCAGCGCGGGGACCACAGCTGCACGAGCACGTCGAACACCGCGAAGACGGTCGCCGCGGCGCCGGCGGTGAGCACGGTGCGGCCGATGGCGTGCGGCACCCCCGCCGCGGGCCGCCGGTTAAGCAGCGCGATGCCGAGGGTCGCCAGACCGGCGGCCGCCCAGATTCGCGGCGGCAGGCGTTCGCCGCCGATCGCGGTGACCAGCACGGCGACCAGCAGGATCTTGATGCCGAGCACGGGCGTGGCGACCGAGACATCGCCGCGTTCGAAGGAGATGAAGGTGAGCCACTGGCCCGCCACGAAGCAGGCGCCGGTGAGGACCGGCTGCCACCAGAGACCCGGGTGGATCTCACCCCCCAGCGCCAGCAGCGGCAGAAAAAGCAGCGCGCAGAGCAGGTTGGCGACGAAGGCCGTGCGCCAGACGCCCACGCCCAGTTCCGCGGAACGTTTGATGACCAATGCGCCTGCCGCGTAGAGGAACGCCGCGAGCAGGCTCAGCTGGACGGGCGGAGATTGCAGCAGAACGGGCATGGGCCCCGGACCCTAGCCGCGCCGCCGCCGCCGACCAGTCCCAATGAGAAGAAGGACCAGGACCGGCGCGGTTCCGCTTAAACCGAAGGCTGCTCCGATTCGGAGTGAATGGGGAAAGCCGGAAAGCGGGAAGCGGAGGCTCAGACCTTTGGTCGGCACCGCGGATTTCGCCGCGCGGCTTCGCCGCAACCGAAGAGGAGTTGAGTTGGCACACAGAAGGCACCGAGGCCCAATCCGAGTTTACCGATTCGGATCCACGGACCCGAGCCTCAGGTCGTAACGCGCTCCCGACTCGCTCCGCGGGTGAGCAACCACGGATGGACACGAATCGACACGGATAAATGCGCTTCGTCTGTAGCCGGGGTCCGGTGACCCCGGCCGGTGCCGTCGATCCTACAGCCTAAGACGGTTCCGATGGCAGCGGATTTGAACCGCAGATTGCGGAGATGGCGCAGATGAAGACCGAAGGGCGTTCGGCGCTTCCGGACGTCGGCAGCGAACAGTCGGAGTGGAACAGGAAGACCGGGAAGATCAGGAAGGCCGGCGATGCCTTAACGATTTTTCCGGTCTTGCCGTTTAAGTTCTGCCTCTGCGCGTTCTGAGCATTTTCGCGGCCAATCTGCCCGATGGCCGCAACAACGCGCAAAACCTGCAGAGACAGGAGTACCACTCGTGTCCCTCGCGCCGGTCAGCGGCCGGCGGCGAGGAAGGCAACGAGGTCGGCCATCGCCTGCTCGTCCACCGCGGCCTCAAGGCCTTCGGGCATGAGCGAACGGCCCGAGCTCATCAGCGAGCGGAGCTCGCCGCGCAGGATCACCTGCTCCGTGCCGTCGAGGCCGAGGAGCGTGAGGCTG
>JBJTCH010000333.1:0-15349 GCA_046091745.1 Opitutaceae bacterium
CGTACGCGCATTCGCCGCGGGCAGCGCGGTCGTCGCCGCCACGACCGGCTTCGCCGCCGCCCCCGCCCAACCGCCCACCGAAAAGGTCGAGCTTTCCCCTTTCGTCGTCACGGGCCAGGCCGACACCGGCTACGCCGCCACGAACTCGCTGGAGGGCAGCCGGCTGAACACGGCGCTCCGCGACACACCCGGCGCCGTGAGTGTTTTCACGCGCGACCTGTTGGACGACCTCGCCGCCACCTCGCTGGACGAGGTGCTGCGCTCCGACCTCAACGCCGAGGTGGTGGTCGGCGGTGACGAATCCGGCGGCGGCGGATCCCAGGCGAACATGTTCGGCGACCAAGGCCTGACGTTCAACGTGCGCGGCCTGCCCGGCACGACGTCGGTGGACGGCTTCCAAAACGCGGGCCAGCCCAACACCTACAACACCGAGCGCATCGGTTCCACCCGCGGACCCAACGCGATCCTCTGCGGCACGGGCAGCGCGGGTGGCAACCTGAACTTCCGCACACGCCAGCCGCTGCTGAACCGCGGTCTCGCGACCCTCGACCTGAAGATGGCCGGAGAGAGCACGCGGCGCGCCGCGCTCGACGTGAACCACGTCCTGCTGCGCGACCGCCTTGCCGTCCGCGCGATGGGAGTCTGGGACCGCAAGGGATCGCCCCAGCCGCACCAGTACACCGACCTCCAAGCGGCGACACTCGCGGTGAAGTTCCAACTCAAACGCGAAACCGACGTCACCGTTTCCTACGAGCACGGCCACACCTCGGGCGTGTCGGGCCGCCCGTGGAACCACATCGATTTTCTCACCCGTTTCGACGGAGGGCTGCGCGCCGGCCGCATCCGCTGGAACCAGACCCTGGAGCGCTATGAGAACGCCGATGGCAGCGCGCTGGTCGCCGCGACCTCGGGTACCGGCAACGTGAGCAACCGCAACGTGGTGGTCTACGGCCAGGACCTTTCCGCTCCGCCGCAACTCTGGGAGGGCGCGTCCTCCACCGTCAACCGGGTCACCCTCGCGAGCGCCGCCAGCGTCTTCAACAGCACCGAAAACACGATCATGCACGAGGGCTACATCCCCTTCGGTGCGGTGACTGCCTCGGGCGCCGGCGAGCGCGCCGCGGTCTTCACCAGCAACCTCACGGCGATCTTCAACCACCGGCTCGCGCGAAACCTGTATGTGGAGCTCGCGGCCAACCAATCGCGGCGGCACGGCGACACCATCGTCGCGCAAAACCCGGATCTCCGGGCGGACCTCAACTACCGCCTGCCCGATGGCCGCCTGAACCCCTACTTCTTCGGCAACGGCTACTACTTCAGCCAGGACAACTACCTCCGCCTGCAACGGCGCAACGACAACCGGACCCTGCGCGCCTCCCTCTCCTACGAGGCCGACCTCGGACGCCGCTGGGGCCGCCACCGGCTGGCCGCCATGGTTGAACACGCCGCCAACCGTGAGTCCCGCCTGCGTTCCCGCGAGGTCTGGGCCAACCGGCCTTTCAACACCGCCGCGGAAAACGCGGCCAATCAGGTCTTCCGCCGCCGGTACTTCCGCCTCGGGGGTCCGTTCGCGGACTACACCCCGGGTTATCAGCCGGGCAATCCGTTCAACCTCGAGAGCTTCAACTCGACCTTCCCGGCGGTCGGCGCGTTGCGCACCGACTGGGCCGCGCCAAATGACCGGGATTTCGACGACCGCATCACCATCGATTCGCTGATGGCGGTCGCACAGAGCTATTTCTTCGACGGAAGGCTCGTGACGACAATCGGCGTCCGCGACGACGACATCCTGGCCCGGGGCCCCCGGGTGCTGCGCGACACCGCGACGGGGAAGTACCGTCTGGCCACGGCGGCCGACCAGCCGGCGTTCGCTCCCGTGCGACAGAACTGGACCTCGTCCAGCGCCAGCGGCGGCTTGCGGCGCTCGCTCGGAGCCGTGTTGCACCTCACGCGGCACTTCTCCCTCACCGCGAACTACTCCAACAGCGTCGGCCTCGGGGACCGGAACCGCTCCGCTCTGCCCGATGACCTCACCCCGCCGCCGTTCCGCGGCGAAGGCTTCGATTACGGCGTGGCCTTCAGTTTTCTGGAAAACCGCCTGAGCGGCTCGGTGAAGGCCTACGACTCGCGCATGCTGGGTGATCGCATCCAGGGCGGCGCGGCGGTTTTCGTGCAGCCGAACAACGACGTCATGTCGTCGTTCGAGTACTACTTCCGCCAGGCCGGCGTCACCAGCCTGCCCGCCGGCTCGCCGATCACCAACCTCACCGACCTCACGTCCGTGTATTTCAGCACCGCCGACGCCTACCTCAGCGATCGCGTGAGCCATGGCCTCGAGGCCGAGATTTCGGCCAACCTCTCCCGTAATTGGACGCTCCGCGCCGGGTATGCTTACACCGATCGCACGCGCACAAATGTCTTTCAGGAAGGCGTGCCGTGGTGGGAGGAGAGACTGGCCCTCTGGAAGGCCCTCGACTCCATCTACACGACCCGCACCGGCCGTCCTTCCGTCTTCAACCAGCCGCTGTTCGACCGCAACAGCGCGCTCGGCACCGCGACGGTCGCGCAACGCATCGCCCAGGCCGCGACCGAACTCGCCACCACCCGCCTCACCGAGGAGCAGGCTTACGGCAACCGGCCGCACCGCGCCAACCTCTGGACCCGCTACACCTTTTCGTCGGGCCCGCTGCGAGGCCTGGCCATTGGCGGCGGCTGGCGCTACCAAAGCGCGAATGTCGCCGGCGTGATCCTCTCGACGCGCCGCACGCTCTGGGGAAATCCGCGCTCCGTCGGTGACCTGCTCCTCCAGTACCGCACCCGCGGCCTCGCCGGCCTCTGGGTCAACGCCACCCGCGTCACCTACCAGCTCAACGTCAGCAACGTCCTCGACGATCGCACCATCAACGCCAGCAAGCTCGACGAGGATAGCGTCACGGGAACCGTTTTCTACCGGCGCGCCTTCCGCGAGGATCCCCGCAACGCCGCCTTCACGCTGCGTCTCGAGTTCTGAAACCTACCGCGCGCCGTCACCCAGCACGCGATGGATGGTGCCGGTGATCACGCGGGTGACCTCCGCGCCGTCGGCGTCGACCAGCCGGCAGGTGATTTCGACGACCTGCGCCGGTGCGAGCGCGGGAAGTTTCAAGCGAACCACGCGCGGATCGCCCCCGGCCTCCGCGGCGGCGACCGGAAGTTCCCGTTCATCGATCCGCGGACTCCCGTAATTCGCGCTGCGCCGCAGATCCCAGCGGCGAACCGTGAAACGCGAAACTTCCGCCGCGACGCGGGGCGCCTCGCTGAAGGTCAGCTCGATCTCGCCTTCCCGCACCCGCCAGCGGGTCGGCAGACACGCGGCGCGCCCGGTCGGCCGCAGCCGGTAGAAACCGCCCTCCTGGAGGGTCTGCGACGTGGCCCACGCCGATAACCCGCAAAGATAAAGGTCGCCGGTCGCGGCATGAAACCGGCCGCGCATGATACCCGTCGGGAAATCCGGCACCGGCAGCGCGCACACCGCGCCTTGGAATCCATCTCCGACCGGCTCACTGAAAAACACCTCCAGGCGACCGACCCCGTACGAGAGGTTAAGATGCGTGCCGGCCCAGCGCGCCCACGCGGGTCCCTCGATCGGAAGCAACTCCGCGGGCGAACGGTCGAAAGCCTTGTCGATCCAGCACACGGGCGGCGCCATCGCGGCATCGGACGGATCATCCGGCGCACCGTGGCTCCACATGTTGCCGAAGAATTTCCCCGGGGTGACGCGATTCACCCGGTTCATCGGCATCCAATGACCTTCCTGGTCGGTGACGTAAAACGAACCGTCGGGGTTCAGGCACACGCCGTTCGCCGCGCGGAATCCGTTGGCGAGGATCGTCGTCTCGGAGCCGTCCGCACTCACCTTCAGCAGCGTTCCATGGTGCGGCACCAGCGCCGTGCGGGCGTGTCGCGCGCTCTTGGCGTAGTAAAAATTTCCCGCGTCATCCGCCTGCAGGCCCATCGCGAATTCGTGGAAATGCTCCGTGACCTGGTGGTCGCTGTTGAAGCACTCAAGGAAGTCCATCTCCCCGTCGCCATCGAGGTCGCGCAGCACCACGATCTGGTCCCGGCACGTGACGAACACGTCGTTTCCGCGGCGCTTCACCCCGAGCGGCTGGAAAAGACCCGAGGCGATGCGTCGCCAGCGCAACTCGGCTCCCGCCCGCAATCCCTCGACGCGCCAGACATCGCCGTCCCACGTGCACAGCAGCGCGGAGTTGCCGTCGGGCTGGAAATCGAATCCCCCGGGCCGCACCCGCGCCCGCCACGGGTTGACCGTCGGCGGGGTCAGTCTTTCCGAGGCGAACGCCCCGCCCGCGGGACTCGACAGGACCGGCGTCGTGATGGTCTCGGTCCAGCGCGCGGGTCCGCCGCGCGTGAATGCCGCGAGATCGCGCGGCTCGCCGGCCGCCTCGGGAATCACCGCGCCCGGCCGCGCGATCCGGATCGCGAACCGCCCGGGAGTCGCCACCGCCGGGATACGCAGCGTGGCGAAGCCGCCCTCCGCTGAGAGGGCCGCCGGCGGCAACCCCTGCACGCGGATCGCCGCCCCGGCATTCGCCACCCGCATCAGAAGGTCGCGCGTGGAGCGGCCGAAATTCAGCGTGCGAACGATCACCGGGCCGGCGGCACCCTGCTCAAGATCGTGACTCTCCAGCACCGGAGCGTCCCCGACGGTGTACGAAAGGACGACGCGATCGCCGGAGCGATAAAGGCCGCGGTACCGCATCCATGACCGCGGCAGCGGACCAAACCGCCGTCCATCCAGACCGGTCACCCGCTTGTCCTCGAAACTCCCCGTCGCGGGATCGGCCCATCCGGGAGCGTCGGCGGTCTCGAAAACCGGCGTGCCCACGGTGCGCGGGCGGACCACGTGACGGCCGTCGAAGTTGATGCCGTGCCAGTCGATGAAGCCCTCGCCGGTCCACGCACCGGCCACGCGCAGGGTGTCGTGCTCAAACACGACCCAGGACTTACCCGCTGCCACGCCACCCGCACCGGAATCGAGACGGATCGCGATTCCCTTCTGCGCGATGTTCGCGCCGGGTGTCACGGCGTCGAGTTGCGCGCCCTTCAGTTGGGACGCGGCGGCGCGCCGCGTGTCGTCCGCGATCTCGTAGGTGCCGATCAGGAAGGGTCCGTAGTCCATTTCCCGCCACGGCTCGCGCCGCACCGGATCGGGCCCGCGTGAAACGCCCTTCGGCAACGCGGCGAGGTACGCGTCGTCGACCGCGAAGTACTGCGACGGGTTGCGGCGCGCGAGGAACGTTTCGCGGATGTAGTGGATGACGTCGTACTTCTCCCGCGGCGTGAGCTCGATCTGCGGCGCCATCATGCCCCAGCCGCGTGTCAACGTGCGGTACATCGTCAGCGGATCCTTGCCGTGGCGGAAGGCGCCCTCGGCGAACCGCAGCGCGTTCGGCAGGGAGCCGGGCAGGTTGAGATCGCCGTGACACGCGTGGCAGACGCGCTCGTAGGTGCGCTCACCGCGGTCGAGCGCGGCTTTGTTCCAACCGCGGATCAGACCCGCGTGATCGAGTTCACGCTCGTAAGCGGGGAGATCCGCCTCGGCCAGCAGCGGACCCGGCGACGGTTCCGCCGCGAAAAGCCCCGGCGCGGCCAAGGGAACGACAGCGCGGAGCAGACGCGCGAGGACGGGGGGTATCACGACCGCGATCCCTACCGGCCCGACGTTACTCCGCAAGACTCCGGCGATGCGAGAAATGCATCCGCGCAACGGCGCGTCCCACCTACGGCACCACGCGCACCGTCATGCCCATCCACGCGAGGCCGAGGAGCGATTGCGCGTCCCAGTTGGCGAGACGGAAGCAGCCATGCGACTCCGTGTGCCCCACCTTCGCGGGATCCGGCGTCCCGTGGATGCCATAACCCGGCCGATCCAAACCAACCCATGCCACCCCCACCGGGTTGTTCGGACCGGGCGGCAGGATGAGTTTGCGGCCGAGTTCCTTGGCTTCCTCCGACTCGGGGAACACCGCGGGATCGAACGTGTAATCCGGATTCGCGACCACCACCACGACCTTCAGATCGCCCACCGGCCGCTTCTCGACGCGCCGGGCGATGCTGGTGGGGAAATGAGCGAGCAGCCGACCGTCGGGTGAGAAAGCCTCAAGCACTTTCTCCGCCAGGCGGATTTCAACATAAGCCGCCCTCCCCGGCTTCGCGACGAACTCCGCCGCCGGCGCCACAAAAAGCGTCTCGGGCGTCATCGCGTCCCAGTCGAGGCCGGGATTCATGCGGCGGAGAAACCCGGCACCGGCGCGGAAGCGCTCCGTCGCGAGTTCCAGCGCGGTCTCGTGCGCGAGCGCGGATTGACGCGACTTGCCCAGCCACGTGGTCGCCAGCGGCTGCAGGCCGGCGAGATCGTCCGCAGCGAGCGAGGCCCACGCCAACGCCGGGGCCTCCATCTCGAGCACCCGCGCGGTGCGTTCGTCGAGTTCGCCCGTTTCGGGAATCTGCTGCGAACGCTGAAACGCCCGCAGCGCCGCCGACGACTGCGGGCCGCGGATGCCGTCGATCGGTCCTCCGGAAAAACCGCGGCGGGAAAGCTCCACTTGCACCTCAAGCCATGTGATTGGCGGACGCGGGAACACCGTGATTTCGCTCACCAAGGCGGCCGCGACGGCCGGCAAGGGAGGTTCCTGAGGCACTTCCGTCGCCGGCAACGCGCCGCGCGCACCGAGCGTAAGCAGGGCGCCCGCAAAAAAACTGAGGAGGGCGACGCGAAGCATCTGGGGTTTTCTCGGCGGGAAACCGCGGATTTTCAAATCCGCAATCCACGGACGATCCTCCCCGCAACCCGCTGATCCCGGAAAACGGCCCGCGCCCAAGACGCGCACGCAAAAGCGGCGTAAAGACTCCAATACCCACCTCTCCTACTCAGGCCTTCTGGATCGGCACGGGATAGGAGCACACCACCTGATCGGCCGTCACGAGCACGAGATCATCCTCGAGGGCCTGCGCGACGAGCAGACGGTCGAACGGATCCCCGTGTATCGGAGGAAGGCGCATCGCGCGCACCGCGTGGGCGATGCTGACCGGCAACTCCGTGACGCCGTCGCCGAGCAGGCAATCGGCGTAACCATCGGGCAAACGGAGTTTGCCGCGCGCCACCTTCAGCCCGAGTTCCCAAGCGGAGGCTGCGCTGAAAAGGATCTCGTTGTCGGGCGAACTGATCATCGCCCGCGTCTCCTCGCTGAGACGCTCGGGCGAGGTCAGCCACCACACGATGACGTGGGAATCGAGCAGCAGGCGGAGCATCCGTAGCCGGCGCGGAATCGGCAGCGGATCAGGCGGACTCTCCTGGAGGAGCGGCGACTCGATGGAGGCCTCCAGATCGCTATCCCCCGGCCCCCAGCAATCCGGCGCCTCCCAGATCTTACCCGACAAGGCGCCGGACTTCCGCGGTGTGTTCTTCTGGGCGTACGGTACAAGGCGCACGAGCGGCTTGCCGGACTTCGCCAGAACCACCTCTTCGCCCTCTACCACGTCCTCGACGATCCTCGAGAGATGGGTCTTGGCGGCTTGGATATTGATCACCTTCATAAAAACAGACCAGACCAGATCTGGTCTGTTTTCAAGCTTTTTCCAAACTTCTATCCGAAAAGAGTCTGCGCCGGAAATACCTACACAAAAAAGGCGGCCCCGAATCGGGACCGCCTTTAGTTTTAACGGACCAGTAAGGCCCGCGGGCTTCAGAACTGCCCGCTCACACCGAACTTGATCGTGCGCGGAATCGTCCAGTTGGACCGGACCCGCGAGGGATCAAAGATGTACTCGCGACGCCCCCCCTCCGCGAGGTTGTTGACGCTCAGGAACGCCGTGGCGTCGCGATGCACTTTGTAGGTGATGCCGGCATTCATGACCGTCCACGGTTCGCGGAAACGGTTACCCGCCGCTGATGTGGTGCTGTAGACGACCGGCCAGCCACCGGTGTAGTTCACGTCGTAGGACGCGCCGAAGTTACGGTAGGCGTACATCAGGCCCACGTTGTAGGAACGCGGGATGAAGCCGGCCAGCTGGCCGTTGGTCAGGTTGATCGTGCCGCCGAAATTACCCTCCGTCTCGAGGTAGGTGTAGTTCGCGCGCACAGTGAGTCCGCGCAACGCGCCCGGCAGGAACGCGAGCCGGTGACGAAAATCGAACTCGAGGCCCTTGTACTTCGCGGTCCCGAGATTGCGGGCCTGGATGATCTCGTAGCCCTCGTAGAGGCCGTCGAAGCCGTTGTCTCCACCCGCGCCGATGATTTCACCGGAGCGGCCCGAGGCGCCGATGTAATCCTTGATGTCCTTCTTGTAGCCGCGGATCGAGACCATGCCGTTCTTGTGGTAGTACTCGAGCTTCAGATCGACGTTGTTGGCCAGCTGCGGCTTCAGGTCGGGATTGCCCATCGACACGGTGCGGGCGGAGTCGTTCGCCGTCGGGGCGGTGATCAGCGAGGCGAGCGAGGCACGACCATAGCTCGTGGACCAGCTCGCACGCGCCTTCAGATTCTCCGTGATGTCGTAGGCGGCGTGGATGCTCGGGAAGGCCTTCGCGTAATCGCCGTCCTTGGACAGCTTCTGGTAATCCAGCGCGGCGCGCTTGAAGTGGTCGGGCTCCACCGCGATCGGCGTGGTGCGGGCGCGGAAATAGACGAAAGTGTCGGTGGTCACCCACTCCTTGCGCACGCCGCCCAGCAGCGTGAGCCGGCCGAAGCGCGACGTCGCCTGGATATAGCCGGCGTCGACGCCCTCCTCCAGGATGCGGCGGTTGGTGTACTGGCTGGTCGCGGTGAAGTTCACGTCCTCGTACCAGAGGGCCGCGTTGCCCAGCGTGGTGCTGATGTAAGCCGGATCGACGACCGGCAACCGGCGGCCTCCGTTCTGGCGCTCGAACTCGGTCAGCGGCATCAGGCCGTCCGAGGGCAGCACCGAGCCGACGACACCGTACCAACGACGGGGATACACCTGGCGGTTGTTGACGCGGCGATTCACCGACTCGAGGCCGGCCTTGACGGTGACCGGATGGCTGATGGGCAGCAGGTAGGAGGCGTTGACGTTGGCGGTGACCTCATTGGTGTCGGTCACGGTGTCGCGCTTGTTGAAGACGACCGAGGTCTGCGGCACGGGCTGCGCGGCCGAGGCGGCGGCGGTGACGAACGGCCGGTAGCTGGCGGCGTCGTAGACGCTGGCGCCGCCGGTCTGGGTGAACGTCTGGCCGAAGGGGTTGGAGTAATCGAGGACGAAGCCGACCGCTCCCTGCGTGCGCATGGAGACGGTGCCATTCTCGCGCTCGCGGCCGGCGCCGGAGTCCCAGTGGGTGTTGCTCCAGCGGTAGGCGTGGTCGACCTTCCACCGGCCCCAATTATGCTCGAACGCGAGGGTGCCGGTGGGGTTCTTGCTGGTGAACGAGTAGCGCTGCGGGTTGAGGCGGATCTGCGAGGCGCCGACCGCGACACCCCCGGGCTGGAGGGTCGTGTTGTTGACCGGCAGCATCTCGATGCGCTGGGCGGTGTAGCCCGCGCGAATGCCGCCATTGGGGTTCGTGACCGGATCGTTGATGGTGAGGTTGGACGCGATCCAGGGATTGACGGCGGTGTAGCTGAAGAACGGCTCGGAGCCGGCGTTGTAGAGATAGCGGAAGGAGACGCGGGTGGACTCCGACCACTTGTAGTCGGCGCGGGCGCTGATCGCCGAAAGGAAGCGGTCGTTGAGTCCGCTCATGCGCGTGTAGTCGCGCCACTGCGCGACGGGGTTCGTCGTGGTCTCGTAGAGATTGATGTCCCAGTCGTGCGGGTTGAGCACCTCCTGATAGGAGGCGGTGACGGCGACGCCGAGGTTGCGGGATCCCTTGCCCACGCTGAAGACCTCGGTGTAGCTCGCGGTGAGATCAGGGCGCCACGGGCGCTGGGAGACCTCGTAATTGCGCTTGGACCACGACGGGAAGTAGCGGGTGGCGGCGGTGTAGGTGACGCGGCGGCGCTCCGACATGGCGAGCGGCGAACGGGTCTTGAGGTTGAGTTGGCCGCCGAGGGAGTCGGCGCGCTTGTCGGGCGTCTGGCCGGCGATGATCTCGACCTGCTCGTACATGGCGCCCGAGAACGAGTGGAGGGTGGCGGTGCGGCCGTCGCCGCCGACGCCGGTGGAGGACATGCCGTCGATGTTGAGACGGGTGTAGCTCGCGGGCAGACCGCCGATGCTCACGTTGTTGATGAGGTTATCCTCGTCGGTCGTGAACGTGATGCCGGGCATGCGGGAAACGAGCTCGCCGACGTTCTGGGTGGGAAGGATGCCCCACTCGTCGAACGCGGTGACGTTCTTCACGTTCAAGGCGTTCTTCTGCTCGGTGATGGCGAGCGCCTGGCCTTCGCGCACGGTCGCCACGGTGAAGGCGTCCATCAGGATGGCTTGGGCGGGCTTCATCTCAGCGTCGGCGCGAGCGACCTGGCCGGAGGTGACGGTCACGGTGAGCTTCCGCTCCTCGAAACCGGCGTAGGCGACCGTGAGTTGCACCGTGCCGGCCGGCACGCCCTGCATGAGGAAGGCGCCGGCGTTATCGGTCAGTTCCGTGCGGCCGAGCGCCGGAGCGCTGACGACGGCGCCTTGGAGGGCGTTGCGGGTGGCGGTGCTGACCACGGAACCGGCGACCGAGCCGGTGCCCTGGGCGAAAACGGACGTCGTCAAAGCGAACGCCGCGAGAACAAGCCCCGCGCCAAAACGCGCGAGACGCGACAGGAACGAACTGCTGCTTGGTTTCATGGTGTTGGTGCGGGACAACCAGACGACCTGTGCCCGGCCGGCCCGCATGGGTGAGCCGGCAGAATCACTTTCCTCCTCGGGGGAGTCGACACTTTTCCCGTCCCGCCGCCCGGCGAATCAGTGGTAGCCCTTGCGGCTCTCGAGCGCGCTACGCAGGGTCACCGCGTCGGCGTAGAGCACCCCGCCGCCGCTCGGCAGACCGAACCCGATGCGGGTCGTACGCACGACCGGTTCCTTGGGCAGATGCTCGGTGATGTAATGGCAGGTCGCCTCGCCCTCGACGTCGTTGGGCAGGGCCAAGATTAATTCCTGCACCTCGCCGGATGAAATGCGGTTGAGCAGCGACTGCAGATTGAGGTCCTCCGGCCGCACGCCCTGCATCGGCGATAGTTTACCGTGCAGCACGTGGTAGCGGCCACGAAATGCCCCGCTGCGCTCGATCGCCACAAGGTCCGGCACGTGTTCGACGACGCACACGGTTCCCGTCTCACGCCGCTCATCGGCGCAGACCGCGCACAGCTCCGCCTCGGCGAGGTTGCCGCAGCGGGAGCAGCGGTGCACCGCCCCCGCGGCCTCCTCCAGCGCCCGCACGAGCTCCGGCAGTCGCGCCGGTTTCTCCACGAGCAGGTGCAACGCGATGCGCTCGGAGGAGCGGAAGCCCAGCCCCGGCAGCCGCTTCAGGTGCTGCTGCAACCGCTCGAAGGCGGGCGTCATGCGGGCGGTCTCAGAACAACCCGGGCATCTGGAACGCCCCGGTGATTTTCTGCATCTCCGCCTCGTGGTGATCCTTCGCCTGCTTCGCCGCGTCCTGCACGGCCGTCAGCACGGTGTCGGCAACGAGCTTCGGATCCTCCTTCAAAAACTCCGGATCCAGCGTGAGCCCGGTGAAACGGCCGCTGCCGCTGATGCGCACCTTCACCGCGCCACCGCCGCTGGTGACCTCGATCTCCTTCGCATCGAGCTGTGCCTGCAGCGCCTCGATGCCGCGCTTCATTTTTTCCGCCTGTTTAACCAGTTTGCCGAGTCCAGCCATGGGTTTGCTTGGGTTGGGTTAGGTGATTGCGGCGCCAGACTGAGCGGCGTCCGTTCCGCGCGACAAGATACTTTCGTAGCCCTCGCGGAAGGTGGGGAAACTCGGCCGCCAGCCGGTCTCGCGCCGCAATGCCGCGTTCACGATGACCCGATCCGGCACCACCGCACGACGCGCCGGATGCGCCAGGCCGGTGAAACGCGGCGGCGGCAGGCCCATCCGCTGCGCCAACCAGGCGGCCACCTCCGCCTTGGGCGTCGGCGCGTCATCCGCCACATTGAAGACGTGCGCCCCTGGCCCGAGCTCGGACCCGAGGCAGGCGAGGATCGCGGCCGCGGCGTCATCGCGATGGATCAGGTTCAGCCGGTGCGCGCCGCCCCCGCTCACCTCGCCCGTCCGCACTTGCTCCAACCAATGGTGCCGGCTCGGCCCGTAGATGCCCGCCAGGCGGAGTACAAACCGGCGTCGCGCCGCCCGGGCCGCCTCCTGCACCAGCCTCTCTGCTTCCAACAACAAAGCCCCGCGCTCATCGGCCGCCCCGACGGGCGAAGTCTCGTCGACCCGCTCCCCCGCCCCCTGCGGATAAACCGACGTGCTTCCGGTGTAGAGCAGCGCGTCGGTCCCGCCCGCATTCTCCACCCAACGGACGAGCGAGGTCGTCCCCTCGACATAACTTTTCCGGTAACCGTCCACGCCGCCTCCGCTGGAACTCACGCAATTCACCACCCAACGAGGCGCCGCCGGCACTTCCCGGTGCCATGCGTCCGAGGCGAGATCCGCGACCACAACCTTCACTCCCAGTTCGCGCAGCGCCGCCGCCCGCACCGGATTCCGCGTCAACGCGGACACGCGCACACCGCGCTCCAGCGCCAATCGCGCCACCGCCGCACCCACGTAGCCGCAGCCGGCGATGAAGAGATCCGAGGTCATCCCGCCCAAAATTCCCCGCGTTGCCCGCGGACGCAAGGACCGCGCTTGCGTCCGGTTTTCCACGGACCACTGTCCGATCATCCCCATGCCACCGTCCGCCCCGAGCCGCGCCCCGGTCGTCACCGCCCGCCGGGCTCTTTCCCGCCGACACTTCCTGCGCGGTGCCGGCGTCGCGCTGGCGCTGCCGTCGCTCGACTTGATGCTCGCTCCGTTCGCCCGCGCGGCGACCGCCTCCTCCCCGCTCGCGCCGGGCGCGAAACCGCGGCGCTTTCTCGGCATCTGCAACAACCTCGGCGTGCTGGGCGACCAGTTCTTCCCGACCGGCACCGGCCGCGGCTACGAGGCTTCGCCTTATCTGCAGCACCTGCAGGAACACCGTGAGCGCTTCACCGTGTTCTCGGGCGTCTCGCACCCGAACGTCGACGGCGGCCACCCGGCCGACATCTGTTTCCTCACCGCCGCGCCGCATCCGGGCAGCAGCTCGTTCCGGAACACCCTCTCGCTCGACCAGCACATCGCCGAGCACATCGGCACCCTCACCCGCTTCCCGTCGCTCACCCTCGCGGTCAACACGCGCGTTCGCAGCCTCTCCTGGACCGGCACCGGCGTGGCGATCCCTCCGGACGACAAGGCCGCGGACGTTTTCCGCCAACTTTTCCTGCAGGGCTCCGCCGAGCAGGTCGCCGCGCAAATGCGCCGCCTCGACACCGGCCGCAGCATCCTCGACACGGTCGCCGGCCAGGCGAAGGAGATCCAACGCGCCGCGACGGCGCGCGACCGCGACCGGCTCGACCAGTATTTCACGAGCGTCCGCGACCTCGAGCAGCGCCTCCAGGCCGCGCGCGACTGGGAACAGCGCCCGAAACCCGCCGTCACCGCACCCACCCCCATCGACCCGGCCAACCCCGCCGCCTACATGGAGAAGGTCCGCGTGATGTACGACCTCGCGCGCCTCGCGTTCGAGACCGACTCCACCCGCGCCATCACGCTCATGCTCGACGGCGTGAGCACACCGGCGCTGGAGCTCGACGACACCCCGATCACCGACGGCTACCACAACCTCTCGCACCACGGG
The DNA here is from genome assembly GCA_046091745.1 of Opitutaceae bacterium. Classification (GTDB taxonomy): domain Bacteria; phylum Verrucomicrobiota; class Verrucomicrobiia; order Opitutales; family Opitutaceae; genus ER46. The sequence continues at coordinate 13,829 of JBJTCH010000333.1, forward strand.
AAATCCGAGAAAAAGCGCTCCGAGCTCAAAGCCATCGACCAATGGCACATGCGGCTGCTGGCGAAGCTCCTCGCGGACCTCCAGACGGTGCGCGAGGACGGCGACTCGCTGCTCGACCGAACCGCCGTGCTGTACGGCTCCAACTTTGGCGACGCCAACGCGCACACCTGCTTCAACCTGCCGACGATCCTCGCCGGCGGCGGCTTCCGCCACGGCCAGCACCTCGCGTTCAACACGTCCAACAATTACCCGCTGCCCAACCTGTTCGTCTCCGTGCTCCAACGCATGGGCATCGAGACCGAGCGTTTCGCCTCCTCCACCGGCACCATGCGCGGGCTGGATCCCGCCTGAGTCCATGGCCCGCCCGCGGACGCGACTTCTCCTTTCGATTCTGTTGTCCACGGCTGCCGCGACGCCACTCGCGGCGGCCGCGGCGGACAACCGCGCCGCCTTCCTCGAGGCGCACTGCGCGGGCTGCCACAACGACATCGACCGCAAGGGCGGACTCGACCTCGAGTCACTCGCTTTCAAGCCCGAGGATCCGGCCAACCAGGAACGCTGGATCCGGATCCACGACCGGGTCGCCTCCGGCGAGATGCCGCCCGCCGAAAAACGCCGTCCCGAACCCTCGGCGGTGGCCGATTTCACCCGCTCTCTCGGCCGCGAGCTCACCGCGGCCGACCGCAATCGCATCGCGCGCGAAGGCCGCACGTTGCGCCGCCGGTTGAACGGCCACGAGTACGAGAACGCACTCCGCGACCTGCTTTCCGCCCCGTGGCTGCAGGTGCGCGGACAGTTCCCCGAGGACGGCGAGGCCCACCGTTACAACAAGTCGGCCTCCGCCCTCGACGTCTCGCACGTCCACCTGTCCCGCTACCTCACGGCCGCCGACCACGCGCTGCGCCAGATCCTCGCCACGCATCTCGCCCGGCGGCCCGCGACCGTCACCCGCCATTACGCCCGGGACCAGCGCACCCTCACGCGCCTGTTCACCGGCAACATCTTCAACTCGTCGCCCGACCGCATGACGTATCCGGTACTCGGGCACACTCCGCAGCCCGACGTCCGCTGGCTCCGCGCACCCCTCACCGTCGGCGACACCGACCCCGGCACCCGCGAGCTTGAGGCGGTCGGCTGGGTCTCCAGCAATTACGTCACCGGCTTCACCTACCGCTGGGACGGCTTCCGCGCGCCCGTGACCGGCCGCTACCGCGTCCGCTTCAGCGGCTACACCCTCTGGACCGCGCCCGGCGGCATCACCATGCGGTTCACCGGCGAGAACGACCGCACGGGCACGCCGCGCCCGCCGAACCCGAACGTCCCCGACTACGACCGTATCTCTCCCGGTCGTACCACCGAGCCCATTACGGTCTATACTCGGAACGGCGTGATGAACCGCCGCATCGGCGAGTTCGATCTCACGCCGGAGCCCTCGGTCCACGACCTCGGCGAGGTCTGGTTGCTGGCCAACGAGACCCTCGTGCCCGACGCCTCGCGCTTCTACCGCTCGCGCCCGAACAA
>JBJTCH010000334.1:0-17328 GCA_046091745.1 Opitutaceae bacterium
TTGTCGAAGCCCATGACAGCCGTCCCGACCGCATCGGTCGCGACCGGGTTGAAACCGCAGATGACCACGCCCGGCGAGGCGATGCGCTGCGTGCGTCCCTTGACCCACGGGCCCTCCGCCCAGTTGAGCGTCGTGATGCCATCGATGAGGCCGAGGTGGATCGGACGCGCCTCGCAGACGTCGGTAACGATGCGCGGCACGCGGTAACCGCCGTCGTTCGGCGTGAAGAACTCGCGCCGGCAACCCGGCGGATCGAACGGCGCCGCGTTCTCGGGCACACCCCAGCCCTTGAGGTTGTGCAACCGGCCGCGCCCCTTCACGCCGTCCTCCGACGGCGCGTCGTCGCCGTAGAGCGCATTCGGGGTGATGCCAAAGAGGTTCTTCATCGTGAGCGTGATGCCCGTCGTGATGTGGGTCTTCAGCTTGCAGAGGGAGACGAACACATCGCAGTCGGCGTAGGACCGGTTCAGCTCGAATTGATCGAACAAGTGGCCGCCGGTGGGCACGCGGAACGAGGCGTAGTCGCGGGAGCGACCGAGGTTGCGGGTGTCCTCGGCCTCGACGCGACCGAGCGCCTGCAGCGCGTTCCAGTCGAATCCGGCGTCGACCAGGGTTTTCTCCATCGGCTGGCGCAAGTTGGTCGACTCCACGAGGCGCACCCGCCGCGCGCCGGCGGCGAAGAACGCCGAGGTGACCGCCATCACCGTGACCGGATGGGTCATGTAGCTTTCGCCGACCGGCCGACCGAGCAGCGCGTCGAACTTCGAGCCGGTGAGGTTCACCTTCATCGTGATGGTGCGGTCCTTCACAAGCGCGCCGATCCCGCCCAGCTGGTCGAAGCTGCGGTCGAACGCCGCGCGCACCTCGCGCGGATCGTAGCCGCGGCAGGTCACGATCGAAACCCGCGCGGTCCGCGGCCCCATCGGCTCGGCGGCCCGCGCCAACGGGGCCAGGGCCGAGCCGAGCATCGCGCCGGCGCCGGCGCGCAGAAAATCACGACGATGAAGACCGGGGGCGGGGACAGGTTCCTTCATGAGCCAAGCATGGCTCACCGCCCGCCGCCGGCACCACCCCGAATTTCCTGCTACCGAAAAGTGCCGGCGAGGTACGGGTGCGCTGACCGCGGCGTGGTCTTGAACAGGAGGCCGGGAAGTTCGGGGAGGCTTGCCGCCTGTTTCATCATCCGCCCCATCCTCAAAATCCGCGGTTCAAATCCGCCCCCTTCGGAAGAACCTTCGGCCGTCGGGCCCGCGTCATCATCCCGGGCAAACAGCCTCGGCTACATCGGCACTCCCTCATCCGTGTTCCTCCGTGTTCATCCGTGGTTTCCCCCTCGCGAAGCTCTTCGGAACCGATCCTGAAAGACGCTTCGCTTGCAGCGGAGCCGCGCTGGTTTTTCGCGCCTCTGTCCCTTTCGTGCCTCTGTCCCTTTCGTGCCTTTGGGGTGTTTCGTGGTTCAGCCCCTCACGGTCGCACGGACTCCACGAAGACGATCTTGCCGGCGGCGACTTTCATGATGGCCGCCTCCTTCAGCGCGTCGCGACGCGCATCGAGCGTCGTGGCCCCGGTGGCGCCGGCGAAATCCCGCGTGGCCGCCAGCGCGCCCCGCAAGGCCTTCGCCTCCGTGGTGCCCGCCCGCCGGATGGCGTCCGCGACCAGGGTCACCGCGTCATAGGAGAGCGCGGCAAGTCCGTTGGGCGCCTCGCCATGCCGCGCGCGGTACGCCTCCACGAGGCGGCGCGAGGCGGGCGACGCGCTCTCCGGGGAGAAGTGGGTCGAGTAATGCACACCCTCGAGCGCCTCGCCACCGATCTCCAGCAATTGGGGCGCCTCGAAGCCGTCGCCGCCCAGCAGGGTCGCGGTGAGCCCGAGTTCGCGCGCCTGCCGCGCCACCAGGCCCGCCGCCACGTAGTAACCGGGCAGGAAAATCGCGTCGGCCCGCGCCGCGCGGATCGCCGTGAGCTGCGCGCGGAAATCAGTATCGGCCCCGGTGTACCGCTGCGTCGCCACCACCTCGCCGCCGAGCGAGGTGAACACCCGCGAAAAACTTTCCGCCAGCCCGGTCGAGTAGGGTGATCCGGCATCGACCAGCAGCGCCGCCCGCTTCGCGCCGAGCCGTTTGCGCGCGAACGCCGCCAGCACTTCGCCCTGGAACGGGTCGATGAAGCAGACGCGGAAAATCGCGTCCCCCACCGCGGTGACCTTCGGGCTCGTCGAGGCGGGCGTGACCAGCGGGACGCCCGCCGCCTGCGCGACCGGCGCGGCCTCCAGGGTGCGGGCCGAGGAGCATTCGCCGACCAGCGCGACCACGCGGTCCCGCGTGATGAGCTTCTTGGCCGCGGTGGCCGACTCGCCGGCGACCGAACGATTGTCCTCCACCACCAGCTCGAGCCGGCGACCGAGCACGCCGCCGGCCGCGTTGACCTGCTCGATCGCGAGCCGGGCGCCGCGCAGCGAGGCCTCGCCGAAGGAAGCGTCGCGGCCGGTGATGGACATGAACAGGCCGATGCGCACGGGCTCGGCGCCGCGCAGGAAGCCGGACGCAGCGAGCAGAATCGCGCAGAGACGGGGAAGGTTTCTCATGCGGGCAGCAAGCCGCCCGGAGCCCACCGCCGCGAGCCCGCAGTGCGCGATTCACAGCTCGGGGCGAAACCGGAAAACTCCTTTGCGCCGCGGGACGCCGCGCGTTGGATGCCTGGGCATGCGCGCGTCCGCCACGATTCTTCCGCTGATCCTGGTTTCCCTGCTCGCCGCCGCCCTCGCCGGCTGCGGACGCCGCGAGACTCCCGTCACCGAGGGCATCCGCACCCGCACGCTGCTGGTCGGCAACAGCGCGGAACCGGCCGACCTCGACCCGCACCTCGCGGAGGCCTACACGGACCAGATCCTGCTCGTCGCGCTCCATGAGGGCCTGACGGTCCTCGACGAACGCACCTCGCGACCGCTGCCCGGCGTGGCGGAGTCGTGGGAGACTTCGGCCGACGGCCTGACGTGGAGCTTCCGGCTGCGCGCGGGGGCGCGCTGGTCGAACGGCGATGCCCTGACGGCGCACGATTTCGTGTTCTCGTTCCGGCGCCTGCTGAGCCCCGCGTTGGGCGCCTCGCTTTCCTACATGTTCTGGCCGGTGCGCGGCGCCGAGGCGTTCAACTCCGGTAAAGCCACCGACTTCGCGACGGTCGGGGTTTCGGCGCCCGACGACCGCACGCTGCGGTTGGAGCTCACGCATCCGGTGCCGCACCTCGCCGCACTCGCCGCGCACTCCTCTTGGCTGCCCGTGCACCGCCTGACGCTGGAGAAATTCGACTCCGAGACGAAACGTGGCGGCGCGTGGACCCGCCCGGGCAACCACATCGGCAACGGACCCTTCACCCTCGCCGAATGGCGGCCCAATTCCCGGCTCGTGGTGGCGCGCAATCCGCTGCATCGCGAGGCCGCCGCCAACCGCCTCGAACGCGTCTTGTTTCTGCCGGTCGAGAAAGCCGAGGTGGAGGAGCTGAATTTCCGCGCCGGCCAGATGCACCTCACCTTCGCGCTGCCCTCCTCCAAGGTGGATGCCTACCGGCGGGAGTCGCCCTCGCCGCTGCGCGTCGACCCGCTGCTGAACGTCACCTACGTGAACTTCAACGTCACGCGTCCGCCGCTCGATAACCCCAAGGTGCGTCGCGCGCTCGCGCTGGCAATCGACCGTGAGGCGATCTCCCGCGCCGTGTTCCAAGGCACGCGCGCCGCGGCCCCGTCGTTCACCCCGCCGGATTGCGGCGGCTACAACACCCGCGCGCGGATCGTGACCGATGCCGAGGCCGCGCGGGAGTTGCTCGCCGAGGCGGGATGTCCGGGCGGCCTCGGCCTGCCGGTGTTTCCCGTGCAGGTGCAGAACGACAGCACCTACCCGCGGATCATGGAGGCGATCCAGGCCATGTGGCTGAAGGAACTCGGCGTGCGCAGCACGATCGAACCCTTCGAGCAGAAGACCTGGGTGCAGAATCAGCAGTCCAAGCAGCACGTCATCGGCCTGATGGGCTGGACCGGCGATTATCCGGACCCCCTCACCTTCCTCGGGATCTTCCGCGGCGATGGCGGCAACAATTGGACCGGATGGGCCAGCCCCGCCTACGACCAGCTGATCGCGGAAACCGAGCGCACGGCGGACGCGGCGAAACGACTCGAGTTGTTTCAGCGCGCGGAGGCGCTGCTGCTGCAGCAGGCGCCGGTGACGCCGCTCGTTTTCGGGAGCCGCACTTACCTCATCCATCCGGCGGTCCGTGGCTGGGAATCCTCGCCGCTCGGTCTGCACCGCTTCCAGCTGATCGAACTCCGCGAGTGAGCGCGCCGCCGCGAGCTTGCCGAAAACAGAGCCGCGACGCACGGTGCCGCGCATGAACGCCCGCCCATGGTTCCTCGCCCTCGCGCTCCTCTCGGGTGCGCGCGCGGCCGCGGCCGGCGCGGAGTTCCTGCGCATCTGGCCCGCGTGGCAGGAGGCCGCCGCGTTCGACCGCATCGGGGAATATTTTGGCGGCACCGAACCCGGAGCCGGAACCACGGTGTTGCGGACGGCACCCGACACCCGCGAAGGCTATTATTTCCTGACCCGAGTGCGGATCGCGGCTCCGGCGAATGGGGCGCGCTTCGAATTGCAGGTTATCCGGCCGGATGCGCCGACGCCGGTGACCTTCACGTTCCCCGCCACTGTGCCGGCAGGCGAAACCGCGTTTCAGCTCGGGCTCACCGGCGCGGCGTGGCCGGGGGGACGTCGCGCGAATCCGGTCGCATGGAAACTCTCCCTCCTCGACGGCAAAGGCCGGCTCCTCGCCGAGCACAAGAGTTTCCTGTGGGAAAAACCGGCCCCGTGACCCCGTGGAGCGAGTGGCGACCGACCGCAGGTTGGCCCGCGCCGATTCGGCCCGACGTGCTCGGTGAATTGCTCGACGGCGGGCAGGCATTCCGGTGGAACGCGTGCGCCGACGGTTCGTGGCTCGGCGTGTGGTCGGGGAACGTCGCGCGCGTGCGCTCGGGCCCGGGCGGGCGCCTGGAGTGGTGCGCTCCCGCCTCCGCGGCGACGGCGACCGGTGAGGCGCTGGAGAAGCACCTCGCGACCGACACCGACTTCGCGGCGCTGACGGACGCGTTGCCCTGGCGGAGCGATCCCCATCTGGCCGGTGCGCTCGCGGCTTTTCCAGGATTGCGGATTCTGCGCCAACCGCTGGGGGAAACCCTGCTCGGCTTCATGTGCAGCGCGATGAAGCAGATCGTGCAGATCAAGCGCATGCTGGAGCTGCTCGCGGAGAAGCACGGCGCGCCGCTGGCGGTCGTCGATCTTCCGGGGAATGCCGCGCCCGTGACCTTGCACCGGCTCCCGACGTGGCCGGAACTGGCGCGGGTCCCCGAAAGCGACCTGCGCGCCTGCCTGCTCGGTTTCCGCACGCGGCACATCGCCGCGGCGGCGCGCTTTCTCGCGGAACGGCCGGGCTGGATCGAGGAGACGGAGGCCCTGCCGCACGCGGCCGCGCAGGAACGCCTGCGCGGGTTGCCCGGCGTGGGGGAAAAGATCGCCGACTGCGCGCTGCTGTTCGGCGCGGGGCGGCTGGAGGCGTTTCCCGTGGACGTCTGGATCCTGCGCGCGCTGGCGGGCCGCTACGGGCTCGAGGGTTGGAAACCGGAGCAGGTCGCGCGCTTCGGCCGCGCGCACTTCGGGGCGGCCGCCGGACTCGCCCAGCAATTTCTGTTCGCTTGGGAACGCCGCGCGGCGCGAGTTGAGCGTTGAGCGTCGGCGCAGGCGCGCCGAGCCTGCGGGGCGTGTCCGAGCCCGTTGTCACCTCCGCCCTGCTCCCGCCCGCCCTCTGGGAGGCGCTCGGGCTGACGCTGCGTCTGGCGACAACGACCACACTCGTGCTGGCCGTGATCGGTCTGCCGCTGGCGCAATGGTTGAACCGCACGCGCTGGCGGCTGGCGCCCGCAATCGAGACTCTCGTCGCGCTGCCGGTGGTGCTGCCTCCGACGGTGATCGGGTTTTACCTGCTGGTGGCGTTCTCGCCGCAGCACCCGCCCGGCAGTTGGTGGCGCGAACTCACCGGGGCGCCGCTCTCGTTTTCTTTCACCGGTCTGGTGATCGCCTCGGTCTTCTACTCGCTGCCGTTCGCGGTGCAGCCGTTCCAGGCGGCGCTGCGGGGTGTATCCCCGGAACTGCTCGAGGCGGGCCGCGCGCTCGGCGCCTCGCCCTTGCGCGTTTTTCTGCGGCTGCATGTGCCGCTGGCATGGCGCGGGATCGCCGCCGGTCTCACGCTGGGCTTCGCGCACACCCTCGGGGAATTCGGCGTGGTGCTGATGATCGGCGGCTCGGTGCCCGGGGTGACACGCGTCGCGAGCATCGCCCTTTATGATGAAGTGCAGGCGCTCCATTACCCGCAGGCGCATGCGTTTGCGGCCACCCTGCTGGTGATCTCCTTCGTTCTGCTGCTCGTGGTCACCCTGCTCCAACGCCGCCGATGAAGTTGTCCGCCACCCTGCTGCTTTTCGCGCTCCTCGCGTGCACGGCGCACGCGGGCATCACCGCCGAAGCGATCCCTAATCCGGCCGGTGCGGGCGCGAGCGGAGGCAGCCTCGCGGTTGCCGCTGACGGGACGGTCTGGCTGACGTGGGTTGAACCAATCCCGGGCGGGCACGCCCTGCGGTTCGCGACCCGAGGGCGGGAGCAACCGGGCTGGAGCGACGCGCGGACGATCGCGCAGGGATCGGACTGGTTTGTGAACTGGGCCGACTTTCCCGCGCTGACGGCCGGTGAAGACGGTCGCGCCACCGCGGTTTGGTTCGTGAACAACCCCGCACCGGCGGGTGGCGCCGACGCGCATCCCGGGCACGGGCACGGCTATCACGCCCGGATCAGCCGCACCGCCGACGGCGGCCGCACGTGGAGCCCGCCGGAGCGGCTCACGCGGGAAAGCGACTCGGTGGAATTTGTTTCGCTCGCCACGTTGGCCGACGGGCGCGTGCTGGCGGCATGGCTCGACGGACGCGGCAAACATCGGCCGGGCGACGCGCAACGTCTCTACGCGCGAATCCTCGGGGACGCCGCGCCGGACACGCTGGTCGATCCCTCCGGGTGCGATTGCTGTCAGACCACCCTGACGGCTTTTCCGGACGGCTCGGCGCTGGTCGCGTACCGCGGCCGGACAAAGGAGGAAATTCGCGATGTGCGGGTGGCGCGCTTCGACGGCGTGGGGTGGGAAGCGCCGCGACCCTTGGGAACCGACGGTTGGAAAATCAGCGCCTGCCCGGTGAACGGCCCGCAGCTGGCGAGCGTCGGCGGCCAGACGGGAGTGGTTTGGTTCACGGCGGCGGATGGCGACCCGCGGGTGCTGGCTGGTTTTTCCACTGATGCCGGCGGAAGTTTCGTGGCGCCGCTGCGGTTGGATGAGATCAAGCCCGCCGGCCGCGTGGCGACCGCGGTGCTGCGCAATGGCACGCTGCTGGCGACGTGGGTCGATGCCGACGGGGCGATTCGGCTGCGGCGAGTGAATCCGGATTTCGCGGCGGGCGATCCGGTGGTGCTTTCGACCGCGGGCAACGCGCGCGCGCGGGGTTTTCCGCGAACGGTGGTCGCGCGTGACTACGCGGGCGGCAAGACCGCCGCGGAAATGCTGGTGGTGTTCACCGCTGAAACCGCGCCGACCCTTCGCACGCTGCGCGTGAGGACCCCCGAGGGAGAGTTGCTGGAGGACGAAAAGAACTGCGAATGCGCGCCGCCGGCGGAGGACCTGCGCGGCTTCGCCGTGCGTGGTGTCACGGCGGGCCCGGGAACGCGGTCCGGCACGGTCAAACTTCGCCTCCACGCCCTGCCCGGCGTGGTGAAATCGGGGAACCACGAGATCGCCGTCGATCCCCCGCTGGCCGCGCCTGCGGCGCAGCCCGATCGCGAGTTCGTCGGCCGAATCGAACCCACCCGCGACGGCTGGCGCCTGATCTCATTCAAGCCCGTCCCCCAACCCCGCCGCTGACCCCCGGGGTCAGGGCGTTCAATGTTTACGGGGCGGCGCCAAGACTGTCCGGGGCGATTGGCGTGATCAGCCGGACTTAACTTCGCCTTTGCCCTTATTGCCTTGGACGCCGCCTGACTCGGATCTGCCCGGCTCCAGAAGCGTGTTTCCCGCCCCCCGAAACCAGAACACATGTGCGCCTTCCGGGAGATAAGCCGATGCGTCGTTTCGTCGAAGCGCTCGGCCGCGAGGTCCTTCGCGGGGTCGTAGCGATAGCGCCTCCGCGCGCCGCAAGGCGGTAGAGGTTGGGCGTGCGAAACTCCGGCGTCCGCGTCGGCGCGTTGCCGAATGCACCGGGTCGCTGCAACGTCGGGGGTGCCCATGATGTCCTCCGCCGAGCTCGACGCCCGTGATCCGCTCCGCCGCTTCGCGGAGGAGTTTCGGATGCCCGCCGGCGTCATCTACCTCGACGGCAACTCGCTCGGGCTGCTTTCGCGTCGCGCGGAGGAGGCGCTGGTACGGGTCGTCAACCAATGGCGGAGCCTCGGGATCGACGGCTGGACGCGCGCGGAGCCGCCTTGGCTCGATCTGCCCGGGCTCGCGGCGGCGGGGGTGGCGCCGCTCGTCGGCGCCGCGCCGCGCGACGTCGGCATCGGCGGCCAGACGACGCCCAACCTTCACCAGCTCCTTGCCACGCTGTTTGATCCGACGAAGTCGACCCGCGTGATCGTGGCGGACGCGCTCAACTTCGCCTCCGATACTTACGCCCTACGGAGCCATTTGCGCCTGCGCGGCCTAGACCCCGAGCGGCACCTGCGGCTGATTCCCTCGCGCGACGGCCGGATCCTGCGCGTCGACGACATCCTTGCCGCATTCACGCCCGACGTACAGCTGGTGCTGCTGCCCGCGGTGATGTTCACGAGCGGTCAGCTGCTCGACGTCGCGACAATCACGCGCAAGGCGAAGGCGGCTGGAATCACGATCGGCTGGGATCTTTCGCACAGCATCGGCGCGGTGCCGCACGAGCTCGCGCGCGACGGGGCGGATTTCGCGGTGTGGTCGCATTACAAATGGCTCAACGCGGGGCCCGGGGCGGTGGGCGGGTTTTTCCTGCATCCGCGGCACGACGGACGCCCTCCGGGCCTCGCCGGATGGTGGGGAGTGCGGCCGGACCGCCGCTTTGCGATGGCGCCGGAACACGAACCCGCGGCGGGCGCCGCCGGCCTGCAGATCGGCACGCCCCACATCCTGTCCCTCGCGCCGCTGCTGGGTTCACTGGAGATCATGGCGGAGGCGGGAGGCATCGCGGCATTGCGCGCCAAGTCGCTCGCGCAAACGGATCTCCTTCTTGCCCGGATCGACCGGGACCTCGCCGGCCACGGATTCACGGTCGTGACACCCCGGGGCCAAGCGGTACGCGGCGGCCATATCGCGGTCGCGCATCCCGACGCGTGGCGCCTCTGCCAGGCACTGAAGGCCGCCGGAGTGGTGCCGGATTTCCGCGGCCCCGATCTTATCCGCCTCGCGCCGTCGCCCCTGTACACGAGCTTCACCGATTGCGAGGAGGCGATCGCCCGTTTGCGCCGCATCGTCGAGACCGGCGCGCACCTTTCGCTGCCCCACGCTCCGGCCCTCGTGCCCTGAACTGTCCCATGTTGATCGACATCTCCCGCCCGCTCTTTCCGAACTCCCCGCATTGGCCCGGCGACCGGCCGACGGCCTTTCACCTGAACGCGCGCATCGCGGACGGCGCCTCCTGCAATGTCGGCGAGTTGTCGCTCAGCGTGCACAACGGCTCCCACGCCGACGCACCGTTTCACTACGATGATCGCGGCGCGACGATCGACGCGCTTGACCCGGAGGTTTTTGTGGGGCCGGCACGGGTGATCGACGCCCGCGGTCGGAACGCGCTGACCGCCGAGCTTTTCGCCGGCCTCCCGGAAGGTGATTTGGCGGCCACTCCGAGAGTCCTGTTCCGAACCGACGCCTGGAGCGACCCGGCGACTTTCCCGAAGACTTGGCCGTTGATGGCCCCCGGGTTGCCCGCATGGCTGGCGGCGCGCGGCGTTCGGCTGGTTGGTCTCGATGTACCCTCGGTGGACGAACTAACGTGCAAGGACATGGTCCGCCACCGGCTGATGCTTGCCGCAGGACTGCTGATTCTGGAAAGCCTCGACCTCCGCGGCGTAGAACCCGGCCCCTACGAACTGATCGCCCTCCCCCTGCGCCTCCAAGGCGCCGACGGCTCCCCCGTGCGCGCCGTCCTGCGCACCCTGGTCTAGGGGGTCAGGGCGTTCAATGTTTCGATCCGAAGCCGGGCCGGTTGAATATTGAACGCCCTGACCCCTTGGGGAGGCGTTGTCAGGGTTTTCGCGAGGCGGCGGCGGCGACTTCCTCCGCCAGCGATAGCACGGCCGCACCGAGCTGGGTCGCCAGCGAGCCTTCCGACTTCACGTCCCAACGCAGGCCAACCGCGACAAACTCTCCGGTCGCGGGTGACGCACCGCCGGTCAATTCCCAGGCCGCCCGGAAAATCACCGCACCGTCCGACGCGCCTTCGCAGGCCAACACTCGTACGGCCAAGACCGGCGCACTCGCTCCGGTTGGAGCGACATTCACGCCACGGGCGCGCAGGCCGGAGGACAGGACCCGAGCCACCCCCTGCTCCAGCGGCTCGCCCCAACGCGCGTGCTCGCGGAACTCGATCTCACTTCCGCCCCGGCGCACCACCATCGGCCGGTTGCGCAGATAACCCGCGACCTCAACCGCGCGCAGCTGCACCGCAGGCCCGCCGGCCGTCACGGCTGAGGCCGCGTCGGCCGCCAGCACGTAGAAACGCGTCGGATCCGGCCGCGGCTCCGGGAGAAGGCTGCACCCCGCGACGATCAACGGCGCGGCGGCCAGGACGACGCAGGCCAGCGGAAAGCGGCGGGACGATTTCATGGCTTCGGCAAAGTCCTTCACGGCGCGCGTCGGCGGCCGGTCAGCAACGCGTTGGGGTTGCGCTCGATGAAGTCGGCCAGCCGCCCCACGGCATCGGCCGCCTCGTTGAGACGACCCAGGGTCACGCCGAGGTCGGCGCCGACGCCCGACTGCGCGGCCATGAAACCTCGCACCGAGTCGGCCGCCGCGTTGAAAGCCTGCAGCGAACGGCGCACCTCCGCCATCGTCTGGGTGACCTCACGGCCCGCGGGCTCGATCTGTCCGTCGAGCCGCGCCACGGCCGCGCGCACGTCCTTCGCCGCGGCGTTGAGCTCGTCGAGCGTGCGCCGGATGGCGGGATCGGAGGCGAGCGCCTCGAGAGCCGCACCTGTCCGCTTCCATTGATCCACCGTGCCGCGCACGTCGATGCCGGCCACTTGGCGCCGCGTCTGCGCGACCAGGGCCTTCACCTCCTCGGAGAGGCCCGCGAAATCGATGCGCTTGATCTTGGAAAGGATCTCGGAGGCGCTGGCCTGGAAGGCGGAGATCGCCGAGGGCAGCGCGGGCACCACGACGTAATTTCCATCGGTCGCGCCCTTGTCGGCCGGGAATTCCTTCGGGTCGACGATGTCGAGCTCCACATAGAGCAGACCGGTCGCAAGGCCGAGGACGCCGAGCTGGGCGCGCAGCCCCCGGTCGACCAGGCGCTGTAATTCCTCGCGGCTGGCGACGTCGATGCCCGCGCCGCGGCCGTCGGTCATCGCGTCCTTGCCGATCTCGCACACCACCGCGACGACGGAACGTCCCGACCGCGCGTCGTAGCGGAGATTGAGGTCGACCACGCGACCCACGCGCACGCCGCGCAGCTTGACAGGCGAGCCGAGATCGAGGCCGTGGACGGACTCGTTGAAGAGCACCACGAATCGCTGCGGTTTCGAAAAGAAACTCACGCCGCCAAAGGAGATCAGCGCGAGAAACAGCAGCGCGAAGCCACCGATCACGAAGGCGCCGATGACCGCGGGACTGATCTTGGTCTTCATGCAGCGTGAGCCGCGCGCGGAAAGCGCGGCGCGAGGTGCGGGGTCTGGCGGAACGAGATCACGCGGCAAAAATCAGGCGCAGGATCAGCGGCGGGCGGGACGGTGGCGAGCGCGTTCATTTGCCTCCGCGGGTGAGGAACTCCCGCACGCGCGGGTCGCGGCTGGTTTCCAGCAGAACCCGGGGAGCACCCTCGGCGATGATACCCTTCTCGGCGCGATCGAGCATGATCGCGCGGTCGGCGAGATCGAAGATGGAGGCGAGCTCGTGGGAAACCACCACGATGGTCGTGCCAAAAGTGTCGCGCACGTGGCGGATCAGATCATCGAGCCGCCGCGAGGTCACGGGGTCCAGGCCGGCCGAGGGTTCGTCGAAAAAAACGATCTCGGGGTCGAGCGCGAGGGCGCGGGCGAGGCCGGCGCGTTTGCGCATGCCCCCGCTCACCTCCGACGGGTAATAGTCCTCGAAACCGAGCAGGCCCACCTGCGCGAGTTTCAGCGTCGCGATCTCCTCGAGATCACGGCGGTCGAGGTCGGTGTACTCCTCCAGCGGCAGCTCGACGTTCTGGCGGAGGGTGAGCGAGCTCCACAACGCGCCGCCTTGGTACAGCAGGCCGAAGGTCCGCAGCAGCTCGCGCCGTGCGACCGGACCGGCGTCGGTGAAGGGCCGGCCCAGAAAACGAACCGTCCCGCGCGCCGGCGCATGCAGCCCCACCAGATGCCGGAGCAACGTGCTTTTGCCGCAACCCGATCCACCGATGACGAAAAAAATCTCCCCGCGGGCGACGCGGAAACTCACGTCGCGCAGCACCGGGTCGCCGCCGTAACCGCATTCGAGTCCCTCGACCTCGATCGCCGGTCCCGCCGGCGGCTGCGCGCTGGTTGCCATGGGCGTCGTCAGATTCCCAGCGCGTTGAAAATCACCGCGAACAATGCGTCGGCGACGACGAGCAGAAGCAGCGCGGTGACCACCGCCGAAGTCGCCGCCTGGCCCACGCCCGCGGCGCTGCGCTCGGCCTGCAGTCCGCGCAGGCAGCCGGACAGGCCGATGATCACGCCGAAAGCGACGGCCTTGATGAACCCCGACGCGATGTCGGACAGGTCGACGATCGTGAGCATCTCGACCCAGTAGGCCGCGGGCGGGATCGAGAGGAGACCGTAGGCCACGACCATGCCGCCGAGGATGCCGAGGGCGTTGGCGTACATCGTGAGCAGCGGCATCATGACCGCGAGGGCCAGGATCCGCGGCAGTACCAGGAACTCCACCGGCGGGATGCCCAGCGTCTCGAGCGCGTCGATCTCCTCGCCCGCCTTCATGTTGCCGAGCGTGGCCGCGAACGCCGCGCCCGTGCGGCCGGCCAGCACCACGCCGGTCATCACCGCCCCCATCTCGCGCACCATCGAGAGCCCGATCATGTCGGCGATCCAGATGTCGCCGCCGAATTGCCGCAGCACGAGGGCGCCGGTGTAGGCGAGCGTCACGCCCACGAGGAAACTGATGAGGCTCACGATCGGCAGCGCCATCGCCCCGCATTGCTGCATCTCGCCGAGGCAATCGCCCCAGCGGAACTTGCCCGGACGCCGCGCGAGCCGCTGCACGCCGAGCACGCATTCGCCCACGAAGCCGAGGATCGCGCGCGCCTTCGCCCAGGTGTCGGCGGTCGCCAGCCCGACGTTGGTGAGAAAACTCTCCGCGCGGTCGACCGGCACGCTGGTCTCGTGCGAGCGCGCGAGTTGCGCCAACACCTCCCGCAGGTTGGTTGGCAGGGCGTCGGTGTCGCAGGCGATCCCGCGCTCCCGCGCCCATTGCTGCGCCGCGAACACGAAGAGCGGCAGCGAGCTGTCCCAGCGACCGAGCTCCCCCGCGCGCAAACGCACGATTCCCGGGGTGCGTTCCTCCACGAGGCCCTTCCAAGACGGCCGCGGCGCGGTCACGCGCCAGACCCCCTCGAGGAAAACCTCGAGATCATCGCCGGACCACGCGGCGCGCGCGACGGCGCGGGGGGGATCGGGGGATTCGGCCATGCGGGGATTTCACCGCCGCGCTCCGCGGGCGCCAAACCAATTTTCCCCGCCGGCATGCACGTCCCCATGGCCGCACAGGGGATCACGCGTTTTGCGCTGTCGTGCTGGCCCGGAACCGGAATCGCCGCGAAGAGGCGCCCAAGCCGCGGAAACCGGGCTCTGGCAAAGGAGCCGGGGCCAACACTGATGGAGGGGAGCGACCCTCCGTTACCTCCGTTTGCTCCTGTTGAATGGTTTGAAACAGGAGGTAACGGAGCCAACGGAGAGCGAGTTCCCAACGCTCCGTCGCCTCCAACCCATGCAGACGACCGCACGAATTTTCCGGCTTATCCGTGCTCATCCGCAGAAGCCGCGGTGAAAATCAGGGGCCTTCGGAACTGCCTTCGGCCATCCGGCCAACGACAGGGTCCGGCGTCGGCGAACGCGGTCACACCAAACCCGAGGCGCTTTAGTTTTCCGCGTGTTCCGGGTGTTCCGTGGGCCCGACTACGCCTGCATCAATCCAGGTGCAATTCCCCGTCTCACTGGCTCGCCATCTCCCACGTCCCACCCATCTTCCGCGTCTCCCACGTTTCCCCAGGTCCGCGCGGATTTTCTCGTTTCCCGTGATCGGCAGCGCCAGCCTCCGAGGCCTCCATGCGCCGACACGCCACGCTGCTCCTTGATCTCGACGGCACCCTCGTGGACGCGTTCACGACGATCCACCGGGCCTATTGCCATGTGCTGCCGCGGTTCGGGCTTCCCGCGCCTTCGCTCGCGGAAGTGCGCAGGGCGGTGGGCGGCGGGCTGGAGGCCGCCCTGCGGCGCTTTCTGCCCGAGGAGCAAATCCCGGTGGCCGTGCGGGAGCACATCGCTTACACCGAGCAAATCCTCCTCGACGACGTGGTCCTGCTTCCCGGCGCCCTCGAATTGGTGCGCGAACGCGCGGCCGCGGGCGTGAAACTCGCGGCGTTCACCAACAAGCGTGGCGACCACTCGCGCCGGATCTGCGCGCACCTCGGCCTCACGCCGCACCTGCGCGGCATCTTCGGGGCGAAGGACACCCCGTGGATCAAACCGCAGCTTGAGTTCACCACCCATGCGCTCGCCGCCCTCGAGGCCGACCCGGCTTCGACGCTGCTCGTGGGCGACTCACCCTTCGACGTGGCGGCCGCGCGCAACGGCGGTTTCCCGTGCTGGGCGGTGACCACCGGCACGCACGAGGCCGCTCCGCTGCGCGAGGCCGGCGCCGAACGGATCTTCAGTGGACTGCCCGAACTGCACGCCGCGCTGCGGGCGGCCGGGGGTTGACCGGACCGGCGCGGCAGCCAAGCTCCGCCGCCGGGTCCCCGTAGTTCAACGGATAGAACCGTCGTTTCCTAAACGACTAATCCGAGTTCGATTCTCGGCGGGGGCGCCATCCTCGGCCACCCGCCGGCCGCGGCTTCCCTCCACGAGCGCGTCCCACGAGCAGCGCATCGCGGCCTGGATCCGGATCAACGTGGTCGACTTGGGATTGAGCTCACCGGCCTCGATTTTTTGCACGGCGCGCGGGTGGAGATCGATCAACTCGGCCAGCCTCTCCTGCGTGAAGCCATGCGCCTTGCGGGCCGCCTGGATGTTTTCACCCAGGCGCGCCAGCATCACCGAATCGCCCTTCTTCCTCCGCGGCGGCATCAGGCGAAGCGTGACGAAATTCCCGTTTGACCACCACGCCCCATGAAGGCGTGTTTCTGAAAAACCAGAAGCGCCCGACTCCGACGTCCGAGATCAAGCCGTGGACCCCGACCGATTCACTCCCGAAGCCGCGCTGCTCTGGGCCGTGCTGCCCGCGCCGGTGCGGGAAAGAGCGGTCAACCACGCGTGGTGCCGGATGTGCCGGGACCGGGTCGCCATGCCACCCGGCTGGGCCGGGCGCGTGGAGGCGGGAAAGCTGGTCCTCGACGGCTCGTGTCCGCGCTGCGGCGCGCACATCACGCGGGTCATCGACGCGAACACCGCGGAGCCGCCCCCGAATTAAGGCGGCGCCCGGAGCCGCCGCGGGTTGCCGACCGCTAAGCCGCGGGGGACGCGCCGCCGGCGGCGCGGGCTTCCTCTTTCTTCACCAACGCGTCCACCACCACCGCGGTGGTGACGTCGCAGCCGACGTTCGTGGCGGTGCGGCACATGTCGAGAATACGGTCGACGCCGAGGATGATGCCGATGCCGGCCGGATCGATACCGAAGGTCGCGAGCAGGCCGGCAATGAGCGGCAATGAGCCGCCCGGGATGGCGGCGACCGCCACCGCGCTGAGCACCGAGAGCAGGAGCAGCGTGAGTTGCTGCCCCACCCCGAGATCGACGCCGAAGACCTGCGCGACGAAGAGCACGACGCAGCCCTCGTAGAGAGCCGTGCCGCTCATGTTCATCGTGGTGCCGAGCGGCAGGACAAAACCGGCGGTGCTCGGGTTGAGCCGCAGGCGTTCCGTGGCGTTGCGCAGCGCCGCCGGCAGCGCGGCCGCGCTCGAGCTCGTCGAGAATGCCGTCACGACCACCTCCTTGATCGCCGAGAAATACTCGCGCGGCCGCCAATTCGTCCAGATCCGCAGCCAGATCGCCATCGTGCCGAACAGGTGCAGGGCCATCACCGCGATGCAGGACAACACGAACACCCCGAGCGCGATCACGATGTCGATGCCGACGCGCACCACGACGCTGTAGATCATCGCCGGCACCGCGTAGGGCGCGAGGCGCAACGCGAATTGCACGATGGTCGTCATCAGCTCGTTCACGGTCTCGAGCCCGTCGAGCAGGCGCACGCGACGCTGTTCCGACAGCATCGTTCCCGCGGCGCCAACGAGAATCGCGAACAGGATGAGCGGCAGCACGTCGCCGAGGGTCGTGCGGGAGTTGCCGACGAACGCGCCGAACAGATTCCGCGGCATGAACATCTCCACGATCGTCATCAGCGTGAGGCCGGCCTGCTGCTGGTTGGCCACGTGCTTCTGCGCCGCTCCGCCGTAGGCCGCCATCACGCTCTCCTTCGTGGCGCTCGAGATGAAATCTCCCGGCTGCACCACGTTCATCACGATCAGCCCGAGAGCGACCGCGATGCCCATATTGAGGAAGAAAAAGAAGAACGTCTTCCCGGCGAGCGGCCCGAGTTTTTCCGGACGCCCGAGCTGCACCACCCCCGCGGCGAGCGACGCGAACACCAGGGGGATGATCACGAAGAACAGCAGGCGCAGGAACACCTGGCCAAACGGCTCCAGGAACTGCGTGGCGATGGTCTGCGCCCACGCCAGCGCCGGCGGCCAGATCTTGCCGAGCCCGAGGGTCAGCAGGCCGGCCACCAGCCCGAAGGCGAGGCCGCGCAGGATGCGGTTGGCAAGTTTGGGGTCGGAGGGGCTCGACAT
>JBJTCH010000335.1:0-13077 GCA_046091745.1 Opitutaceae bacterium
GCGTCCGGCCTCAGCCGCCGGCGCATTGGGAAACGA
Source organism: Opitutaceae bacterium (assembly GCA_046091745.1). Taxonomy (GTDB): domain Bacteria; phylum Verrucomicrobiota; class Verrucomicrobiia; order Opitutales; family Opitutaceae; genus ER46. The sequence continues at coordinate 37 of JBJTCH010000335.1, forward strand.
AGAAACCCTCAGCCAGTTCGGCGTCGGAGGCGTTTCGCCAGCCGCGGGCGCGACGGCGAAACGTTCCGCGGGCTCCGCGGGCAAAGTGATCTCACGCTTCGCCTCCTCTCCCGCCCCTCCGAGGAAACGCACCGCGAGCGGTGAGCCCGCCTGCCCTCCTGGCGGGAAAACCACCGCGGGACGCGGAAAGTCGCCGATGTGCAGACGGTAGGCGTGACTGCCGCTGTAAACGGCGTCGCGCAATTGCAGCGTGTAGGTGCCGGCGACCGGCGCGATCAGCGAGAGATGGGCGTCGTGGCCGAGCAGCGGTGTATCGTCGGACTTGGCCAGCACGCGGCCGGCGGGATCCCGCAGCACCAACACCGGATCCAACATCGTGCGCCCGAGCCGCGCGCCCTCGACCTCGGCGGAGATTCGCTGCCCGGCCGCGGCGTCGACCGCGAACCAGTCCTCATCCTCGGCCGCCAGCGTCCCCTGAACGGTCGTGTTGAGCGCGACCTTCTGCCCCGTGGCCGCCTTGTCGTTCGGCTCCCGCTCGTCGATCGCGTCGAACGGCCCGACAAAAAACATCCGCAGCGCGGAGACGCCCGTGGCCGTGCGCACCCGCAGGAAATGCTCGCCCAACGCGCAATCGGCCTCGACGCGCAGCCGCACCTTGAGCTCACGCTCCGTCTTCGCGGTGATCGCCTCAACGGTGACTCCTGGGCGATAGAGCAGGATTTCCTCCGCGTCCGCCAACCGGTCTCCCCGCAACCGCACCTCCAAGGTCGAGCCTCGTTTGGCCCCGGACGGCTCGGTGAGATTGAAAACCGGCGCCACCGCGCCGCCGCTGGTGACGAGCGCCAGCGCAAGGCCGATGTTTCGCGCCAGACTTCCCAGGCTGGAAACCGCCCGACGCATCGCTCAGGCGAGGACCTCGCGGACGACCTTGCCGTCCTTGACGATGTACTGCGGACGGCCGCCGGGCGTCATGATCTGTCGCGCCGGATCGATTCCAATTTGATGGAAGAGGGTGGCGGCGAAGTCCTCGACGCCCATGGGATCGGAGTCGGGCTCCGCGCCCGTGCCGTCGGAGGCGCCATGAACGAACCCGCGTTTCACCCCACCGCCGGCCAGGGCGACGCTGAACACTTTGGGCCAGTGGTCGCGACCCGCGGTGCCGTTAATCTTGGGAGTGCGCCCGAACTCGGTGCTCACGACCACCAGCGTGGAGTCAAGCAGGCCCCGCTGCTCCAGATCGCGGATCAGCGTCGCGTACGCCTTGTCGAAATTCGGCATCTGCGTGCCGTTCGCGCGCTTGATGTTGTCGTGATGATCCCAGCTACCGTAGGTCAGCGAGACGAACCGGACACCTGCCTCCACGAGACGGCGCGCGAGCAGCATGCGTTGCCCCGCCTGATTGCGGCCGTACGCATCGCGCACCTTCGCCGGCTCCGCCTTGATGTCGAAGGCCGCCCGCGCCTTCTCTGAACTCACGAGCGCGTAGGCGCGTTGGTAGAATGAATCCATCCCGTCGAGCAGGTCGGACTTCTCGAGCGCGCTGAAGTGCGCGTCCACCACCGAGCGCATCTCGCGGCGGCGCGCGAAACGATCGGCGTCGATCCCGCCGGGCAAGGACAGGTCGCGCACGGCGAAACCGTCGGCGGCGGGGTCGCTGCCCAAGGCGAACGCGCCATAGGCGGGCCCGAGGTAGCCCGTGCCCGCGAAGGGCGTCGTCTGGTTCGGGATGAGCACATAGGGCGGCAGGTCCGCCCGCGGTCCCAACTGGTGCGCGACGACGCTGCCCATGCTCGGATAAGAAATCGCCGGACTCGGCCGGTAGCCCGTGAACATCGCGTGCGTGCCGCGTTCGTGCGCCGCTTCGCCGTGCGTCATCGAGCGGATTACCGTGATCCGGTCGGCGATCTTCGCCGTCTCCTTCAGGTTCTCCGAAAAAAACACCCCCGGCAGGCTGGTCCTAACCGTCTCCATCGGGCCGCGGTACTCGACCGGGGCGTCCGTCTTCGGGTCGAACGACTCCTGATGCGACATCCCGCCCGGCAGGTAGATGTTGATGACCGACTTGGCGCGGCCGGCACCGGCCCCGAGCAGACCCTCGGCCGCGGGTGCGCCGCGCAGCGAACTCCGGAAGAGATCACTCATCGTCAGTCCGACGCTGCCGACCAGGCCGACGTAGAGAAACTCGCGACGCGAGGCGGGCCGCAACAACGGTGACGGGGTGTGCACGGGGTTCATGCGAACGAGCAATAAGACGGAGCCGGCACCACGCCGGCTACGTCCCTTCAGCAGATCACTCCCAGCGGCCGACTCAAGCGTCGAGGTCGGAAGCTTTCGACGAAAGCCTTCCGGCGCAGGCCTCCACCAGGACTGAAGAAAATAGCGCCGCCTCTCCGCGCAGTCCGACGCTTTCGAGTGCCGCGGTGATTTGCTCGACCGAAGGCTCCGCGATCCGATGGCGCGGATCACCGGGCAGCTCCGGCCGCACGGCGCGGGTGAGCGCCCAGCAGGCCCACGCACGCCAGACGCGCGGTTCGCGACGCGGCTCGTTAATCCGCCCGGCGTAGTGCTGAAAATGCACCCGGGGATTGCCGAGAAAAACGCCGTCCGGCGTGTGCGCGATGATCCAAGCCATCGCCGCGTAAGGCATGGGGTGCGCGATCAGTTCCGGCTCGTCGCCGCAGACGTCGGCCCCCATCGCGCGATCGAGACAGAGCAACGAGCGGGCGGCGAAACCCGCTTCCCAGAGCGAGGCCCCGTAGCGCAGGCACTCGAGGTAGAACTCCCCGCCACGGTCGCCTTCGCGCAACGCATGCAACGCGCGCCAATCCATCCCGGGCACGGCGGCGGGCAGGTGCGGACACGGAAGAAACGACGGCACCGCGCAGTCGTTGTCCACGATGATCCTCGCCGTCAACCAGCGGAGTCGCGGGAGGAAATCCGCGTTGAGATCAGGGGCGTTCAGAACCGCCTTCGGCGGTCGAGATTCCAGGAAAGAAATGGATCACCACACCCGGCCGCACCCTGGCTCGGTTTCGTGGGCTTCGTGGGTTTCGTGGTGCCCCCGCTCGGGCTACAGAACCTGCTCCATGGGTGACCGGCGGCTCGACCGTCCCGACGATACCGGAAAGCAAAAAGGCCGGCGGCACGCCGAGGCGCGCCGCCGGCCTTGGGAAATCCGATCAGAAGCCGGTCTGAACCGAGAAGGTGAAACGGTTGGCCAGCTTGTCGTCCTGCCGCACGTCGGCGGCGTAACCGATCGCGGCGCTCCAGTTCTTGCCGAGTCCGACGCCGAGCGTGCCACCCAGCTCGAGGCCGCCGCCGTCGCCGTCCACCATCTGCAGGACCGAGGTACGGGTGAAGTTGTCGGCCAGCCGGCCGGAGACCGCGCGGTTGTTGCCGCTCATCTCGTCGCGCCAGACACCGCGAAGATCGAGGCGGATGCTGCGGCCGTCGAACTTCCACGCGTACGAGGCGTCGACGCCGACGGCGCCGCTGGTGCTCTTGGCGGTCTGCGCGTCGAACGCCATGGCAAGCGCCGGCACGTCCTTCTCCGTGAAAGCGTCGAGCTCGACCTGGCGGAAATTGAGTCCCACCCAGGGCCGCACGGAGCCGCTGCCCGTCGCGACGGTCCAACCCGCCTTCAGCCCGCCCCCACTCTGGAGGCCGCCGGTCTTCCCGTTGGTGGCGAAGCCCCCGAACGAGGTCGTGCGGCGGATGCCGGTGATGTCGACCGAGCCGTACTCACCGTCAGCTTGGAAGGTAAACGCGCCGGCGGCCCAAACCGCGTAGACGCGGGCGGCCGCGTTCTCGACGGCGAACTGACCGCCGCCACCGGGAACGTTGGCGGAAAGGCGGCCCGCGTTGACCGCGCCGCCGAGGGTGAGGCCGCCGTTGGCGCGGCCGTCGAGACCGGCGGTCACGACCTGGGCGTCGTAGTTGAACTTCGGACGACGCGCGAGTTGGGCCCGGTCGCCGTTGGCGTAGTTCACGCTGGCGTAGGCATCGATGCGGCCCTTGGCGCGCGAGGAGGTCGCGATCTGGGCCGCACGACCGTCGAAGGTCGACGCCGCGATGCCCTGCAACGCGAGCGCACCGCTGCCGAGGGCGCCACTGAAGCCGATCGGCCCTTCCGGGTTGAGCATCTCGGTCACGATGCCGGCGAGGATGGAGTGAGTCTTTGCGGTGGGATGGATGTCGTCCCAGAAGATATAACCATCCGGCGCGCCTTGGCCGCCGCCCTGCGCCGCGGGGGCGAGGTAGTAGGAGGACGTGTTGCTGAAACCGAGCACGCGGTAGTCCTGGATCATGCGATCGAGGACCGCCTGGACGTCGACATAGACGATGTTCAGGTCGGCGGAAGACTGGGCGAGCAAGCCGACGCGGGAGCGCAACTCGTTATTGAAAGCATTGGTCGCGCGCAGGCCGAAAGCCGCACCGGGACCGCCGGGACCACCCGCGGACAGCGAACGCGGCGTGGCACCGAGGTTGGGCAGACCGGAGACGACGATGTTCTTCGCGCCGATGCTCACCAGCGTTTGCACGCTGGAGATGACCGACTGGGCGGTGGCGATGCCCGCGGCATCGAGCGACGCGGGGTTCACCGGAGTCGTCGGAGCGGAAAGCACGGGGATCAGGTCATTCGCGCCGGCGAGAACCGTGAAAAGGTCCCCCGCGCCGGGCGTAATGGCGCGCTGCCGGAAAAGCCCGAGCTGCACGCCGAGCGCCGGCGGCAGCGAGGCGGTACCGGCCGCGGTGGCGCCACCGAAGGCGAAATTCATGCTGCTCTTGACCGTAGGGGCGGCGGTGACGGCCAAAGCGAGCGGGCTCCCGAGGCGCTCGACCCACACCGGGCCGTTGGAGAACCGACCTTGGAAGTAGGGCGCGGGCGGATTCGCGGCGCCCAGCGCGCTGGTTGCGGCGAAGAGGTTGCCGGTATCGCTCAGGCTGTCGCCGAACACATAGACATTGGTGAACGTGCGGTTTTGCGCCGCGGCGATGGAGCCCAGCGCGAGCGCTAGGGCGAGGGTGATCAGGCGTCGGAGGATCATAGGTCAGGGTTTTAGCTAACGAGCAGCTAGAGAAAGCCCTGATACGTCCGCAAGCCATCGTTCGGACGCAAGATTTGCGCGTTGGCGATTTACGCGTTGGCGGGACTTGCCCGGGAGGCGACCGCTCCTACCCTTCCCGGCGATGCTCACGGCTTTGACCGACCGCAACTGGCTCTGGGTGGCCGCCGGATTCTATCTGGCCGGCTTCCTGCAGGGCACCGTTTCGCTGGTCCGGCAGGGCAAACCCGCCGGCGCCGCCACCTACGTGCTCATCCTGCTGGGCTACGCGGCACAGTTGGCGGGACTGGCCCTGCGGGGTCGGGCGGTGGGCGGCTGCCCGTTGGGCAACCCGCTGGAGATTTACCAGTTCACCGCGTGGTCGGCCGTGACGCTGTACTTGGTCATCGGCGCCACGTTCCGGCTCAGCCTGTTGGGATACTTTTCCGCCTGCCTTGCCGCGACCCTCACGCTGGCGTCGCTCGCCTTTCCCGGTTGGGACAGCGTCCAAAGGGTCAGGATCTTCGGCAACAACCCGTGGATCGAGTTTCACGCGGCGCTCGCGGTCTTCAGCTACGGGGTCCTGGCGCTGCTCGCGCTCACCTCCGTGATGTACCTGCTGCGCAACCACTCGCTTCGGTCCAAGCGCCTCGGCGGTTGGTTCTCGTTCCTTCCTTCGATCCGCGACCTCGACCAGATCGGGCTGCGGCTGCTCGGCGCCGGCACCGTGATCCTCGCAATCGCGTTGGCCGTGGGCTCCGTCCACTGGCTGCGCATCCCGGGCTTCGGACTGAACGCCAAGATCCTCGTCACGTGCGCGGTCTGGGGCGCCGCCACGGTCGCCCTCATCCTCCGGCTCCGCGGCGTGCTGCTGGCGCAACGGTTCGCGTGGACGTGCCTCGGCCTTTTTGTCGCCGCCCTGCTCTCGTTGCTCGCGGTCGAAAGCAGTCGCGCACCCGCGCCGGCTCCATCGGTTCGCCACGAGCAGGGCGGTCAACGCTGAGCCGCACCATGCTCTTCGTCATCGGCACCACCCACCACCGCGCGCCGCTCGAGGTGCGCGAAAAACTATCGCTCTCCGCGGAGGGCGCCGTCGCTCTGCGCGCCGAACTCGCCACGCTGCCCGGGCTCCGGGAGTTCGCGCTGCTCAGCACGTGCAACCGCATCGAGTTCTACGGGGTCGCCGCCGACCCCGGCGTCGTGGCGCACATCGAGGGCGCTTTCTGCACGCGGCAGAGTTTCGACGCCGAGGCCTTCCGCCGGATCCGGCTCGACCTGCAGGGCCCCGAGGCGATCCGCCACCTCATCGAGGTCGCCGCGGGGCTCGATTCCCAGATGCTGGGCGAAACGGAAATCTTCGGGCAGGTGAAGGACGCCTGCGCGTCCGCGTAGGCGCGCGGCAGCACCGGCCCGGTCCTGAATCGCGTCTTCCAGAAGGCGTTCCAAGCGGCGAAACACGTCCGCAGCCACTCCGCCATCACCGAGGGCCAGGTGAGCGTCGCCAACGTCGCCGTCGAGCTCGCGCAATCAATCTTCGGCGGGCTCGGCGACGCGCGCATCCTGCTCCTCGGCGCCGGCGAGATCGGGGAAAAAACCGCCAAGGCGTTCCAGAGCCGCGGCGCCTCCTCGCTTACCGTGGCCAGCCGGCGACTGGAGCGGGCGATGGAACTCGCGACCTCTCTCGGCGCCAGCGCCATGCCGTTCGAACAGCGCGAAAACAGACTGGCGGAATTCGACATCATCGTGAGCGCCACGTCCGCACCCGACGTCGTCGTCACGCTGCCCGCCACCCGCGCCGCCATGCAACGGCGCCCCGCGCGCCCGCTGTTTCTCATCGACCAGGCGCTTCCCCGCGACGTCGACCCCGCCGTGGCGTCGCTCGAAAACGTCTTCCTCTACAATCTCGACGACCTCGCGCGCATCGCGGAGGAGAACCGGGTGGCCCGCGAGGCCGAGGTCGTCCGCTGCCGCACCATGGCCAGCGAACGCGCGGAAACGCTGTGGCGCCAGGTAGCTGGTCAGGTCGGGGCTTCTCCCGCCTCGGTTCACGGCCGCGAACCGGGCCGGACCGGCGACTCCGTCCCCGCCGGCGAAACCACCTGATCCCTCCGGATCAGCCCCGCAGGCACCGCCGCAGCCAGTCGGCCGCGGTCCCGCTCGCTGGCGCCCCTAGCAGGGAACGCAGTTTCGCCGCTTGCTCGGCGGTCTTCGCCCGACGCGCCGGATCCGCCAACGCCACGTGCAGCTCCTGCGCGAGGGCGGCAGGCGTCGCGGCGCCTTGGATGTATTCCGGATACATCGGCTCCTTGAGGAGCAGGTTGGCGATGCCGAGGTATTCCACGCGCACCAGCATCCGGCCGATGAGATACGTCAAAGGATTCGCCCGGTAGGCGATCGCGCCCGGGATTCCCGCCAGCGCACAGTGCATCGACATCGTGCCACTGGAGGTCAGCACCGCGCTGGCGCCCGGGGGAGCGGCTTCCTTTTCGCCGGAGCCCACCGGCAACAGCCGCACCGCCAACGGCGGATTCGCCGCACGCAGCACGGCGTGGATCTCTTCGCTCGGGTACAGGACGACCGCGTCGCGTTGGCCCGACGCCTTCCAGCCGGCCAGCAACGCGGGGAAAATACGCTCCACCGGCTGACGCCTGCTACCGGGCAGCAACAGCACCGGCCCCGCGGGATCGTGGCGCACCGGCGAAACATACCCGGGCGCCAAAAACGGGTGGCCCACAAACTCCACCGGCAACGGGGTGTCCGCATAACACGCCGTTTCGAACGGAAAGATCACCGCCATGGCATCGAGATCCCGCGCCATCGCGAAACGCCGCCCCGCCTTCCACGCCCAGATCTGCGGCGAGATGTAATACACCACGCGCGTGCCGCCGCCTCCCTTGACCGACAACCCGCGCTCCCGGAGCGCCGCCGCCAGCCGCAGGTTCATCCCGGGGTAATCCACGAGGCACACCGCGCGCGGCCGATGCTCGCCCACCCAGCGCAGGATCTCCTCAAACAAGGCGCGGAAGTAGGAATAATTTCTTAAAACTTCGACGATCCCCACCACTGAGGAAGCCGTGAGATCGTGGAGGAGTTGCGCTCCGGCACCCGCCAGGGCGGGACCGCCGAGCGCCGCCACCATCAGCCCGGGTTCGCGTTCCCGGGCCTCGCGCACCATTCGCGCCGCGTGCTCGTCCCCGGAATGCTCCCCCGCGATCACCAGCAGGTCCGCGCGCCCGCCCTCCGGCGGCGGCAAACGGAACGGGAGCAGCGGGGCGGCCATGGATTGCAGCGTAAGCCCCGCGCTCAGCCGCGGCCGCGTTCGGCGCGCCGGATCTGGTCGGTGATCGCGATCGCCACCTCGAGCGCGCTCTTGCCGAGCGCCGCGCCGACTTTCGGCTGACGCGCCTGCGCCACGCTTTCGACAAAATGCGCCAGCTCCAACGCGAGCGGCTCGCCCTTCTCGATCGGGATCTCGCGCACCGGGATGGCGCTGGCGTCCCCCGCCTTCACCAGCCCGACCTTCATTTTCAGAGCGTGCGCGACGATATCGCTTTTCTTCACGAGGTGCCCCGCCTGCTGCATGAAATCCAGCGACAGATACGCATTCTCTTGGAAAATCCGGATCTCGCGCGCCTTCTTCATGCTCATCCGGCTGGCGCTCAGGTTCGCGACGCAGCCGTTCGCGAACTGCAGGCGCGCATTCGCGATGTCCTCGCTCTTCGACAACACCGTCACGCCCACGCCGTCGATGCGCTCGACCGGCGACTTCACCAGCGCGAGCACGATGCCGATGTCGTGGATCATCAGGTCGAGCACCACGCCGACCTCGGTGCCGCGCGGCTGGTAGGGCGCGAGACGCTCGGCGGTGAGGTAACGCGGACGATCGATGTGCTTCTCGAGGAAGCTCATCACCGGGTTGAAATGCTCGATGTGCCCGACCTGCACGAGGCGGTTTGCGGTCCGCGCCGCCGCCAGCACCTGCTCGGCCTCCTCGAGCGAGGCGCACAACGGTTTCTCGATCAAAAGGTGGGCGCCGGCCTGCAGCAGCGGCAACGCCACCTCGGCGTGACGGTCGGTGGGCACCACGACCGACACCGCATCGCACGCCGCCCCCAGCTCCTCGAGCGTCGCGAAGCGCCGGCACCCGTGTTTGGCGCAGATTTCCGCGGCGCGGGCATCGTTGGTCTCGAAAAGTCCCGCGAGTTCCGCGCCGGGCAGACTGGCGTACACGCGCGCATGGTGCTGCCCGAGCGAGCCGACCCCGGCCACGCCGCAGCGGATCCTGGATGATGCCATGGGCCGAACGTAGGATCGGCGACGCCGACCGCCATCCGAAAGACACCGCCGAGCCAATCAGCGCAACAGGCCGTCGTGCAACGTGAGGGCGCGGTCGGTCCGCGCCGCGTGCGCCGGGTTGTGCGTCACCAGAACCAGCGCCGTGCCGGTCTCGCGACTCAACCCGAGCAGCAGGTCGATCACCGCCTCACCGGTACGCTCGTCGAGGTTACCTGTCGGCTCGTCGGCGAGAAGGAGTCGCGGGGAGTTCATCAACGCCCGCGCCACGGCCACCCGTTGACGCTCGCCGCCGGAAAGTTGCGCCGGCAAGTGCGACGCCCGGCCGCCGAGGCCCACCCGCTCCAGCAGGTCGCGCGCCCGGGCGCGGGATTCCGCTCCCGGGCTGCCTAGCATGCGCCCCGCCATGAGCACGTTCTGCCACGCATCGAGCTCCGGGATCAGATAAAACGATTGGAAGACCATCCCGAGGAAACGCGCCCGCCGGCCGGCCGCCGGCGCCGCGCCATCCCAGCGAATTTCCCCGGCATCGGGCGAATCCAGACCGGAGAGAAGATTCAGCAGCGTGGATTTTCCCGAGCCCGATTCGCCGCGGATCGAGACGCTCTCGCCGGCCGCGACCCGCAGGTCGGCACCGCACAGCACCTCGATGCGGCGATCACCGCTGGGGTACGATTTGCGCACACCTGACGCGCTCAGGACGGCGTCACTCACTGCGCAACGCCTCCACGGGTTTGAGCCGAGCCGCGCGCCACGCCGGCAACAGCCCGGCCAGGGTCGAGATCAGGATCGCGAGCACGACCGTCAGGATAAGATCCGACGGCAGCGTGTGCGACGGCAGATCGGTGAAATGGTAGAACTGCCTCAGGGTGTCCTGCCGTTGCAGCGCCCCCGCGATGCCCTGCACGATCTGGTTGCGGAAATGCAGCACGGTGAAGCCGAGCCCCGCGCCGATCACCGTGCCCGCGGCGCCGATGAGAAAAGCCTGCGCGCAAAAACACAGCGCCACGTCGCGCGGGCTCGCCCCGAGCGCGCCGAGGAGCCCGATCTCACGGGTCTTCCGCACCACGGAGATCAGCAGCGAGCTCATCACCGAGAACGCCGCGATCACGACGATGAAGAGCAGGAGGAAGAAGTTGATCGTTTTCTCCAGGTTGAGGACCCACAGGAAACTCTCCCACTTGTGCGTCCACGGACGCGCCAGCGCACCCGGTGGCAAAGCGGCCTGCAGTTCCCGCGCGCCTTCCGCATCCCCCACCCCGGGCCTCAGGCGCACGTTGATGCCGTGGACCGCGCGCCCGAGTCCATAAAGTTCCTGCGCCGCGCGCAGCGTCACATAGGCCACGCTGCTGTCGAGGTGCTGGTGACCGATCTCGAACAGTCCCGCCACCCTCAGCCGCCGCGGCAGCACGACCTCGTCGGCCTTCAGGCGTTCGAAGAGCAGCGGCGAGTAAACCTCGATCTCGGCCCCGATCCCCGCGCCGAGCCGTTGCGCGAGTTCCCAGCTGAGGATTACCGAATCATCGTCCAGATCCTCCAGCCGACCGGCGCGCACGAACCGCGCGAGATTCGCGACCGACGCCACCGATCCGACGTCGATGCCACGCATCTCCGGGTAGGCGGGCCGGCCGTTGCACACCGCGCCGACCGGACCCTCGACAAACGGTGTCGCGCCGGCGGTCACCGGCGAGGCGCGCACCATCCCGAGCACCGCGGCGGGGTCCTCGATCAGGCCGTTCGCCTTCACCTGCACTTCGCCTTCCGTCTGCACGATCATGCGCCGGATCTCGTGACCGAAACCGCCCATCACGCTCGTGACGATCACGAGCACGGCCACGCCGAGCGCCACGCCCGTCACCGAAATCGCGGTGAAAAACGGAAAGCGCCGCCCAGTCGGGAAAAGCTGCTTCAGCGCGAGGTAAAGGAACCAGGGCATCGGCGGATACCGGGGCAGTTTTTAACGGCCGTGGCAAACGGCGACTTGCACCGGCGGGCCCGGTAAAACGCGGAGCCGTCGCGCCGCAGCCTCAGGCGGGCGCGGCGTTACGGAGCTGCGGGAAAAGGATCACATCGCGGATGCTTTCCGCGCCGGTGAGCAGGATGCAGAGACGGTCGATGCCGAGCCCCATGCCGCCCGCCGGAGGCATGCCGTGCTCGAGCGCGAGCAGGAAGTCCTGATCGATGTTCTGCCGCTCCTCGCCTGCCTGCGCCTCGAACATCTGCCGCTGCACATCAGGGTCGTTTTGCTCCGAATACGCCGGCGCCACCTCCATGCCACCGATGATCAGTTCGAAGACGTCGATCGTCGTCGGATCTTCGCGGGTGATCTTCGCCAGCGGGCAAAGCTCCTTGGGAAGATGCGTCACGAACGTCGGCTGGATGAGGTTCGGCTCGATCTTCTTCGAGAAGATCTCGTTGGTGATCTCGAACTCCTCCCAGGCCGGGTTGATGCCGAGCCCAAGCCGCTCCGCGCCGGCGATCTTGTCCGCCTTGCTGCGCGCGAACCAATCGGCGTCGCCCGTCGCCTCGCGGATCAGGTCCTTGTACTTCACCTCGCGCCACGGCGCGCCGAAGTCGATGTCCTGCCCGCTCGCCGCGTGCTTCAGCTTCAGTGAGCCATCGGCCGGACGCACCACATCGCGCACGAGCGACGTGAGCAGGTCGCGAATCAACTCCATCATGCCGCGGTAATCCGAGTAGGCCTGATAGACCTCCATCATCGTGAACTCGGGGTTGTGCTTCCGCGACACGCCCTCGTTGCGGAAGATCCGCCCGATCTCGAAGACGCGGTCGAAACCACCCACGAGCATGCGCTTGAGCCGGAGCTCCGTCGCGATGCGCAGGTAAAAATCGGCACCGAGCGCGTTGTGGTGGGTCTTGAACGGCCGCGCCGCCGCGCCGCCCGCCGTGGCCTCCAGCACCGGGGTCTCGACCTCGATGAAATGGCGCGCCTCGAGGAATCGACGAATGTGCGAGATCACCCGCGGCCGCAGCAGCAGACGCGCGCGCGACTCCGCGTTGACGATCACGTCGAGGTACCGCTGGCGGTAAACCTGCTCGGGGTCGCTCAAGCCGTGCCACTTTTCCGGCAGCGGCCGCAGCGCCTTCGAGACGAGCACACACGAGTCGACCCGCACCGTCACCTCGCCGGTCTTGGTCACGAACAGCGTGCCGCTCGCGCCGATGATGTCACCGAGGTCGAGCTTCTTGAAAGCGGCGTAGGCGTCATCCCCCACGACGTCCTTCTTCACGTACAGCTGGATCTGCCCCTGCTGGTCGAGGATCTTGACGAACTGGCTTTTGCCCATGTCGCGGATCGTGACGAGCCGCCCCGCGACGGTGACCGGCACCACGTTGTCCTGCCCCGGCACGTACGCCTTGATCGCGTCCGCCGAGAAATGCGTGGGACTCGCGTTGGCGCGAAACGGGTCGACCCCGGCGGCGCGCAAATCGGCGAGCTTCTGCCGGCGCACGGCATGTTGGTCGTGGGAATGGTCGGAAACGATGTCGCTCATGGAACCAAAGTGCGACCGTGGCGCCCCACCCCAGCAGGGGCAAACGGAAAGTCCGGGTCGGAGCAGCCACCATACTCCGCTCTTGGAAAACGCTAGGCACGAGCGAGGCGACTCGGTCCGTAGCCGTACGGGAAGAATTCGATTTTTCTCCGGTTCCCGCGTCTACCCAGCGTCCGGAACATGCCTAC
>JBJTCH010000336.1:0-11321 GCA_046091745.1 Opitutaceae bacterium
GTCCTCGATCGCGATGCGGCCGCCGGTGATGATCTCCTCCCATTGCCACGGGTAATGCGTGTCGAGCGCGTGCGTCAGGTTCGGCATCGCCGCACCCAGGTGCGTCATCGCCGCGAACGAGATGCCCGCGTGGTTGTTCGAATGCATCGAAACCCCGCGCCCGAAGGTCCGGCAATGCGCCGCTAATTCCATCGAGGAACGCAGGCCGCCCCAGAAGTGGTGGTCGGTCAGGATGATGTCCTCCGACTCCAGCCGCGCGCTGCCCGGCAGGTCGTCGAACGAGGTCGTGCACATGTTCGTGGCGAGCGGCAGCTTCACCTCCCGCCGCACCCGCGCCATGCCTTCCTGCCCGCGGCACGGATCCTCCAGGTATTCCAGCACGCCCTCCAGCTCGCGGCCCCATCGGATCGAGGAATCGACCGTCCAGAGCGCGTTGGGGTCCAACCGCAGCGGCACCGCGGCGCCGAAGCGTTTCCGCAACGCCTTCATCGCGGTCACCTCCTGCGCGGGCTCGAAGCAACCGCCCTTCAGCTTGATCGAGCGGAAGCCGAACTCCGCCACCATCGCCTCCGCCTGCGCCACCACGCCGTCGGGGTCGAGCGCCGCGGCCTGCCGCGCCTTCGCCCAGCCGGTCGCCCGCGGGTCGGTCCCGAAACCGAGCTCACCGCCGGCGCCTTCGTACTTGTAAAAAAGATACGCCGCGTACGGCACGCGCTCGCGCACCACGCCGCCCAGCAGCTGCGCCACCGGCACGCCGTAGGCCTTGCCCTGCAGATCGAGGCACGCGACATCCAGCGCGCTGAACACCTGCACGCGCGTGCGGCCGTCCCAGGGCTTGTCACCGCGCGCCCGCGAGGTCTCGGGCGCACCCTGCGCCGCCACCTTCGCGCGGAGGCCGTGCCAGTTGCGCGGATCCGCGCCGATCACCGCGTCGCGCGCCGCCGCCAGCGCCGCGTCGACCGCCGCGCTGCCGGGCACTTCCGCCAAGCCCGTCAGGCCGTCCGCCGTGCGCAGCTCCACCACCGTGCGCAGGCAGTAAGGGGCGTGCAGCCCCGCGGCGTTCAACAGCGGCGGGTCGCCAAGCGCGATCGGCGTGATGTGCATTTCGGTGATCCGCATGGTCGAATCCCCGGTCGATCACTTGCCCTTCAGCGCGCCGGCGAAACCGAGCAATCCGGTCCGCGCCGCGCCGCCGTCGCTGCCGAGCGCCATGAAGGTGTAGCCCAGGTCGCGCAGCATCGGCACCAGCGCGGCGCTGTGCACGAGGATGCCCGCGGCCTTGCCGTGCTTTTTCGCGGCGTCCGCCACCCGCCGCAACGCGGCGACGAATTCCGGACGCTCCAACTGATCGCGCATGCCCAGGTTGTAGGAGAGATCCGTCGGCCCGACGAACAGCACGTCCGCGCCGTCCACCGCCGCGATCTCCTCCGCGTTCGCCACCGCCTCGGGGGTCTCGATCTGCAGCACGCCGAGCAGCCGCTCGTGGGCGTGCAGGTAATACTCCTCGAAGTCGCCGCCGAAACCGGCGCCCCGGTTGAACTTCGCCACCCCGCGGACGCCGTGCGGCGGATAGCGCATCGCGGAAACCGCCGCGCGCGCCTCGGCGGCGCTGTTGACGTACGGCACCATCACGCCCGAAGCACCCATGTCGAGGACCCGCTTGAAACGCGCGGTCTCGTTCTGCGCGATGCGCACGACCGCAAACGCCGGCGTGGCCGCGGCCGCCTGCAATTGGTGCAGCAAAGTGTCCTGCCCGCCGGGCCCGTGCTCGTGGTCGATGAGAAGCCAGTCGAAGCCGGACAGCCCGGCCAGCTCGACCGTGATCGGCGAACCGAGGTTCAGGAACGTGCCCGCCAGCCACTCGCGCGCGAGCACCCGGCGACGGAAATCAGGGGAGAGTTTCATGGGGGTGAATGGGCGGGAACGGAGGAATCACGCCGCGAGATAAAGCCGGTAGAGCGCCTGCGTGCCGCACTCCTCCCAGCCGTGCGCCGCCACCTTCTCGTAGAGGCGCTTCGCCTCGGCCAGACCCGGCAGGTCGAGCTTCAGCTCCGCCGCGCTGTCGAGGGCGATCTTCATATCCTTGATGATGTGCTTCACGTAGAAACCCGGCGCGTAGTTCTCCGCCAGCGCACGCGGCGCGAGGTTGGTGAGCGCCCAACTGCCCGCCGCCCCGCCGCTGATGCTCGCGTGCACCGCCGCCGGATCGAGTCCCGCCTTGCGCGCGTACGCGAGCGCCTCGACCCACGCCACCATGCCGACCGCCACCGCGATCTGGTTCGCCATCTTGCAATGCTGCCCCGCGCCCGGACCGCCGTGCCGCGCGATGTTCTTGCCCATCAGCTCGAACACCGGACGCGCCCGCGCGAAACCCGCCTCCGAGCCGCCGACCATGATCACCAGCCGCGCCTCACGCGCGCCCAGATCCCCGCCGGAGACCGGTGCGTCGAGCGCCTCCAGGCCACGCTTGGCCGCCGCCTCGGCGACCCGTCGCGCGAGCAGCGGACTCGAGGTCGTCATGTCGATCAGCAGCGCCCCCGGCCGCGCTTTCTCGATGATGCCGCCGGCGCCGAGGTAACTCGTCTCCACGTCGTTTGGAAACCCCAGCATCGTGATCACCACGTCGGCCGCGGCCGCCGCCGCCCCCGCTGAATCGTGCCAGGTGGCGCCCGCCGCCAGCAGGTCCGCGGCCTTTTCCCGCGTGCGATTGTAAACGTGCAACGCGTGGCCCGCCTTGCGGACGTGGCCGGCCATGCTGCGGCCCATGACGCCGGTGCCGATGAATGCGATCGAGGGAAGTGAGGAAGACATGATTGAGGGGAAAACTCCGGGAGTCGCGAAGCAAGGGTCGGTGCCGACACGGCGCGAACCAATTCTTGCGCGGCCGCACCGCGGGAACCACGGTCACCGCACCTCCATGAAAACCTCCCGCCGCAATTTCCTCACCACCTCCCTCGCCGCCGGCGCCACGCTCGCCGCCACCCGCGCCCACGCCGCGCCCGCCACGGCGAAAGAAGGCGTCCGCGAGTATTACGACCTGCGCTGCTATCACCTGAAAGCAGACACCCGCCTCAAGGCCAACGCCTCGCGCGGTCCCGTGGAGTCCTACCTCGAGAAGGCCTTCCTGCCCGCGCTGGCGAAACGCGGCGTGCGCAACGTCGGCGTCTTCACCGAACTCAAGGTCGACAAGCAGAAGGCGACCTCCGAGCCGATCGCCGATTCGCCGGTGTGGGTGCTGATCCCGTACGCGTCACTCGACACCTACGCCGGCGTGAGCGCCGAGTTGAACGCCGACGCCGCCGTGCAGGCCGCCGGCGCCGCCTACCTGAACGCCGAGAAGGCGTCCGCGGCCTACGAACGCGTCGACAGCTGGCTCCTCCGCGCCTTCCGCAGCATGCCGCGCATGGAGATCCCGGCGTTCTCGAAGTCCCGCGCGCCCGGCCGCGTGTTCGAGATGCGCGATTACGAGAGCCACAGCGAGCTGAAGGCGCTCAGCAAGATGGCGATGTTCGACGACGGCGAAACGCAGCTCATGCGCGACCTCGGGATGTCCCCCGTCTTTTTCGGCCAGGCCCTGAGCGGCCCGAATCTGCCGCACCTGCGTTACATCACCAGCGGTCCCGATCTGGCGTCGCACCTGGCGGGCTGGAAGAAGTTCGGCCCCGATCCGCGCTGGCAGAAGATGAAGGACGACCCGCGCTACGCCGGTAACACCTCGCGCAACACGGCCCGCTTCGTCGCCCCGCTCGCCTGCTCCGAGATCTGAGGCAGCCCCGCGGCGCCCGTCCCCGATGCCGCCCGGCGCCGACGCCCCGCCTCCGCTCGCGCCGTTCTCCGACGCGGGCGGCCGTCCGCCGGAAACCGGCGCGATCCTCGAGCGTTTCCTCGCGGCCATTTCCGCGCGCGGACTCGAGCTCTATCCGGAACAGGAGGAGGCGATCCTCGAATTGTACGAGGATCGCAGCGTCATCCTCTGCACCCCGACCGGCTCGGGAAAATCGCTGGTGGCGAGCGCGGCGCTTTTCCGCGCTCTCTGCCGCGGCGAACGCGGCGTCTACACCTGCCCGATCAAGGCGCTGGTGAACGAGAAGTTCCTCGCGCTCTGCCGCGAGTTCGGGCCCGACAACGTCGGCCTCATGACCGGCGACGCGAGCGTCAACCCCCGAGCCCCTCTGCTCTGCTGTACCGCCGAGATCCTCGCCAACCTCGCCCTTCATCGCGGACCCGATTGCGACCTGCGCGCCGTGGTGATGGACGAATTCCACTATTACGGCGACGCGGAGCGCGGCGTCGCCTGGCAGGCTCCGCTCCTCACGCTGCCGCGGGCGCGGTTCCTCCTGATGTCGGCGACGCTCGGCGCCACGGGCTTCCTCGAGGAGGATATCGCGCGGCGTACAGGCTCCCCCTGCGTGACGGTGCGTGGCGACCGGCGCCCCGTGCCGCTCGAGTTCGAATGGTCGGAGACTCCCCTGGCGGAAAAACTGGCTGAGCTCCTGCACATGAAACGCGCGCCGGTCTACGTCGTGCATTTCACGCAGCGGGCGGCCAGCGAGGGCGCGCAGGACTTCATGAGTCTCCCGGTCTGCACCAAGGACGAGAAGGCCGCGCTGCGGGAGGCGCTGGCGGGAGCCCGCTTCACGAGCCCGTTCGGCAAGGACCTCCAGCGTTGGCTGCGTCACGGGGTGGGCGTGCACCACGCGGGCCTGCTGCCGCGCTACCGTATCCTCGTCGAGCAACTCGCGCAGCGCGGTTTGCTCAAGATCATCTGCGGGACCGACACGCTGGGCGTCGGCATCAACGTCCCGATCCGCACCGTCGTCTTCACCCAGCTCTGGAAATACGACGGGAAGAAGGCCGCCGTACTGAGCGTGCGTGATTTCCGCCAGATCGCCGGCCGCGCCGGCCGCCGCGGCTTCGACGACCGCGGCTTTGTGATCGCGCAGGCCCCCGAGCACGTCATCGCCAACAAGCGCGCCGAGGAAAAGGCGGCGGCGGAACCGGGCCGGAAGCGCTCCGTGGTGAAGCAGCGCGCCCCCGAGGGCACGGTCGGCTGGGACGCCCGCACGTTCGAACGCCTGCGCACCGCGCCGTGCGAGGAGCTGCAATCGCGCTTCAGCCTCACCCACGGCATGCTGCTTCTCATGCTCAGCCGGCCCAGCGACGGTTGCCGCGACCTGCAGCGCCTGATCCGCGACTGCCACGAGACGCCGCACCGGAAAAACCTTCTCCGCCGTCGTGGCTGGCAGCTGTTTCGCGCGCTGGTCGAGCGCGGCATCGTGGAGCTCGCCGCGCGCGGCGCGCGGATGGAGACGACGTCCGTTCCGTTGCCCGCGGTCGTCCGCAAGATCCGCGTCAACGTCGAGCTACAGGACGACTTTTCGCTCCACCAGGCGCTTTCCGTCTACCTGCTCGACACGCTGCCGCGGCTGGATCCGGCCGGCGCGTCCTACGCGTTTGAAGTGCTCACCCTCTGCGAGGCCATCGTCGAGGACCCCGATGCCATCCTGCGTAGGCAGGTCGACAAACTGAAGGCCGAGAAGCTGGCCGAGCTGAAGGCCGAGGGCGTCGACTACGCCGAACGCATGGAGAAGCTCGAGCAGATCGAGCACCCGAAGCCCCTGCGGGATTTCCTCTACGACACCTTCAACGCTTTCGCCGCCGCGCACCCATGGGTCGAGGGCGAGAACGTCCGCCCCAAGTCGATCGTCCGCGAGATGTGCGAGCGCTTCCTCGGCTTCAACGACTACGTCCGCGAGTACGGCCTGCAGCGTTCCGAGGGCCTGCTGCTGCGCCATCTTTCGCAGGTCTGGAAGGTTCTCGCGCAGACCGTGCCCGTCGCCGCCAAGACCGAGGAATTGCTGGAGTTGGAGGACCACCTGCGCGAACTCGTGCGGGGCGTCGACTCCAGCCTGCTCGAGGAGTGGGAAAACCTGCTGCACCCCGGCACCGCCGCCGAGCCGAAGTCCGAGGCGCCGCGGCCGCCGCCCGACATCACCCGCGACCGCGTGGCGTTCCGGCGCCTCGTGCGTGTCGCGGTGCTCGGCGTTTTGCAGGATGCCGCCGCGCAGGACTGGGAGTCCCTCGCCGCCCGGCTCGTTGGCGACCACGCGACCGCCGAGGCGCGACGCGCTGAGAAATTATTCACCGCCTTCGCGGAGGCGCGCGGCCGGTTGCGCCTGGACCCCGAGGGACGCTCGACCAAGCACACGCATGGGTTGGACGAACCCCCGGGCCGGAATCTTGAGATCGCGCAGGTGCTGGTGGATGCGGAGGGAGCCAACGACTGGGAGGCGCGTTTCACCGTGGACATCACCGCGAGCCGCGAATCCGGCCGCGTCATGCTGAAACTCGAGACCGTCACCCCGATCGGATCGTGACGCGCCTCACCTTCCCGACTCCGCGATAGCCCGCCCCGGGGCGGGCAAGAGCCGCGGGTTTACCGCGCCTTCACCTTCACGACCTTACCGGTCTTCCTGTTCCACCCAGCCAGTTCGCTCCGGTCGTTCGGATACGCCGCGCGACTTCCGTCTTCATCCGCGGCATCGGCGGAATGCGCGGTCAAACACGGAGCGATTCGGGACTGCCGTCGGCGATAGTCTGCTCGGTAGACGCCGGGGGCACCGGACCCCGGCTACAACTGAACCTCATTTCTCGGTGTCGTTGCGTGCCCTCGGGCGGGTTGGTCCCTCGGGTGTGTTCGGCGTGTTTCGTGGTGCCCTCTCCCAGCTCTAGGACCGGGAGGTTTCCTTCTGCAGAACGTGGAGGTTCGCCATCGAGATGCCGCTGAGCATCGCGCCGATGATCCCAAGAAACCCCTGGTCGGTCCCGCAGAGATAGAGGTTATCCAACGCGGTGCGGCCGTGGCGGTTCTTCACCGGCGAGCCGTAGATCGCCCCGGCCAGATGGCCCGTGTACCGCGTGATGGTACGCGGCGTGAACATGTCGGTCGCCACCACCGCGTCCTCCGGCGCGACCGCCCCGCTGGACGGCGGCAGAAACCGGCGGGCGGATTCCTGGACCGCCGTGAACCACCGTTGCTTCGCCGCGCGATACGCTTCCTCGGGCAACGCGCTCCACACCTCGGGCCGCGCGAGACACGTCACGCGCAGCAACCCTTCCGGCAGAGATTTCCCCGCTCCGTACTCGAAGTTGTTTGGCAGGCAGATGACTCCGCTGCGGGTGTCGACGTCCGCCTGCGGACTCTCGTAATGAAATCGCTCCGAGTCGTTGAAGAAGACGATTGTGTCACCACCCCACCCGAAGGCCGCCGGCTCGCGGTTGAGCACGGTGATGGTCTCGACGAACGACAACCGCCCGGCCGGCGTGGCGACGCAACCGGGCGGCACCTCACCGGAAATCAGCCGCTCGGTCTCCGGCGCGCCGATCGAGGAGATGACGTGCCGCGCGGTGACCTCAGTGCCGTCGTCCAACACCAGCGCGTGCGCGCGGCCGCCCCGCGCCTCGATGCGCTGCACGCCGCACTTCATCCGCCGCTCGCCGCCGGCCGCGCGGTACTTCGCGAGCAGCACCCGGAGGATGACCCGCACGCCCTCCAGGGGACGCGCGAATCCCTCGAGGAACAGGGCCTTGAACATGATCACGAATTGCCCGAAATCCATGTCCCGCTCCGTCGGGCTGCCGTAGTACATCAGCGGACAGAACAGCATATCCTCGAGCAGCGGATCGCTGATGTGCCTCCGGACGACCTCACGCGCCGACACCGCCAGAGCGTCGAGCGCGACATCGTCGAACGCCCGCACCGCGGCGACCAGGGCGCGAAACCCGTCGATCTGCCGCGGACACCGGGCGGCGATTTCCGACTCGAGCACCGCAAAGTCATTGGTGAAACGCAGCGCCGTCTCCCCGCGCGGCCCGAACGCGATGCGCGAGCCGCGTTGCTCGCACAATGCGAATTCCTCCCGGTCGATGCGCAGCTGGCGGAGCAGCTTCACCAGCGGCGTCCCGCGCACGCCCGGCCGGGAGAAGTTCGTCAGCGCGTGCAGACCGACGTCATACCGCCGGCCGTCGATGCTGTAGAACCCGTTCAACCCGCCCACCGCGTTGTGGCGCTCGAAGATGCAGACGTTGCGGCCGAAGTGCGCGAGACGGATACCCGCGGCGAGGCCAGACATCCCGGCCCCGATGATCACCACATCGTAATCGCGGCGGGAGTTCATCGTTTCCGGGCAGAAAAAAGCCGGGCGGGTCGGCCCGGCTGGGATGGGGAAGTCGCCGCCGGCTCAGCTCTTGCCGGCCAGCGCGTTGAACTTCGGCGTGAGGTACTCCGCGCAGCTGTCGAGGGAAGCGAGCTGCATGTAATCCGCCTCGGGCACCTCGATGCCGTGGCGTTTCCGGAGCTCCATGACGATGTCGAGGAAGTCCATGCTATCGAGCTGCAGCTGGTCCCGGAGCCGCACTTCCGGCTTCACGTTGCTCAGGTCCTCATCGGGCGCGATGTCCGCGATGATATCGAGCACCACCTGCTTGCATTCGTCTTTGGTCATGGGAAACGGCGGGAACTAGGCGACAAAGCGCCGAACAATCAACGTGGAATTTATCCCGAGCATGCCGAACGAGTTATTGAGGATCGTGTCGACGCGCGCGGCCGGGCGCGGGGTGTTCAGGACGAGTCCCGGCAGCGCGCACTGCGGGTCGAGCTCGTCGACGTTGATGGTCGGGTGGACGATCTTGTCGTCTAAGGAAGGCAAGTTGCCGGCGAGCTCCAGCGCACCGGCGGCGCCCATGGCGTGGCCGATGAAACTCTTGGTGTTGTTGATGTGGGTATCGGGGCAATCGACGCCGAAAACGGACCGGATGGCCTCGCACTCCTGGATATCGCCGAGCGGCGTGGCGGTGGCGTGGGTGTTGACGATGTGGATGTCGCGCGCGGCGAGACCCGAGCGACCGAGCGCGGCCCGCACGCATTCGGCCTGGCGCGTCGGGTTGGGCAGGACGTAATCGCTGGCGTCGCTGTTGACGTGGTAGCCGGCAATCTCGGCGTAGATCTTCGCTCCCCTCGCCTGCGCGTCTTCGAGCCGCTCGAGGGTGTAGAGGCAGCCCCCCTCGGAGATCACGATCCCGTTGCGGGCCCGGTCGAAGGGGCGGGAGGCGCGGGAGGGTTCGGCGTGCGTGGCGAGGGCGTTCTGGGACTTGAAGCCCGCGAAGATCCCGAAGGTGTGGATGCTCTCGCTCACGCCGCCGCAAAGGGCGAAATCAACTTCCCCCAATCGGAGCATCTGGGTGGCGTGGATCAGGCCCATATTCCCCGCGGCGCAGGCGGCGCCGATGGTGTAGGCGGGGCCCGTGGTCCCGAGGTTCAGCGAGGTCTCCCCGGCGGGGTTGTTCGCGACCGTCCGCGGGTTGTGGTAATGAGACCAGAACTTGGTCTCGTAGTTGAACTTGGAGATGTTGTAGACCTCATTCTCGGTCTCGACGTTGCCGTGCTCAGTGCAGCCGATGTAGATGCCGACGCGATCCTTCGGGAGGGTGTCTAGGCTCACCCCCGCATCCGCGAGCGCCTCCCGGGCGCAATAGATCGAAATGCTGCCGGCGCGGGTGCCCACCCTCAGTTCCTTCTTCTTCTGGTAGCGCAGCGCGTCGTAGTGGCACACCCCGGCCAGCTGGCTGCCCCTATACCGGACATCGATCCGCTCAATCCCGGCGACGCCCGTCAGCAGGTGTCGGCGGAATTCCGCTAGGGAGTTGCCGTTCGGGGCGGTGAGGCCGACGCCGCTGATGACGATGCGGGAGGGCTGCATGCGAGCGAGGAGCCAGCCGTACCCAAGCGACGGGCGAACGCAACCCCGGCTTGCCTCGCCGCCCGGATTCCGGGGGTAAGCGGGAATCGCGCGCACCGCTCGGGCCCCCAGTCTTTTCCGCGAAGGGTCGGGCCAACGAAGCCGCCGGGCGGCACCGGATTCACATCCGGTGCCGGCATCCCCCGGTGTGGCCCGACCCTTTCCCTTTTCCCCCGTCCTGAATTTTCCGTGGACAACCCGACGCGCCCCGCTTCACCGTCGCGCCATGGCCCAGCAGGATCCGCAGGAACAGAAGTTCACCACTCCCGGCAGCCTTGCCGTCGACGCCGTGCTGACGCTCGGCTGCTTCGCCTTCCTGTACAACGTGGTCTCGCCCCACGTACCCTCGAACGACAAGGCGATGGTCGTGTTCTGGTCCGCCCTGACCTCCGCCTGCATGACCGGGGTGTTCTGGCTCTGCATCCAGATGTTCCGCGTCGTCCTCCGCGCCCAGCGCCAGGCGAAGCGTGGGCGCTGAGGCGCTCCGCGGGGTGGTTCGAGTTGCGCGCGGGAGGGACCTCGTTACGGTCCGCGCGTCGTGATGGAAGCCGTTGCCCAGTCCCCTGCCCGTCCCCGGCCGGGCCCCGTTCCGGTCGCCGGCCTCGCCCTCGTTCTCTCCCTGTTCGCGGCGGGTTGCGCCACGACCCACGAACTAAAGGTCGACGCGATCGCCAAGCCGAAGGCGGAAAACGCGATCTCCTACGAGGTCCGCAACAAGAACCCCCTGGTGGCCGACGATTCGCTGCGCTACAAGGAGGCCGCGAACCTGGTGAAGACCGGCCTTTCCGGCCGCGGGCTCTACGAGGCCCCGGCAAACGTGAAGGCCGATATGGTGATCGACCTCGACTACGGCGTGGGCCCGCCTCAGCTGCGCCGCGAGACGGTGTCCGAGCCGGTCTACATCACCCTGCCCGGCCAGATCCGCACCGAGCGGGTGCAGGTGGGCACCGACTCACAGGGACGACGCGTCTACCAAACCATCACGGTGCAGGATCCGCCCACGACGGAATTCGCAGGGTTCCGTGAATACATCGTGACCGTGGTCGTGTACGAGAAGTACCTCCGGCTCACCGCGCGCGAGAACAAGGAACCGATCGAGGGGCAGCCTCCGGCGGAGGTCTGGACCCTCGACATCACCAGCGAGGGCGAGAGCAAGGACATCCGCAAGCACCTGCCCATCCTCGTGGCCGCCAGCATCGACTTCGTCGGCAAGGATACCCAGGGCCAGAAGACCATTCGCATCAAGGATAACGCCAGCGACATCGCCTTCGTGAAGAAGGGGATGTGAGGCGCGGGCGGCGCCGGAACCGCGGAGAGCGCTCGCGCGCCCCTTTCGTCCACGGAGCGCGGCAGTCGAAACGGGTCCGCGGCGCTGGTGAGGGCGAACCCTAACCCGGCCTCACGGGCGCGCCTCGCCCGCCGCCATCCCCGGCGTGCCAACGGCCCACAGCCGGCGCAGGGCGGGAAACGCCCGGGCCCGTTCGATGCCCGCCGCATCCACCGCGGAATCCGTGAGGTTGAGGG
>JBJTCH010000337.1:0-3185 GCA_046091745.1 Opitutaceae bacterium
GAGCAGGATTTTCTCAAGGTCGGCCACCTGCAGCTGATCGAGCACGGAAACCACCGGCAGGCGCCCGATGAACTCGGGGATCATGCCGAAACGGATCAGATCCTCGGGCGCGAGGGCCTTCATCATCTGCTCGGGCGCGAGGGCTGATTCCTGCTGCGCGTGGATCGAAGCAAAACCAAGACTGCGGGACCCGAGCCGGCGCTGGACGATGTTGTCGAGGCCGACAAAGGCCCCGCCGCAGATGAACAGGATGTTGGACGTGTTGATCTGCACGTACTCCTGATTCGGGTGCTTGCGGCCGCCCTGGGGGGGGACGTTGCAGACGGTGCCCTCCAGGATCTTCAGCAGCGCCTGCTGCACACCCTCGCCGGAAACGTCGCGAGTGATGGAGACGTTTTCCGTCTTCCGCCCGATCTTGTCGATCTCGTCGATGTAGACGATGCCACACTCGGCTTTCTTCACATCGTGGTTGGCGGCCTGCAGCAGCCGCAGCACCACGTTCTCCACATCCTCGCCCACGTAACCCGCCTCGGTGAGCGTCGTGGCGTCGGAAATCGCGAACGGCACATCGAGGATGCGCGCAAGGGTGCGGGCGAGCAGCGTCTTGCCCGAGCCGGTGGGGCCCACGAGGAGGATGTTGCTCTTCTCGACCTCGACCTCGTTGAACTCGGGCGCGAGCGCGCCCGGCTCCTTGGCGTGCGCGCCGTCGAACATCAGGCGCTTGTAGTGGTTGTAGACGGCGACCGAGAGGACCTTCTTCGCGTGGTCCTGCCCGATGACGTGCTCGTCGAGCGACTTCTTGATCTCGCCCGGCTTCACGAGCCGGAAAGCGGGCTTAGCGTCGACCGCGGGCGTCTTCACCTCGCGGTCGATGATCGTCTTGCACACGCCGACGCAGGAGTCGCAGATGTAAACGCCCGGCCCCGCGATGATCTTTTTCACCTCCGCCTGCGACTTGCCGCAGAAGGAGCAGAGGGTCATGCGGGCGGACTTGGCCATGGGCGCGAAGCTGCCGGCCGTTCAGGGTGAGTCCAGCCCGGATTACCCGGCGGGCGGGACGATCCGCTCAAGGCACCTCGTAAAGCTCGACCAGCGCCTCGCCCGTGCCGCCATCGGCGCCGCGCACCCAGACGGTGTAGCCGCCGGGAGCGAGATCAGCCAGCAGCGCCGCGTCACGGCTACCGGCATCGAGGCCGAAGGCGCCGACCGCGCCAAACGTCGCCGTTAACGAGGAAGCCCAGTTATCGTTCTCCGAGATTTTCACATCGCCCCGGTAAAGCTCGACCTTCGGGTCGGCCAGAAAGCCGGTCACCCCGAAGCCGCCGAGCTTCGGGCCGATGGCGCGGATGAGCAGCTGCTTGGTACCCGTACCGCCGATGTTGAACCCCACGATGAGAATGTCGTCGCCGGTGCCGACCTGGTTGCGGGCCGACATGTTGACGAGCCGCGGGCTGTTGGTGGAGCCGGTGTCGTAGGCTTCGACCAGTACCACGCCCGGTCCGCTGCCCTGCGCCCAGATCGAACGGGCGCCGTCGATTGACTGCAGGAAGGCCGCGTCGCGGCTCCCCACGGGAAGCGCGAACGCCCCGACCGAGGAAAACGTGGGCGCGAGGTTCGCGGTCCAGTTGTCGTTGGCGAGCACCCGCTCCGCCCCGTTAAACAGCTCGAGGCGCGGATCCGCCATGGCGTTGCCCAGACCGAACACGCCCAACGTCGGACCCACGGCGCGCACCAGAATGTCGCGCGGCCCGCCGCCGCCCACGACCACCCCGACGATCAAGGTCTGGCTGGACGCCATCGCGGTGCGGACGGAGAGATTCGTGAGCCGCGCGGTTGGCCCGGAGTTCGCCGAACCCACCGTGACCGTCGCGGCCGAGCTGAGTTCGTTGAGACCACCACCACTTACCCGCACCCTGTAGGTGCCGGCGTCCGAGGCCTGGACCGCGGCGACCGAGTAGACCGCGGACGTCGCGCCGGAGATGGCGACATCGTTGCGCAGCCACTGGTAGGAAAGGTCGACGCGGCCCGTGGCGGCGACCGACAGCCGCAGCGGCTGACCCGCGACCAGCGAAGATCCACTCGGCTGCGTGACGATCGTCAGGCTCGGCGGACCCGCAGTGAAGACCTGGAGCTTGGCGGAGGTGGTCACCGCACTTGCTCCGCTGGTGATTCGCACAGTGTAGGTACCGGCGTCTGAACCCTGCACCGAGGGAAGGCTGAGTGACGCGCGCGTGGCCCCGGCGAGATCGACGCCCCCTTTGGACCACTGGTACCCGAGCGAGGCTCCGGAGGCCACGACGGTGACCGTCACCGCGTCCCCCGCGGCGGCATTCACGCTCGCCGGGCGCTGGGTGAGCCGGATGGCGCCGTAATCGGAAGGCATGGTCAGTAGCGACGCGCCCTCGGAATCCACCGACCCGCCGGCGCCGGTCACGCGCACCGAATAGACGCCGACATCCGAAGCTTGCGCGGCGGGGATGGTGAAGGAAGCAGCTGTTGCACCGTCGATGGGCCCGGAGTTCCGGAGCCAGCGGTAGGCCGTGGCCCCGGTGGCGGTGACACGAAACGTCACTGCCTGCCCTTCGCTTACCTCCTGCGAAGCCGGCTGGATCAAGATCGAGGGCAAAGCGGCTTGGCTCGCCGGCACGGCCTTGCGGATAAGATTGTTGGAGGAGTCGACGACGTAGAGGGAGGATCCGTCGGCCACGACATCGGTCGGGTCGAAAAAACGCGCGGCGGGACCCACGCTATCGGTGTCGCCAATGATCCGGACCGCGCCGGCGGGAGTTGAAACGACCCCAGCCGCGGTGATTTGGCGCAGCGTGCTGTTGCCATAGTCCATCACGAACACGTTGCCCGCCGCGTCGACCGTGAGACCGCGCGGCTGGTCAAAGCGCGCCGCGGCGCCCGTGCCATCCTGCGAGCCGGTTGCGCCCGAGGCGCTTCCGGCCAGGGTCGACACCACCCCGGCGGCGGTGATCCGGCGGATCGCGTTGTTCTGGTTATCGGAGACGTGGAGCACGCCGGAGCGGTCGATCGCGATGCTCCAGGGGGAGTTGAAGCGCGCCGCGGACCCGGCGCCGTCGGTAAAGCCCGACTGCATCGCCGCACCGGCGAGCGTGGAGACCACCCCCGCGGCAGTGATCTTGCGGATGGTGTGGTTGCCCGAGTCGGCGACGTACAGG
>JBJTCH010000338.1:0-4054 GCA_046091745.1 Opitutaceae bacterium
GCCAAACCGTGCCCGTGGGCTTCGGCCTGAAGCAGCCCATCAGCTTCAACTTCTCCGCCTCGTGGCGGATGTGACCCGCCCTAAGGGGTCAGGGCGTTCAATGTTTTGGGGATGGCTGCGTCCCCCTGAAAAAATCTTGAACGCCCTGACCCTTTAGGGCGACCGGCTCACATCCGCCAGGAGGCGGAGAGGTTGAAGCTGATCGGCTGTTTCAGGCCGAATCCGACCGGCACCGTCTCGCGCGCGGGGGAGTTGTAGTTGCCGTCGCGCGGACGCAGCGCGGTGGTCGCGGCGCCGTTGGTGGAGGTCGTCCAATAAATCGTGCGGTCGTTGAGCAGATTGTTGACCACGAGGTTCAGCTGGATGTTGCGGCGGTTGACGCGCCACAGGTAGCCGAGCGTCGTCGTGACCGTCGTGTCCCCCTTCGGGGTGAAGAGCGGGGTGTTCACGCTGCGATTGGGGTCGTCGATCGCGCGCGCGGGGTTGGCCGGGTCGACGATGGTGTCCGCCCCGCGGTTGCCCATGACCTCGCGGCCGCGGTACTGGACGCCTAGGCCGAAACGCATACCGCGGGCACGGCCTTCCTGCACGGTGTAGTCGCCAAACGCCTTGTAGAGGTGCTGATTGTTTCCGGTGGTGCGGGAGAGGTTCAGGTTATCGTAGGCGGTGAAGATCGTGTTGTACGCGTTCACGGCGGCGTCGACGTCGGGAGAACGCACGTTCGCGGGAATCGACGTGTCGACCGTGGCGACGTTGTTGCCGTCAACCTTGCCGCCGACGTCCTGGAGGATGAGCCGGAAGTTCTCGCGGTTCCTCGCCACGTAGGCGCGCGTGAGCTGGTAGGCGTTGGCGCCGTAAACCTCGGGGAGAACGACGCTCCCGCTCACGCGCAGGCCCTTGATCACGTTCACGGTGATCTCGGCCTCGTAGCCGCGCGCGATCCGATCCTGCAGGTCGCTGCCGTTTTTGAAGACGGGAACGCCGCGCTTGTTGAGGTCATCGGTCGAGCCGATGGGAGTCGCAGTGAGCAGCGTGTTGAAGGGGAATCCGCTCACCGTGAACGGATTGTTGATCTCCTTGCTCGTGTAGTGGGTGAGGTTCACGTCGAGCCGGCGCTGGAAGAACTCGAAGCGCGTGCTGTAGTTCCATCCGGTGGAGACGGTGGGCTGGATGATGCCGCCGCCCTGAAGCAGCGCGTACGCCTTCTGCGGATTGAAGCTCTCCGAGTAGTTCACCGAGGGGCTGAGCCACGAAAGCAGGTGCACCACGGTGCCCATGGATTTGGTGGTGACGTAGCCGTTGAGCACCGGGGCGTTGTAGTCGTCCTGGAAGCGGTAGCCGAGGTAACGCGGGTCGCGGGTGCCCCCCGTGAGGCGCGGCCGGGTGACGGCGGGTACGGCGGGGAGCGGCCTGCCGGCGGAGTCGAGGGGCACGTAGGTGAGCGACGCCCAGTCGGCGGGGGCCTTGGGCTTGAAGAGCGGCTTCAAGGGATTGCGATCGGTTGGATAGTCACCGTTGACGGCCATCTGCTGCGAGCCGGACCGGTAACGATCGCGACGCGCGGCGCCGAGCAGGATGATCCGGTCTCGCCAGAAGCGCGCATTGAGGGCGGCCATCGCGTAGCGGTAATTGGTGTCGTTGACCGACTCGGCGTCGAAGCGCGTGTGGTCGATCACCCAGCGCGGGGTGACGATCGAGGTCGTGCGCGTGGCGGAATCGTAATACGGGATGGGTTTGCCCGCGAGGTCGATGAACGGCCGGCTCGATTCGTTCCAGTAGCGGCGGACCTTGATGGTGGCGGCGGTGCCGTTGATCCACGCCAGGGTGTTGTCGCCCTGCGCGAGGCTGAGCCACTGGTACGAGAGCGTGTAGTGGTTCTTGTTCTCGCCGATCATCGTGTTGATGGCGAAGCGGCCGAAGCGGGTGTCCTTCCGCCAGGCGATCGCGGCGCGGACGTTGTGGTAGTCGTAGTGGCGGAACCCGCGGAAAAAATTGCCGTCGCCGTAGGCTTGGAGGAAGTGCGGGTTGGGCTGGCCGTTCGGCAGCACGCGGTTGACGTCGAGGTAGGTGCTGTTGGCGCCGCGGTTCTGCTCCCCGTTGGTGTAGTTGGAGTTTTTGTTGATGTCGGCCGCGAGTTCGACGCTGAAGTCGCCCAGGCGCTGCTCGACGGTGAGCTGGACGTCACGGAACGTGCTCTCGAGGAGCGGGCCGTCCTGGTTGATCGAGAAGCGCTCCGACGGGCGCCGGAAACCGGACGCGGCCTCGACGGTGTCGAAGCGCGCGGAGGGCACGTTCCACGCGTGGACGAGATTGGCGTTGGTCAGGCCGAAGGCCGGGGCGGCGCCGGAAACGTGGCCGGCGATCGGGGTGCTGGCGGTGGTGCCGCCGCCGATCGTGATGGGCTCGTTGGTGTAGCTCGCGACGCCGTTGAAGCCGCTGTACGGATCGAAGACGTTGTAATTGGCGCCGCGGCGCGCCACCCCGCGCGCCTGGAGGGCCGTGAGCTCGGCGGAGGTGGCGTTGGCGAGCGCGGCGGGCGCGGTGAACGTCGTGCGGCCGTCCCAACCTGAAAGCTGGTCCTGCAGGTTGTTGATCGGCGCGTTGATCTCACGGTTGATCGCCTCGGCCTCGAGTCGGATCACGGTGTCGCGCAGCGGGCGGAAGGTGACGGTGGCGAAGGCGCCCTTGCGTTTCTCGAACTGTTTTTCCCGCCAGCCGAGGCCGTGCTGGGCCACGCCGGCGACGCGCACGGCGAGACGCTCGGTGAGCGGCTGGTTGAAGTCGATCGTGGCGCGCATGAGGTGCCACGAGCCTGCGGTGAGCTTCACATCCTGGAACGCGCGGTCGGTGCGGGCCTGCTTGGTGGTGGAGGAGCTGACGCCGCCGAGGCTGCCGTTGCCGAAGAGGATCGAGTTGGCGCCGCGGCCGAAGTCGTAGCGCTCGAGCGCGTAGCTGTCATTGTCCCCGTTCACCGGGAAGAAATTGCGGAGCTGCTGCCCGGCGCCGACGCCCCGCGAGGTGTAGCGCACGGTGAAGGTCGTGAAGTTGAACGTGCCGATGTCGGACTGGAACGTCGCGCCCGGCGACCAGTTCTGCGCGTCCATGAGGTCGGTGAGGTTCAGGGCCTCGATGAACTCGCGGTTGATGACGGAGTAGGCGGCCGGAGTGTCGCGCAGGTCGGTGGCGAGGCGGCCGCCCGCGAGCGCGCTGGCGGCGGCGAACCCGGTGTCGCGGTCGGTGTTCACCGTGAAGGGCGTGAGCTGCACCGCATCCTCGGCGCGCGGGGCCGGGGCCGCGGCCGGCGTGGTGGGAGCGACCTGCGCGTGGAGCGCGGCGAAGGGCAGCGAAAGAAGGAGCAGCGCGACGGTGCGACTCAGGGCGTGATCGGTTCGCATGAGAGGGGCGGGGTAGTGAGGGTAAGGACGGACTCTGGCGGAAGGGGTTTCGCCGGCGGGTCCGGGCTGAGAAGGTCGCGTGACGTGGCCGGTTCCCGAGGTACGACATTTCGTCGTGGTTCGGCTATCGAGGAAAAGGGGCGGGAAATGCGGGGTCAGCGGGCTGCGGCCTGGGTCGCGGTGTTAATGGCGCGGGAGATTTCCTGAAGGCCGCCGACGTCGGTCGCAACCGCCGAACCGCCCCCGCCTTCACCATGGGGTCAGGGCGTTCGATGTTTCCCAATGGATTCCTGCGCTGTTTCCGGAGTTGGTGCCGCTCGGGAGACTCGTCTTCAGCCCTGTGGCGAGCAGTTGCTTCGCCTTCATTGTGAGGTTCTTCGGTGACTACAAGATGAGCTGAGATCGGCGTGCGCCTCGGACCCGGCTTCAATTCTTTGCCGAGTTGGGCGCTTACGGTGCGCCCAGTCGAAATGAAACATTGAACGCCCTGACCCCTTTGGGATGGGGTCAGGGCGTTCAATGTTTTCGGTGTCCTGGGGCGCTTTTGAATCGAACCGATAACGCGCTGACGGTCTTGGCGGAGGGGAATCAGAACCGCACGGTGGCGGTGAGGTCCCAGCGGGGCGGCATCACGTAGGTGTACCGGTAGGCCACAGTGC
>JBJTCH010000339.1:0-6569 GCA_046091745.1 Opitutaceae bacterium
GTCTCGCCCTTCGCCTCGAGCAGCGTCATCCGATCGAAGGCGGGGAAACCGGCCCAAGCCGGGACCGCCGCGCCGAGCGACAGGAACAGCAGCACGGCGCGCGGATGCCGCGTCCCGGCCGAGCGGCGAACGAACCTGCCAAGGGCGAAAGGCTTCATGTTTTTCATCCGGCCGGATTTTCCCGTGCCGGTCACGGCTTCAGAACCTTTTCTTGAGCGTGAGATAGACGAACCGCTGCATCGGGTCGCTCAGCGGACTGTAAAACAATCCCGCGATACCGGTGTTGGCGATGCCGGTGAAGTAAAACGGCACATCGCGATCAAGCACGTTGCTGGCGCCGATCGTGACAGTGGTGCGGTCGAGCCACCCGGCGATCCCGGCGCGGCCGCGGGTGGCCGGGAAAGTGTAGCCCGCCTGCACGTCAAACTCGGAAGCGCTGTCCACCCGGCCACCGCTGACGAGATCGACGGCGGGGGAAGTCGTGATGCGGTACGAGTCGAGGTAGCGCCAGGTCACGCCGGCGGTGAAGGCCCCGCCGGTCCAGAACACGCGCGCGTTGCCACGGCGCCGGAGCGGCGCATTGGCCGTGCGGTAGGGCCAACCGACGTCCTCGCGCGAGGGCTGCCCGATGGCCAGCTGGGTCTGGTATTTGTCCACGAACGTGCCGAGCGCACTCACCTCGAGGCGGCTCTCGCCGAGCTCAAACTTGTAACGCGCGTTCACGTCCATGCCCTCGGTGAGCAGGCCGGTCGAGTTGACGGGCGTGAGGTCAAGGAACGTGACCGCGCCGGGGCGGCCGGCAGCGAGGTCGGCGGCGGTCGCCTCCGCCCGCACGACCCGCCCGGCCGGGAGCAGGGCCTCGTTCGCCAGCAAGGTCGTCGTGGAGACGCCGACGATGCGGTCCTGCTTCCGAATGCGATAGAAGTCCGCGCTGACGCGAAAACCCGGGAGCCAACGCGGCTGGAAAACCACGCCGTAGTTGAAACTCCGGGAGGTCTCGGGCGAGAGCCCGGGGTTGCCGCCGCTGACGGTGTTGGCGACGGTGTACGACTGGTTGCGGCGCGGATCCGTGATGGTCACCGGAAGCTCGCCGGGAAGGGCGGGACCGATGTTACCCACGGACGGCGGGGTGAACCCCTCGCCGTAACTCGCCCGGAGCGTGAGTCCGGTGAACGGCTCGAAACGCAGGCCCGCCGCGGTGGTGGTGCTGGCGTAGGATCCCTTGCGGCGGGCGTTGGCGGCGCCGTCGACCTCGCCGGACTGGTGCTCGCGGCGGACGGATCCCGTGACCTCGAGGAGCCGCGCGAACGGCCGCGACCTCTTCGCGTCGATGAGCGGCACCGTCGCCCCGGCATAGGCGGCGTAGGTCTCGCGCCGGATGTCGGGTGTGACCACCGCGGTGGGCGGGCTGTTGGTGCCGACGACGATGTCGCCATTGAGCCCGTTGAAGGCCGAGTCGGTGCGCCACTGCACCCCGCCCGAGAGCTGCGGCTCGACCAGCGGCAGAAAGCGGACCGGTCCCGCGACCCGCAGGGCGCCCGACCACATTCCGGTGCTCGCGCCCTGGATGTTCACGCGGCTCATCTCGGCCACCAGCGCCGGATCGTTGCGGAGGCCGCTGGCGGGCCCGATGAAGGGATTGTAGAATTTGCCGGCGAATCCCGGCAGGGTGCCGGCGAGGGCCGCGGTCACGCGCGTCGCCACGACGGTGTCCAACCGGCGGCTCTGCGTGGCGTGCCCGTAGGAGACGTCGCCGTTCCAACGCCAGTCGCGGGGCAGCCGGCCCTTGAGCGAGCTCATCACGTTCCACGTCTGGGACTTGGTGTTGCGCGGCGTGTTGGGGGTGTCGTGCAGGCGCGTCGTGATCAGCACCGGCACGCCGGCGGCGCCGAGCGCCGCGGTCCCGAAGGGATTGTAGGGGTTGGTCGCCGGCACCGAGGTTTGGAGCAGCTCGCCGTCGAGGACGAATGCCGTGTTCTCGGCGAGGTTCACCTGGACCGTCGCCTCCGTGTCCTTGGAGAAACGGTGCGTCAGCTCGGTCATCAGGGCGCGGATACCCTGCTCCTGCCGCGTCCAGTTCTGGCCGCCGCCGCCGCGCGCGCCCCAGCCCTCGGTGGCGTCGTTGTCGAGCCGCGGAACCAGCTGCGCCGCGGTCAGGAGGCCGTTCGACGTGCGCGGGACGGAGGCGTAGGGAACGTTGAGGACCGGAAGATTCGTGGTGGCGCCGGTCGCGCGCTGGATGTTGAGGTCCGCCCCGATGGCCGGATAAGCGAGCCCCGTGAAAAGGGAGGGATTGCGCTCCAGCACGCGCGTGCGCATCCGCGCGTAGAAGCCGCCCTCGTTGTTGGACATGCCGTTGGAGTGCGAGTAGTTCGCCGACATCATCAGCTGCGTCCGGCCCTGGTTGAACACCAGGCCGCCCGCGAGGGAAAAGCCGGTCCGCGCGGCGTCGCCCGCGCTCGTGCGGTTGCCGTAGGTCGTGGAAACCTCGAAGCCGCGGTAATCGCTGCGAAGGATGATGTTCACGACGCCGCCGGTGGCGTTGGCGCCGTAGATCGCACCCGCGGAGCTGGGCAGGAACTCGATGCGCTCGACGGCCGAGATCGGGATGGTGTTGAGATCGGCCTGGCCCGAGGCGGCCGACGACGCGGAACCGCTGGGCAGGCGGCGGCCGTTCACCAGCACGAGCGTGTCGGAGATGCCGAGGCCGCGGGAGTTGATCACGCTCACGTTCGCGTTGGTGTTCCCGATGCCCATCGGCGTGACGGCGTTGGCGGTGTTCTGCGGCAGCTGCGTGATGAAGTCCTGCATCGAGATCGCGCCGCTGCGGTCGATCAGATCGCGGTTGGCGACCACGTAGGGGGTGATGTCGTCCTCCGTGCGGGGCAGGTCGACGTTGCGGGTCTCGAAGCGGTCGCCCTTGATCTCGAATTTCTCGAGCGAGACCGCGGATGGGCCGGCGCCCGAGGCGGCCGCGGGCGCGGCCTGGGCGCGGGCGACGGGCGACAAGCCGGCGGAAACGGCGAGAATCGCCGCGAGGAAGCGCGCAGGGGAGTGCATGGTGGCGGAGGGAAAGGACGACGCCGGAGGGGACCCGGCTCTAAGCGACCGCGACCAGCGATTGGAGCGTGCGGAAATAAAGGTGCCCCTCCGAGATGGCGGGCGTCGCCATGACCTGCTCGCCCAGCCGGTTCACCGCGAGTTTGCGGTACTCCGGCCCGGCGGCGACCACGTGGACGTCACCCTCCTCGCTGGCGCAGTAGATCTTGCCGTCGCCCGCCACGGGCGACGCGGAGAAACCAGCGGCCGCCGGCACGAGGCGCTCCTGGTAATGCACCGCGCCGTTGCACGCGTCGTAGCATTTCAGCACACCGATGTTTGAGCCGCAGTAGAGCAGATCGCGGTAGACGAGCGGCGTCTGGATGTAGATGCCGCTCTTCTGGTCCGACCACGCGATGAAGCGGTTCGCCTTCTCGCCGGCGGCGGGGGTGATGTCACCGGCGGCCTCGGGCCGGATCGCCCACACCGGCGCGGAGCCGCCGTGGCCGTTCGAGACGTAGATGAGACCGTGTGGGCGGAGAACGGAGTGGGGATCGGGTTGTCGCCGCCCGTCTTCAGGCGCCACAACTCGGCGCCGGTCTCGAAATCGTATCCCGCCACATAGGGCCAGCCGTTCGCCACGACCTGCGTCCTCCCACCCGCGGCGTGCACGTAGGGGGTCGACCAGCAGCGCTCGCACACCCCGGCCCGCCCGGTGCGCCAGATCTCCGCGCCGTCCGCGAGACGGAAGGCCGCGAGGTACGGGCTGTCGGGCGCGTCGCACTGGAGGATGATGCGGTCGCCGTGCAGCGTCGGCGAACTCGCGTAGCCCCAGCCCACGCCGTACTTGCTCACGTTGATCACGCCGAGGTCCCGCTTCCACCGCCGCTCGCCGTCGAGGCTGAAGCAATGCAGGCCCTCCGAGCCGAAGCACGCGACGAGCACCTTCCCGTCGGTGGAGATCGTCGTGTTGGCCTGCGTGGCCTTCAGGTGGCGCTGCGTGCGCGGGACCGCGCGGTGCGCCGTCTGCTCCCAAAGCGTCCGGCCCGTGCGTTTGTCGAAACAAAGGATCTTCCACGTCTGCTCGGCGGTCTCCTCGGCCGCCGTGCGGTCGCCATAGAGACCGAGCTTGATCGGCGCCTTGCCCGCGGAGTTCACCGCGGTGGCGACGAACAGGCGGTCGCCCCAGATCACCGGGCTGGAGTGCCCGAGGCCCTCAAGCGGCGCCTTCCACTTCACCTTCCACTCGGCGGGCAGCGGGGCCGAGTCGCCCACCCCGGAGGCCAGCGGGCCCCGGAACGACGGCCAGTTGTCCGCCCGGACCGAGAGGCCGCGCGCGGCCGCGTAAACCAACGGCAATGCGACGAAACGACGGCGGGAGAGGAACATGGCGGAGCCGGGACCGGAGGCCGCATCGCTCCGGCCGAAGACAGGGTGATTCATCGGGGAAGGGGTATGACGGGGAGTTCGCATGAGCCACCGCGTGAGAGCAAGCGCCCCTCCTCAGCAATTCGTCTGCCAAGTACGACGTGACTCGTCACGGCCGCCCGGCCCCATCCCCTGCCCGCATTCCGCGGTCGACGCAGGAAGCGACCCTCCTTTTCCACCACCCGATGCACCTCGCGCCCACGCCGACTCCGCACACACCGGATTCACCGAAGGCCGACGCGGCGGCGCGTCACGACGGACAACATCGCCTACCTGCTCCAGATGGGCGGCTCACTCGTCGCCGAGTTGGCACGGAATTGATGAGAGCGCAAACGGCAGGACTGAGTTTTTCGCCGGCATCTTCATCCGGCTGGCCGGGCCGCATCCGGCATCCGACCTGCCGCGGGGCCTCGCCCACGCGACCGCCGCGGGCGGCCTCCAACCGGGCCACCTCCCGCGCGAGTCGGTGGCGCCCGAAGTCCGCGAACGGCGCGCCCTGCGCAAACGCGAGCGAAACATCACGTCACCGATCGGCCTGATTCCCGCCGCGCCCTGAAATATCGTAGCCTGTCCAGCCCGCGATTCGTCTATCCCTCGCTCTCCGTTCGCGTCGTGCGCTTCCCCTTCCACCAAACCTTCCCCATCCTCGCCTTATCGTTGCTCCTCGTCGCGCCGCCGGCCGCCCTGCACGCCGCGAAGGCGCCCAAGGTGCGCACGCTGCCCGAGACGGCCGCGGCGACGGCCGACCCACGCGAACTCGCGTTCCCCGGCGCCGAGGGGTTCGGCGCCCACGCCCGCGGCGGTCGCGGCGGCGCCACGCTCCACGTCACCACGCTGGAGGACCATGACGAGCCGGGCAGCCTGCGTTGGGCGGTCGCGCAGCCGGGGCCGCGCTCGGTCGTGTTCGATGTCGGGGGAACCCTCTCCCTCCGCAAACCCCTCGTGATCGAGCGGCCGTTCCTCACCATCGACGGCTCGGGTGCGCCCGTCCCCGGCATCACGATCCGCGACGCGGGTATCCGGATTCACCGCACCCACGACATCATCGTGCGCCACCTGCGGATCCGCCCCGGCGACGAGGCCCCGCTCGGCAAGGGCGCCTTCCGCGGCCGTCCCCGCGCGGGCGGTCACGGGGACGCGGTGTCGGTGGGTGAAAGCGTCGACGTCATCCTCGACCATCTCTCCGCCTCCTGGTCCACGGACGAGACGATCTCCGTCACGCGTAGCCGGAGGGTGACGGTGCAGAACTGCTTCATCACCGAACCGCTCGCCAACCCCGCGTTGCACATCGAGGAGGGCGTGGAGATAGCCCACGCCTACGGCGCGCTGGTGAACGGCGACGGCGTCTCGTACCTCCGGAACTACCTCGCGTGTTTCACGATCCGCGGCCCGCAATTGTCGGGCGGCACCCCCGGCCTGCCGTCGCGTTCCGCCGCGATCAACAATCTCGTGGCCTTCTACGAGAACTCGGGCACGCGCGCGAAGGCGTCCCGCGAACCCGCCGATTTCGTCATCCGGAACAATTTCTACCGGCACCCCCTGAACCCGGAGGCGCCGGAGATCCACCTGCTCGCCGAGCGGACGGAAAAGGGCACGAGCAACTTCATCGATCCCAAGGACGCTGTCGGCCGCACGCGGGTGTTCATCGCGGGAAACCTCGGCCCGCGGCGACGGAGCGCCGACGCCGATGCCTGGACCGGAGTGCGTTCCGCCGTGCCGGCGGAAATCCTGCGCGAGCTCCGCGCGAACGAGCCGCCGTTCACCGTCAGCCCGCTCACCCTGCTCCCGGCGGAGGCCGTGGAGGAGCACGTGCTCGCCCACGCCGGCGCAACTCTGCCACGGCGCGACGCGATCGACGAACGCCTCGTGCGTCAGCACCGCGCCGGCGCCGGCAAGGTCATCTTCAGCCAGGACGACGTCGGCGGTTACGACGGCCGCTGAGGAGTGCACGCCGCGCCGGGGCCGGGACGAGACCGGCAACCCCGACGGATTCCACGCGGGTCGTCACCCGAGCCCGTCGTGCGTTGGCGGTTGCGCCCTGACCCTCCGGGACACGCACGCAGCTCCCCGTACAATCCAGCGCCGCGCCGAAGTTTCCGCTT
>JBJTCH010000340.1:0-4906 GCA_046091745.1 Opitutaceae bacterium
GGCGGAACCGGTCTTGCTCTCTCCCTCCCTCGCCCGTCTCCCTCTCTTTTCCCGTCCGTGGTTACTCACCCGCGGAGCGAGTCGGGAGCGCATCACGACCCGAGGTTCGGGCCGGTGGATCGGACTCTCTGAACTCGGATCGGGCCTCGGTGCCCTCTGTGTTCCAACTCAACTCCTCTTGGGTTGCGGCAGAGGAGCGCCTTGTGTTCGGCGCCATGGCGGGTTTGGTGCGGTCTTCGCCTCGCCGTGCCGCTCGCCGCCTCACTCTTTGATTACGATCTGCCTCCCGCGCGGGTGGCGCAGACGCCCGCCGCGCGACGCGACGCGTCCCGCTTGCTGGTGGTCCACCGCACTGCGCGGCGGCTGGAACATCGCTCCTTCGCGGACCTTCCGGAATACCTCGCACCCGGGGACATCCTTTTCCGCAACAACGCGGCCGTGTTGCCCGCGAGGTTGTCCGCCCGCCGCCCGACCGGCGGCGCGGTCGAATGCTTCCTGCTGCGACCCGAGGGCGATGATTTCACGTGGCGCTGTCTCGTTAAACCCGGCCGCAAGCTTCCGCCGGGCGCCACGTTCGACCATCCTTCCGGGGAATTGCGCGGCGAGATCGTCTCGCGCGAAGAGGACGGTTCGGCGGCGGTGAGGTTCACGACCAAAGGCGGCGAGCCGGTCACGGCCGCGGCCAACCGGCTCGGCGACGTGCCGTTGCCGCCGTACCTCACCCGCGAAGGCGGCGCGGATGCCGCCGCCACACGCGATCTCGACCGCGAGCGTTACCAGACGGTTTACGCCGCACGGGAGAAACAGGTGGCGGTCGCCGCGCCCACCGCTGGGCTGCACTTCACGCCTGAGCTGCTGCGGCGGCTGGAGGCCACGGGGGTCCGCACCGCGGACCTCACGCTCCACGTCGGGCTCGGGACCTTCCGGCCCATCAGCGCGGAAAACGTCGAGGCGCACCAAATCCACCGTGAAGCGTACGAGATCCCGGCGGCCACCCGGCGCCTCGTCCACGACCCCGCCGGCGGCCGGCGGATCGCCGTGGGCACCACCTCGGTGCGCACGCTGGAGGACTACCTTTCCCGCGGCCCGGCGGCGGCCGATACCCCCTTCACCGCTGAAGCTTCGATCTACATCCATCCCCCGCGGCGTTTCGCGGGGGTCGACGCGCTGATCACGAATTTCCACCAGCCGCGCTCGACGTTGCTCTGTCTCGTCTCGGCGTTCCTCGCGCCGGGAACCACCGACGGCATCGCGTGGCTGCACGAGATCTACCGCGAGGCCATCGCGCGCGAGTACCGTTTCCTGAGCTACGGTGACGCGATGCTGATCCTTTGAACGCGACCCCGACCGCGCTTTCCTTTTCGACCGGGCCAACCACCCTCATCACGTGACGAACGAGGAACTGCAGAACCTGGTGGAGGAGGCCACGGCTGACTTCGCGACCGACGACGCGCCGGCCTCGCTGGCGAAGCTGGCCCGCGCCACGGCGGCCGCGCCGGAGTCCTTCGAGGCATGGCACGCGCTGGCGGAAGTGAACCTGTCCCTGCGCCGGCTCGATGACGCGCTGGCGGCGGCGGAAAAGGCGCATGCGCTGCGGCCGGACGACCTCTTCATCAACACCACCCTCTCCCGCATTTGGGTGGAGCGCGGTGACAAGGCTCGCGCCGAGCATTTCGGAGCGCAGGCGAAGATCGGCGGCTGGAGGGAGCAACTGAAGAACCCGGGCAGTTGAACGGGTGGTTCGCGCCCGTTGACACCCCGGAAAGGCCGTCCGTAGCGTCCCGCCATGGAGCCCTCCGCCTATGTGCTGGAATTCGAGAAGCCGCTGCGCGATCTGTCCCGCCAGCTGGACGAGCTGCGGCAGCGTTCCATCGAGACCAACGTCGATCTCTCGGCCGAGGTCCGCGCGATGGAGGTGAAGATCGAGGCGACGCGGAAGGAGATCTACTCCTCCCTCACGTCCTGGCAGAAGGTCCAGATCGCCCGCCACCCGCGCCGCCCCTACGCCCTCGATTACATCCACGCCATTTGCGAGGGCTTCCAGGAGTTCCATGGCGACCGGCAGTTCAAGGACGACCGCGCGATCATCGGCGGCACGGCCTTCCTGGAGGGCGAGGCCGTGATGATCGTGGCCCAGCAAAAGGGCCGCGACCCGAAGGAGCGCATCGCGCGCAACTTCGGCATGCCCCAGCCGGAGGGCTACCGGAAGGCGCTGCGGCTCATGCGGCTCGCGGAGAAGTTCCGCCTGCCCGTCCTCACTTTCATCGATACCCCGGGCGCTTTCCCGGGCATCGAGTCCGAGGCGCGCCATGTTTCCGAGGCGATCGCCGTCAACCTGCGCGAGATGGCCATGCTCCGCACCCCCACGATTTCGGTGGTCGTCGGCGAGGGCGGCTCCGGCGGCGCGCTGGGTATCGGCGTCACCGACCGCGTGCTCATCCTGGAAAACAGTTACTACTCGGTGATCTCTCCGGAGGGTTGCGCCGCGATTCTGTGGAAGGACGGCGCAGCGGCTCCCAAGGCCGCCGAAGCCCTGAAGCTGAGCGCCGACAACCTCGAGAAACTGGGCGTCGTCGACGAAGTGGTACCGGAGCCGAGCGGCGGAGCCCACAACGACCCGGCGCAGGCCGCCAGCGCCCTGCGTTACGCCGTGCTCAAGCATCTGAACGATCTCCGCGCCCTCGATGCGGAGCGCCTGCTCGCCACGCGCCACGAGCGCTTCCGCCACCTCGGCGTGTTCGAGGAGGCCGGCGTAATCCGCAGTTAAGCCCGCACGGTCAGGAGCTCGATCCGCGCCGCCCGCGCCATCGCGGGCTCGATCTCCAGCAGCACGCCGGAGAGCCGGGTGTCGCCGGTCGCGACCTCAAACCGCCGCGGCATTCCGTCGAGAAATTTGTCCACCACCGGCCGGATGTCGCGACCCAGCACACTCTCGTAGGGCCCGGTCATGCCAACGTCGCAGATGAAACCGGTGCCCTTGGGGAGCACGCGCGCGTCAGCCGTCGGCACATGGGTATGGGTGCCGAGCACCGCGGTGACTTTGCCGTCGAGGTGCCAGCCGAGGGCCTGTTTCTCCGACGTCGCCTCACCGTGGATCTCGACGATGATGGCATCGGCCTGCCCGCGCAGCTGCGCGATCATGCGATCGGCCGTGAGGAAGGGGCAGTCGGCCTTAAGATTCATGAAGGTGCGGCCCAGCACGGTGAAGACCGCCACCCGGAATCCGCGCGCCTCGATGATGAGGTGATCCCAGCCGGGACAGGAACGCGGCAGGTTCGCGGGCCGGCACACGCGGTCGATCTGCGTGATCTCGTTTTCCCAGCCGCGCTGGTCCCAGACGTGATCGCCCAGCGTGATCGCGTCGACGCGGCTCTCCAGCAGAGACCGCGCGATAGAGCCGGAGATACCGGCGCCGGCGGCGGCGTTCTCAGCGTTCGCGATGACCAGATCGAGCGCGTGCTCCTGCCGGATGCGCGGCAGCCGGTCGGCGATGATGTCCCGCCCGGGGCGGCCGACGACGTCGCCGATGAACAGCAGCTTGATCATCGCGCGAACGTGGTCCCTGCCCTGCGCCGCGCCAACCCTAAACCCGGCCGAAG
Organism: Opitutaceae bacterium; assembly: GCA_046091745.1. Lineage (GTDB taxonomy): Bacteria > Verrucomicrobiota > Verrucomicrobiia > Opitutales > Opitutaceae > ER46. Next base: position 3,600 of record JBJTCH010000340.1, read on the forward strand.
CCGGTTCTACGGAACCAGGTCGAACACCCGCACGCGTCGCGTGAACTCGCGGCTGCCCTCGAGGAACGTGAGCTCCAGCTCGCCGCCCGCGGCGATGCGCGACTCGTAGCGGGGCAGATCCCAGCGGCCCACCGGCTCGCCGTTGATGCGCACGATCAGCTCGCCCCGCTCCACCCCGGTGCTTTCGGCCGGCGAGCCCGGCACCACGCCCGCCACGCGCCAGTACGCGGGCGTCTTGGAAAAACTCAGCCCGACGCTCCGCAGCGGCGGCGTCTCCACCGGTCCGCCACCCGCTCGCGCCAACACGACGCGATCGCGGCGTTGATCAAACGTCACCGTGAAGTTCCGCAGGGCTCCGCCCCCGAGCGCCGAGAGCTCCTCCGTGAAATCCACCCGCGGCCGCGCGAAGACCACGTCGCCCACCGAGATGGCACCGGCCAGACGCCCGACCTCCTGCTCCCGCTCCCCCGCCAGCGTTCCCACCACGGTGCCGCGCACCGGCCCGTGCGCGAACTCGAGGCTCAGCCCCGCGCGGTTCAGGCTGAAGACCGCGTCGCTGCCCGAGTCCACCAGCATCATCAGCGAGCGGCCGGCGATCCCGACATTCACCAGCGGCACCTTGCGCGCGTCGTCGAAACGCAGCGCCGTGCCCGGCTCCAGCCGGTCGCCCGTGCCCGCCGGGCGGAGCATCACCCTCCGGCCGGGGTAATCGAGCGTGAGCAGCACTTCACGGAAAAGCGGGAATCCCAACACGCCGTCGATCCGCCGCCCGAGGTGGGCGGAGATCGCCGCGCAGTCGTGCACCACGACGTCGACGTCCTCGAAACGCGCCGTGCCCAGTTCGAGCCGGCCCAGCGAGGCCCGCGGCAGCTCCACCACCGATCCCTCGGCGCCCTTGACGCGCAAGGGCGCGGCGCCGGCGGCGACCGGACCCCGACCCGGCGAACGGCGGGAGATTTCCGGTGTCACCAGCGTGACGGAAGAACCGGTGTCGACGAGGAAGCGGCGCGGACCGGAGCGATCACCCGGTGCCTCCAGCACCAGCAGGTTGCCGATCAGTTCCGCCGGCAGCGTCACCCCGGCGGCGGGTAGCGCGGTACGGCCCGGTTGCGGCGGGGAGGAACGGAAACCGCCACCCGAACAGCCAGCCAGAAAAAGCAAGAGGACCAGCGCCGACCATCCCCCGAAGCCGGGGCGCCTGAGGACCCGCGCCGCTCGCTTCATTTACCGGGCGACGGCAGCCCGCGGCAAAAAGCCAAGGCCCCCAACGCGAGCACCGCTCCCGCCACAAAAACCACCGGCGCGCC
>JBJTCH010000341.1:0-6603 GCA_046091745.1 Opitutaceae bacterium
GATTTCGCGCGGAAAATGAGCAAAGCGCCGCTCGGCGGATCCTCCGCGAAGGCCAGCCCCGTCGCGGCCAGCAGGCGCTCCAGCGCGACGAGCGGGGTCCATTCGCCGCGCAGCTCCGGCGTCGTGATCCCGGCCACCACCTCGGCGGGGAAAAGGATTTCGCGTCCCGCCTGCTGGCCGAATCGCTTCAACGTTTCCGCGGCCGCTCCCGCCGGCACCTCGAAGCGCCGCGCGGCGGTTTCGCCTCCGGCCAACCAGCACGGGAGCGCGCCGCACAGACAGAGGAACGCCCAGCGGCGGAAAAACCGGAGGAGTCCGAAAGTCATGATCAGGGCGTGGGAGCGAAACCACGGAGGGGTCTTTGCCAACCAAGATGCGCCAGAACGCCGGTTCCGTTAAAGGGAATCGGGCGGAACCGCGTTTGCCTGCCCGCCCCGCCCTAGCCTAAATGTGCCCTACCCATGCGACCCATCGCAATTCCCTTTTCCTTCCTGCTGGCCGCGATCGCCCTGCTGGTGACGGCCGGAGCAGCCGAGAAACGCGCCCCCACGTCCGCCCCCAAATCCGATGACTGGGTGACGCGCGCCATCCCCGCGCCCCGGGTTTCCCACCACGTTTTCACCAGCGCCTCAGCGGGCGCCCGCGTCAGCTATCACCTGTTCGTTCCCGCCGCGCACGAGCGTGATGGGCGGCGGCGCTTTCCGGTGGTGTACTGGCTCCACGGCTCGGGCGGCGGGCTGGCGGGCATTCCCCAGCTGGCCGCGCTCTTCGACCAGGCGATCGAATCCGGCCGGCTGCCGCCATGCCTCGTGGTGTTCGTCAACGGCCTGCCCGACGGCATGTACGTCGACTGGAAGGACGGTTCCGTGAAGGTGGAATCCGTCATCATCCGCGACCTGATCCCGCACATCGACGCGGCCCACCGCACGATCGCCGAGCGCTCCGGACGCGTGATCGAGGGTTTCAGCATGGGTGGCTACGGGGCGACGCGTCTCGGGTTTTCCCATCCGCAGTTGTTCGCGGGCGTCTCGCTCCTCGGCGCGGGTCCGATGCAGCCGGATTTCAGCCGCGCGCCGCGGGCGGGTCCGAAACAGCGCGACGAGATTTTCCGCCGCGTCTACGGCGGCGACCCCGCGTTCTACCTGGAAAAAAGCCCGTGGTCGCTCGTCGAGCGCCGCCGAGACGAGCTGAAGGATCTGCTGATCCTCCAGGCGATCGGCGACCGCGACGAGACGTTCGACAACAACCGCGCGTTCCACGAACGGATGCAGTCCCTCGGCGTCGCCCACACGTGGAGCGTGATACCCGGCGTGGGTCACGACCCGATGCGGCTCATCCGCGCCCTCGGCGACGATTTCTGGGCCTTCCACCGCGCCGCGTTCGCCCACGCCGCGAATACGCGGCGCGAGTGAATTCCGCCCAGCCGCCGGGCGCGGAGCACCTGCCAGGATCAGCGCGTCCGGCGCAGAACGATTTCCCGCTCGCCGCGGCGTTCGCCCCGGATGCCGAAGCCGACCTCCAGCAGGCGGACGAAGCCTTCGACGTTATCGGAGCGAAACGAGGCGCTGAGCCGCACCTCCGCGATACCGGCCTCCGCGATCGAGAGCTGCAGAAGGTTGGTGCGGTTGAACTCGGCAACGACCGCCTCCAGCGGGGCCGCGGTGAACTCGAGCATCCGGTGCTGCCAGGCGAGCACGCGCTCGATTTCACCCGAGGTCAGGGTGGCGATCCGCGGTCCGTTGCCCGCCCCGGCCACGGGAATCACCGCCCGCTGACCGGCCTCTAGCACGGGAACCAGCACGGGCTCCGCGACGACGTTACCCGCGGGTGCGGATGAACGGGGCGCGGATTCCGTCGCGCCGTCGATCCGCACGCGCCCTTCCGTCACGAGCACCTCCATGTCGCCGTGATCCAACCGCACGTTGAACGCCGTGCCGACCGCGCGCACCTCGCGTCCTCCCACGGCCACGACAAACGGCCGGGCCGTATCGCGCACGACCTTGAAATGCGCCTCGCCGCGCCCGAGCTCAATCCGGCGCTCCGCCGCGGTGAACCGCACGTCGAACTCCGCGCCGCGGTTGAACTCCACCACCGAGCCGTCGTCGAGCAACCGGCGCGTGGCGCTGGCCTCGCGAACAATCACCACCGCGAGTGCAGCCGGAGCGTCGGCCGGCGGTGTTTCCCGCCACGCCAGCCAAGTAACGACCAACGCGACCGACGCCGCGGCGGCGAGGGCCGGCCGCCACCACGCCCGCGATCGGCGCGGCGGGGCGAGCAGATCGGGATTCGGCTCCGCGCTGTGTTCCGGCAACCAGCGGCCCAGCGGCTCAAGACGCCGCCAATGACCCCGTTGCCGCGCCCACGCTTCCCGGTGCGACGGATCGGCCGCGAGCCACTGCGACAAGCGGTCCTGCTCCTCCGCCGAGAGCCCGCGATCCTCGCGGATGACCCACGCGGCGGCCTCGTCCATGACCTCCGGGCCCGGTTTTTCCCGCGGAGAACTCATCCGGTGCCGCGCCCCCGCTCCAAGCGTTCAAAAAACTCGCCCAGTTTCCGCAAACCGATCGTGGCCTGCGCCTCCACCGTGTGCTCCGAGATGCCGAGCCGCGCCGCGACCTCCTTTTGCGGCAGGCCGTAGATCCGCCGCAAGGTGATCACCTGGCGGCAGCGCGCGGGAAGGGACTGGATGGCCTGGGTCAAAAGTTCGAGCTCCTGCGCGCGGGCGACCGCCTGCGCGACATCGGCGCTTTCATCCGAGACGTCCCAGACCGCGCTTTCCGCTAACGCGAAGTCCGCCTCGACCTTGAGGTGACGCAGCCGGCCGAGCGCGAGATTGCGGGCGGTCGCGAACAGGAACGCCCGCGGCGAGACGATCTCCCGGGAGCACCGCGCCTCGAGCATCCGCACGTAGGCCTCCTGCACGATGTCATCCACGTCCCCCGCCTTGGGGAAATGCCCCCGCAGCCACGCGCGCAGCATCGGTTCATGCGGGATTACTTGCTCGGTGAACCAGCGGTCGGAGGAAGGGTTTTCCGGAGGCACGGCGCGGGGAACTTTTCCGGTCCCACGCCACCGCGGTTTTGTCGAGCGGTTTTGCGTGGGCCCGGCACACGCCTTTTGGGTCTTACGACCTCCGCCCCACGGGGTCAGGGCGTTCAATGTTCAAAACCGAAACAACGAACGCCCTGACCCCATCGGAGCAACCCCCATCGGTGCAACCCTGTCATCCGCCCTCGCCCGCGGGAGCCGTGACCTTCGTGCCGTGCAGCCAGAGGCGCCGGAGCGAGGGCACGGCGCGTAACGGCGCCACTCCCGAGTCGTCCACCGCGGTGTCGGTGAGGTTCAACGTCTCCAGCAACCGCAGTCGCGCCAGCGGCGCCAGACCGGCGGATGTCACGGCGGTGCGAGTCAGATCCACCGCGCGGAGGTTTTCCCAGCTGGCGAGCGCGGCCAAACCGGCGTCGGTGACGCGCGTGCGGGCCAGTTCAGCCTCCACGATCAACGGGGCGACCGGAGCGAGTGCGGCGAGTACGGAGTCGTCGCAGCGCGACGGTGCGCTGGCGGTGCGCAGAACAAGGCCGTCGGTCGGCACTTGGGAGCGCGGGACCAGGCGAACGTGCAGCCTCTCCTCAAGCGTGGCGATCTCGGCGGCGCGCGGCCGCCAATCGGGGGCGCGTGCGGGCTCGGCGGACTTGAAACGCGAAAGCGGCGGGGCGCCGGGAAAGTCCGCCACGACCTTGGAAGCGGAGGCTCCGCCGGCGATCCATAGCTCGATGTTGCGAATCTCGTCCTTCGAGAGGAGCGGCTTTCCGTCAGTCGGCATCACCTCGTCGTCGGACGCCGGGAGCGTGATACGGCGGAACAACTCGCTGCCGCGCGCATCGCCGGGCTTCACCATCACGCCCGACTCGGCGCCGCGCATGATGGCATCGAAGGAGTCCAGCCGCAGTTTGGCCTTCTGCTTCTCGGGCCCGTGGCAGGAAACGCAATGACGGTCGAGGATCGGGGCGATGCGCGCCTGGTAGAACGTGGTCTCGGCGCGGGCGGAGACCGCCGCGGCCAGCGCGAACGAGGCCGCCACGAGACGCCGGGGGAAGTGCGGGAACGGGCGCATCACGCGAGAATGGCGTCGATCACCTGGGCGGGCAGCACGCCCGTGAGGCGCTGGTCGAGGCCCTGGAACTTGTGGGAGAACTTGGCGTGATCGAGGCCGAACAGGTGCAGCATCGTCGCGTGCAGGTCGCGGATGTGCACCGGATCCTTCACGATGTTGTAGGAGAAATCGTCGGTCTCACCGTAGCTGAAGCCCGGTTTCACGCCGCCGCCGGCCATCCACATGCTGAAGCAGCGCGGGTGGTGGTCGCGGCCGTAGTTCTCCCGCGAGAGCACGCCCTGCGAGTAGCAGGTGCGCCCGAACTCGCCGCCCCATATGACGAGCGTCTCGTCGAGCAGCCCGCGCCGCTTGAGGTCGGTGACGAGCGCGTAGCTCGGCTGGTCCGACTCCTCGGCCATCAGTTTGATGTTCCGCGGCAGGTTGCTGTGCTGGTCCCAGCTGCGGAGGAAGATCTGCGTGAACCGCACGCCGCGCTCGGCGAGCCGCCGCGCCATCAGGCAATTGTAGGCATAGGTGCCCGGTTCCTTGGCCTTGGGGCCGTAGAGATCCCACGTCGACTGCGGCTCGTTCGAAAAATCGGTGAGCTCCGGAACGGAAGTCTGCATCCGGAACGCCATCTCGTATTGCGAGATGCGCGCGTTGGTCTCGGGGTCACCCACGCGGTCGAACAATTGCCGGTTGAGGTCGTTGACGCCGTCGATCATCGCGCGACGGATTTCGCCATCGATGCCCGGCGGATTGCCGAGGTGCAGCACGGGATCGTTGCCGGCCCGCAGCGCGACGGCCGCGTGCTCGGGTGAAAGGAAGCCGGACGACCAAAGCCGGTTCGAGAGCGCCTGCACATTCGTGCGGTGCGGCATCTTCGAGGTCATCACGACGAAGGCCGGCAACTCCTCGTTCACGGCCCCGAGTCCGTAGGAAAGCCACGAACCGATCGACGGCCGGCCCGGGAACATGTTGCCGGTGGTGATCTGCAGGATGGCGGGCTCGTGGTTGATCGCCTCGGTGTGCAGCGATTTCAGGACGCAGAGCTCGTCGGCGATCCGGGCGGTGTACGGAAACAACTCCGACATCCAGTGGCCGGACTTACCGTGCTGCGCGAATTTGTAGATGCTCGGCGCGAGCGGGAAGCGCGCCTGGCTGGCGGTCATGCCCGTGAGCACCTGGCCGCCACGCACGGATTCCGGCAGGTCCTGGTCGAACCTGTCGTGCAGGACGGGCTTGTAGTCCCACGTCTCGAACTGGGACGGCGAGCCGGCCTGGAACAGGTAGATCGCTCGCTTCGCCTTGGGAGCGAAATGCGGCGCGCGCAACGCGCCCGCCGGCGGCGTCGAAGCGAAGGCCCGGCTGGCGCCCGCGCCGAGCAGGCTGGCGAGCCCGGCCCAGCTGAGGGCGTTGATGCCGCGGCCGAGGAAGTGCCGCCGCGTTTCCAGCGAGAGCCACTCCTGCTTCAGGCCGAGGGGAACGTGCGGCAAATCCCACACGGTCGGCTGTTCCCCGCAATGGTCGGAACAAAGACCGACGTCCTTCGCGAAAGGGTTCGGGTGAGAATGCATGGTCGGGCCTCCGGCTTACTTGTTGAGGAACTCGTCGAGGTTGAGGAACTGGCTCGCGACCACGGTCCACGTGGCGAGCTCGGCGGCCGGCAGAGCGGGATCGGCTGCCGACTCCCCCACCTTCACCAAGGCCGCCGCGGCCGCGGCGTCACCCGCGTACTTGGCGCGTACCCGCTCCGCCGAACCGAGCAGGGACTTGATCTCGGCGGCCTGCAGCGGACGCGCGAGCGTTTCGCGCGCGAGAAAGTCGAGTCGCCGCTCGGGCGTTGGAGCAGCGGCGACCGCGCGCTCGGCGAGACGCCGCGCGGCCTCGACCCATTGCGGGTCGTTCATCGTGACGAAGGCCTGCAGCGGCGTGTTGCTGCGGGTGCGGCGCGAACACACGACCTCGCGCGACGTGGCGTCGAAGGTCTCGAGGCTGGCCGGAGGCGAGGCGCGCTTCCAGAAGGTGTAGACGCTGCGGCGGTAGAGCCCCTCGCCCTTGTCGGGCACATAGGTCTTCGTGTTCGACTCCGGCATCGCCACTTCCTCCCAGATCCCCGGCGGTTGGTACGGCTTCACCGGCGGACCACCGATCTTGTCGACGAGCAAACCGGATGCCGCCAACGCGCTGTCGCGCAGCATCTCGGCGTCCATGCGGAACCGCGGACCGCGCGAGAGCAGCTTGTTGGAGGGATCCTTCGCGAGCCGGTCGGGCGTCGCGGCGGCGGTCTGCCGATACGCGGCCGAGGTCACCAGCAAACGAGACAGGCGTTTCACGTCCCACCCGCTCTCGCGGAATTCGACCGCCAGCCAATCCAGCAACTCGGGATGCGTGGGCCGATCCCCCATCACGCCGAAATCGCCGGACGTCTCGACCAGCCCGCGGCCGAAGAGCTCCTGCCAGACGCGGTTCACCGTCACGCGCGCCATCAGCGGTTGTTCGGGCGCGAG
>JBJTCH010000342.1:0-7089 GCA_046091745.1 Opitutaceae bacterium
TTTATCCGTGTGCATCGGTGTCCATCCGTGGTTGCTCACCCGCGAAGCGATTCGGAACCGCAGAACGCCCCGCGGTCTTCATCTGCGCCATCTGAGAAATCTGCGGTCAAAAAACTTGGAGTGGAACGGGAGCTCATTCGCCGATAGGTCTATGTTCTTGCTCTCTCACCCCCTCACCTGTCTCCCACTCTATTCCCATGCGTGGTTACCCACCCGCGGAGCGAGTCGGGAGCGCCTTCCGCCGCGCCGCCATCCAAACCCTTGCCACGCGCCTGCTGACGCCCGACGTAGTCAGTGACCCCGCCCCATGAACGCCCTTCGTTTCACCTTCATTCTGTTCGCTCTCCTGGCGGTCGCCGCGCGCGCGGCCGAAAACGCCCCGCCTTTCAACCGCGCCAACCTCGTCGCGTGGTGCATCGTGCCTTTCGACGGATTGAAACGCACTCCGGCCGCGCGCGCCGAGATGGTGCGCTCCCTTGGTCTCAACCAGGTGGCTTACGACTGGCGCGCCGAGCACGTGGCTGAATTCGAGCGCGAGATCCTCGAGTACCGGCGGCACGGCATCGGGTTCTTCGCGTTCTGGAACACCCATGAGGACGCGTTCCGGCTTTTCGCGAAACACGGCCTGCACCCGCAGATCTGGCAGACCGCCCCCAGCCCGGAGGGCGCCACACAGGAGGAACGCGTCGCCGCCGCGGCGGCCCGGCTGCTGCCCGCGGTGAAACGCGCCCGGGAACTCGGCTCCCGCTTCGGGCTCTACAACCACGGCGGCTGGGGCGGGGAGCCGGAGAATCTCGTCGCGGTCTGCGAGCACCTGCGTCGTGCGCACGGCGCCGAACACGTCGGCATCGTCTACAATTTCCACCACGGCCACGCGCACGTCGACCGCCTGCAGGCGGCCCTTGCCGCCATGAAACCCCACCTGCTCTGCCTCAACCTCAACGGCATGATGCGCGACGGCGACCGCCGGGGGATGAAGATCTTCCCGCTGGGCCAGGGGGAACTCGATGCCGCGCTGCTGCGCGTCGTCGCCGATTCCGGCTACCGCGGCCCCGTCGGCATCATCGGCCATACCCAGGACGACGTGGAGTTGCGCCTGCGCGACAACCTCGAGGGTCTCGATTGGCTCGCCGCGCAAATCGAGGGCCGCCCCGCGGGACCGCGGCCTGTCGCCCGCGTGCCGCTGCTCCCCAAGGCGAAGGCGCCCGCGCCGGGCAAGTGAAGCCACGAAGCCGGAGAGCGACGGCTCGCCAAAAACGCCGCGCCGGTTTTCCTGCGCCGACGTGCACGAACTGCAGCTTATCGCCGAGGCGCTGACCCGGCCGGGATCCACCCCGGCGGTGCTCGCGACGCTCGTCTCGGTCGCGGGCTCCTCCTACCGCCGACCCGGCGCGCGCCTGCTCGTCCGGGCCGACGGATCGCGGCTTGGCTCGGTGAGCGGCGGCTGCCTCGAGGAGGACGTGCTCGCGCGCGCGGAGCGGGTCCGCGCCTCCGGCGTGGCCGAGGCCGCGGTCTACGACACCACCGCCGAACACGATCTCGTCTGGGGCGTGGGTCTGGGCTGCCACGGCGTGGTGCGCGTGCTGATCGAACCGGTGCCGTTCCCCCCCGCGTGGGCCGCAGCCGTCGCCAACGCCGCCGAGCGCCGCGCGCGCGTGCAACTCGTCGTCACCCACGAGCACGGCTCTCCATCCGGCTGGGGCACGCGCCTACGTGAAGCCGCCGCGCCCGTTGGAAGCGCCGGCGGGTTCGCGCAGGAATTCATCCCGCCGCCCTGCCTCGCGATCTTCGGCGCTGGCGACGACGCCATCCCGCTCGCGCGGCTCGCGCACGGACTCGGCTGGCGCGTCGTCGTGGCCGACCCGCGCGCCGCGCTCAACACCGCGGAACGTTTCCCGTGGGCCGCCATTCGCGAGACCGGCCCGGCCGACTCCCTCGTCGCGCGCGTCTTCGGCCCGCCGGCCCAACCGTCACCCGCCGCCGATGGCGGCGTCGCGGTCGTGATGACCCACCACTACGTGCACGACGTGCCCATCCTGCGCGACCTGCTCCCGCGCCGGCTGGGCTACGTCGGCCTGCTCGGCCCTCGGAAACGCGCGGAGCGCATCCTGGCGGACCTTGCCGCGGAGGGACGCGCCATTCCCGCCGAGGAGCGCGAGCGCCTGCACGCGCCGGTCGGGCTCGACCTTGGCGCCGAGGCTCCCGCGGAAGTCGCGCACGCGATCGTCGCGGAAATCCTCGCGGCGTTGCGCCACCGCGACGCACGCCCGTTGCGCTGGCGCGAACGTCCGATCCACACGGACTCGTGATCATGCCGCCCGAAGCCACCTCCTCCTCCGTTCTCCGTTGCGGCCTGGTGATCCTCGCCGCCGGCGCCTCGCGGCGGATGGGATCTCCGAAGCAGTTGATCGAGATCGACGGCCGGCCGCTGCTGGTGCGCGCGATCGAGGCCGCGCTGGCCGCCCCCGTTTGGCCGGTGGTGGTGGTGCTGGGCGCCCACGCGGCGGCCATCCGACCGGTGATCGCGCACCTGCCGGTGCTGGTGGTCGAGAACCCGGCGTGGCCCGAGGGTATGGCATCCTCGATTCGCGAGGGCGTCGCCGCGCTCCGTCAATTTTCACGCGGGCTCGACGCCGCGGTGCTCGCCCTCTGCGACCAGCCGGGCTTCTCCGCCGCGACCGTCGAAAGCCTCATCGCGGTCCACCGCGCCACCGGCCGGGGCATCGTCGCCGCGCGCTACGCCGGACGTCTCGGTGCACCAGCACTCTTCACCCGCGGCCACTTCGCCGCGCTTTCCGCCCTAACCGGCGAGGAAGGCGCCCGCGATCTGCTCAACGCCGACCCCGCCCAGGTCGCCACGGTCGACCGGCCGGAACTCGCCCGCGACCTCGACACCCCCGCCGACCTCCGGGACCTCACCCGCTGAGGCGCGTCCGCTGCCTCCCGCCACGCCGCGGGTTCACACGAGGGGAGGTTTGGGCGCGCGGATGACCAAGGTGCCCGCGATCTTGTCGTGCCAGGTCTGTTTGTCGGAGTCGAACGCCGCCCAGAGGAAACCGAGCCCGAGCGGGGCGAGCGACAGGAAGCAGGCGAGCGCGCGCACGATCACCGTGGCCCAATCCATGCCACGGCCGTCGGCCCGCACCACCTGCAACCCGCAGACGATGCCGCCGACGGTCGCGCCGCGCAGTTTCCAGAGCACCGCGCCGTACACGGCGAGTGCCAGCAGGATTCCTCCTCCGCCGAAGTTCGATCCGAAACCGCGCGTCCGCAGGCTGCCGAGCAACGAGAGCACCATGCCGACGAGCAGGATGTCGATGGCGAGCGCGCCCAGACGCCACGTGAGACGCGCGCGGGGCGCGGGCGACACCGGCGGGAGCGGAGGCGGCGGCACGGCGGCTGGCGGCACGGTTTCCGCGGTTATCGCGGGCTCGGAAAATCCGGGGACCGTGGCGGCGGAAACCACCGGTGGCGGCGGTACCGCCAAGGGAACCACCGGCGGCGTTGCCGACCCCTCCGGCGGAGCGGGCACGGACGCCACCGACGCGGGCGGCGTTGCGACCAAAGAAGGCTTCACCGCCGCCCGGCCGCGCCGCGCTTTGCGCGCGAGGGTGGTCACGACGGCGCCCAGGCCGAGCCAGCCGATCAGCTTGAACACCACGAAGCCGAGCACCGGCACGGTGTAGAGCAACAGGACCAGAAGTCCGCCCACCAGCACGGCGACCACGGGCGCTCCCGCGCGGTTTCCCGGCAGACAAGCGCGTCCGAGCCAGAGCAGCACGGCGGTTTTTCCGAGCAACGTCGCCGCGATGACCGCGAGGCCGAGGAAGGGCACGACCAGCAGGCCCACGATCGAGACCGAGAGCAGCACGAACGCCACCGGCGTGAGAAACACCGCGAGGAGGCTGCCCAGGACTGTGATTCCCGGCCGCTCCGCGAGGGTTTCGGCGCAGGCGTTCACTCCGCGCCGGAATAACAGAGCGATGAGCAGGTACAGCGCGAGAAAAGCCAACGCGACGCCCCACGCCCACGCCACCGAGGCGTCCCACGCGAGCGGCCGCGCGAGAAACACACAGCTCCGCACCCAGGCCACAAATCCGCCCTCCGCCGAAAGCGACACCGGCAGGCCGATGCCCACCTCGCTGCCGCGCACCACTGCACCGGGCTCCCGCCGCAGGCTCCCGCCCACCCGCACGAGTTCACCCTGGATCACCGCCTTGGGGCCCAGTTTCACATCTCCCAGCACCACGACGACATCGCCGCCCACCGGGCCATTGATCTCGATCCCGCCCAGCACCGCCACCGCATCCCGGCCGATGAGCCCGCGCGACTCAACGCGACCCAGCACGCCGACCGCGCTTCCCAGCACCCTGCCCTCCTCGCCCACGACGGTGCTGCCGAGGATCGAGACCGCGTCGCGATCGACCGTGCCGTCGATCGTGACCTTGCCCCCCAAAGCGACGACCTCGCGCATCCGCTCACCGGCCGGCACGATTTGATCGCCGAGCGGCGCTCCTTGTTCGCGACCCGCGCCGCCTTCGCTCCGGGCGGAAGCCGACAACGAGACCTCAGCCGCGGGCAAAACCCGGGGCACCAGCGCCAGCAGGAGCGCCGAGGCAAACCGTACGGAAAGTAACTTCATGGGTTTCATCTTCAAAAAAGTCGTTTCCTCGGAGTCTCACTCCCGCGCCCGCAGGAGCCGGTACGCGGTGAGACCCAGCCCGATCACCCCCGCGTACCAGCAGGCGAAAGCCACCGCGGCCAGGTACCACCACGTTCCCGGGATTGAGCGCCCCAGCAGCGCCAACGCGCCGCCCGCCGCCTCCCAGGTGGCCCGCAGCGCCTCCCAGATCGCGGTCCAGCCACGCGGAACAAAGGTGCGCACCCAAGCTGTCCCATCCGGCCCCGCGCCGCCCAGCGCGATCAGCACCACGGCCGCGATCGCCGTCAGCGCCGCCAGCACCAGCCAGCGCACCGCCGCCGGCCAGGCCGCAAATCCTTGCGCCCGCACCGGCGAAATCCCGGGGCCCGCAATGGCGGCGAGAACGCGGCCCTCGAGCGTCGCCGGCGCCGGCCGCGGCGGCAGGCCGGCCGTGGTTTTTCCAATCAATCGCTCCAGCTTCAGTTCCGTTGCATCGGTCCGGGGGTCATTCATGGCGGGGCATCCTCAAAGTTTCGCGGGCACCAGGGTCGGTGACGAGCAACCTCGCGAGGGCCGCGCGGCCCCGCATCAGGTCGGTCTTCAGCTTGGGCAGCGAGACCGCCAGCCGGCGCGCGATCTCGTCGTACGACATGTCCTCAAAATGAAAAAGCACCAGCGGCACGCGCTGATGGTCCGGCAACCGCGCGAGCGCGGCGTCGACCATCCGCCGGCGCTCGTTGGCGTCGACGTCGGCCAGCAGGTCATCGGAAGAGGGGAACGCCGCCTCGGGGGTTTCGTTCCCGTCGTGGTCGCCATCGCGCCGGAATTCCGAGAAGAACCGCCAGCGCCGGCGGTAGCGCGTGACGTGGTTCAGCGCGAGGTTGGTGGCGACCGTCTTGAGCCAGCCGCCGGCGGACGGGCTGGCCGACAATTGCGCGAAGTCCCGGTACGCCCGCAGGAAGACCTCCTGCGCGATGTCCTCCGCCTGCGCGTCGTTGGCCGTGATGCGCGCCGCCGTCGAGAAAACCATGTCCTGATAGCTGCGCATGAAGACGGTGAAGTCCGCCGCGCGGGTCACACCGGACGCGGGAGTTTGCACGGGATGGTCGTCATTCATGCGCAAAACACGGCCGGCGCCCGAAAGTCGCGGGAAATCTCACTTCGTCCTCCACCCCGCGGCGAGCGAAACCGCGGCGGCACCGGCGGCACGTGACGTATTGCGGCGCGGTCACGCGTCCGGTTTTCCCTTGAGCCGCGCCGGAGCGGGCCGCACAACCTCCCCACCGACCCTCGCCCGCGGCTGACTGTCACGCGGAGGATGCGCGCAGCCGGCGACGCGGAAAGGGCCGGCCGCCGACGCCCCATGAAACGTTCCGAAGCCAAGCCCGCGCTCCCCGCCTGGATTTTCATCGTGACCGACCTCGCGCTCATCGGCGCGGGCGCCGTCATCGCCCTCCGCGCCGAGGAGCCGCTGACGGTGGGAACCGTCATCGCGATCGTCGCCTGCGTGAGCCTCGGCGCGATCGCTGGTCTCATCCCGCTGGTCGCCAGCTACGAGCGCCAGAAGAACGAGATTCTCGACGCGCGCCAGCGGGTGCTCGAGGGCATGGCCCAGACCCTCGCGGCCTCCGCCGAGCAGATCAGCATCGCGACCAGCAGCCTGCACCAGATCAACGAGGCCGCGCAGCGGAACCTCCAGCAGGCCGCGCAACTGCCGCAGAAACTGCAGGACAAGGTCACGCAGCTGCAGGATCAGATCGCGGCGATCCGGCTCGGCGACACGGACAAACTCGAGACCGCCGCCGCGCGTCTGGCAAAGGCCGCCGCGGAACTCGCCAAGCACGAGGCCGCCGCCAACCAGCAGGCCGCGAGTTCCCAGGCCGCGATCACAAAGCTGACCGAGGGCGCCGAAGCCATCGTTCGCGCGCAGGCCGCCGCCGTCGCCGCACTGGAGGCCAAGCTGGCCGAAATCGACACCAAGCTGAAGTCCACCAGCACCCGCACCCGGGCTTCCGCCGCCGCGCCGACGCCGGCTGCTCCGGCCGAGACCCCCGCCGCCGTGGAACCGGTCAAGCCGCCGCCACCGGAAACAACCACGCCAGCTGCTCCCACCTCCGCCGAGTCAGCGCCGGCCGCACCTGCGAACGAGACGCCCCAGCCCGCCGCGGAGCCCATCACCCCTCCGGCGGAAAATGCGGTCACCGCACCGGCGGAAGCCCCCGCCGCTCCACCGACCGAACCTGCCGCCGTCGCTCCGAAACGCCCGCGAAAACCCCGTGCGAAGGAAGCGCCGGCGCCATCCGCCCCGACGGAACAGCCGGCGATCCCGGAAGCCGTGCCCGCTACTGCGACGGTGAGCGCCGCCGTCGTCGCAACGGAAACGCCGCGGCCCGCCGAAGCTGAAACCGCGGCCCCCGCGGAGCCGGCAGCGCCCCCCCCTCCCCCAG
>JBJTCH010000343.1:0-11794 GCA_046091745.1 Opitutaceae bacterium
CGGCGGCCATCGGCGACGACGTAGCTCGTGAAGGCCGCGGTGTCGACGCGCGCAAGCTGGTTGGCGACGGTGCCGGCCCCGCCCGCCACGGGTACCGTCGGAAAGCGTTCGAAGAACGGCCGGAAGTTGGCGAGATACGCCTGCACTTCCTGGCCGAGGTTGGTGCGCTCGGTCGTCTCGTCGCTGAAGTTGGCGTACGTGCGCCAGCCTTCGGTCAGGTTGGCCGTGAGCTCGAGTTCGAAGCCCGTGGTGCGGCCGTCGGAGGTCTCGCCGACGGCCAGGCCGCGGACATCACCGAGCGCGATGTTGTTCGCGCGCAGCACCCCGGCGGCCTCGAGACCGTCCCAGATGACGTTGATCGCCGAGGTCGTCGCACTGGTGGCGGCGTATTCCTTCTGCGACTTGGTTTCGAAATACGTCGCGGTGAGAAAGAGTCGCTGCTGCAGGAGATCGAGCTTGAAACCGACGTCCCGGCTGCGGCCTTTCGGCGTGGGCGTGCGCAAACCGCCGCCCGTCGGGGCGTCGAGCAGCGCCACCGGCGGGAGCGCGCTGTTCTGCGCCTGGCTGTAGGTGAGCGAGAGCCAGGGCGTGGCGTGAAACACGCCGCTGAACGAGAGCCCGCGCGCGGAGGTGAAGTCCGGCGTCTGGCTGCGGATCGCGTAGCGGATCCCCTGCGTGAAACCCGGCACGGGCCGGCGACCCTGCGTGGAGAAGTAGTCGTCGCGGCGGTCGCTGCTGCCGCCGACGATCGTATGCAGACGGTCCTTCAGGAAGCGGCTCTGCAGCATCCACGTCGCGGTGGTGCCCTCGTTGCTGTTGAGGCGGGTATTCGCGTTCCCCGGGATCCAGCCGGTGTCGTAGACGTTGCCGGTGACCTGCTCGCGCAGGCCGCGGATCGGCTGCTTCGCCGCCTCGGCGTAGCGGAGGCGGCTCACGGGACCGTTGAGGTCAAGATAGGTCCGGCGGTTGATCGCGTTCCGGCCGCTCTCGGGCAGTGACGTGTCCGGCGCGTTGGGCGAGGTGACGTATTCGTTGACAATGATGAAGCTCTCCTTGTAGAACTTCTGCTCGAACGCACCGGCGAGCATATGCTGGCCCCAGCGGCCGGCGTCCGCGCGGTAGGCCAGCATCGCGCGCGCCGCGTCGGTGCGCGAGTCGCGGAAACGCACTGCGCTCGTCGTCTCGAGGTAAGGCCGGCCGGCGTTCGGATTCGGCGCGCCGGTGGGCAGGAACGGCGAGGTGTCGGCCCGGAGCGCGTCCTCCTGTTCGAGACTGTTGTGATAGTGCTCGTCCGTGCGCATCGCGGCCAGCTCGAGCGAAAGGTTGCGCGCGAGGGACTGCGAGAGAAACGCCGAGAGCCGGTGGTAGTTCTGGCGCACGAAGGTGCCGGGGCCGTGCAGCGAAGTGGTCCGAGGCAGAATGGAAAAATCGCTGAGCGCGATCGCCTGTCCGTCGATGGACGTGCGCAGGGCGGAGACAGTGCGGTTGCGCCAGTCGGCGAGCGTCCCGGCATCGGTGTCGAAAACGAGGAACGACGTCGTAGCGGTCGCCGCGATGCCGAGGCTGGCGTTGGCCGTGGCCGAGAGGGCGCGTCCGCGCGAGGCCCAGAGCGTGTACTGATCGCCGGCGACGTACGTCGATTCCGTCTTCCGATCGATGTCCCCCTGCTCGACGTCCACGTTGAGCTCCGTCTTCGCCGTCGGTCGCCACTTGAGCGTCGCGTAGGAGCGATCGGCCTTGTCGTATTCGAAGTCCCGCCAGGTGTTGGTTTTCTCCTTCGCGGTAGCGACGCGGACGGCAAGGCGATCGCGGAGGAGTGGCTGGTTGACATCGAGTTCGTAACGCCAGCCGTCGTAGGACCGGCCGATGGCGGCCAGCGAACCACGCGCGTCATTGAAGATGGCGCGCTTGGTCGAAACGTTGACGATGCCGCCGGGATTGCCGACGCCGAAGAGCACGGCGTTGGGCCCGCGCGACTGGTCGATGCGGTCGGTGTTGAACGTATCGAAGCGGACGCCGGGCGACTTGAAGAAATTCACCGAGACCGTGCCGCCACTGAGCCCGCGCACCCGGGTGCCACGGCTTGGATCCCGGTTTCCGGGATTGCCGGCGAGGCGCGTGGTGCCGAGGTCCTCGGCGAAGTCCAGCTCAGTGCTGAGCATGTAGGGCGCCAGCTCCTCGAGGTTGGTGAGGCCGAGGTCGCGCAGAAATGTCTCGGTGAACGCCGAGGTGGGCGACGCGACGTCCTTGAGGTTGGAATTCAGGCGGCTGCCCGCGAGCGTGGTCTGCGCCTGGTAACCGCGGTCCTGGGTGGTCTCGACCATGAACGGTGAAAGCACGATGGCCGCCGGATCCCCGTCACGCGCGGCGGGCGCCCGGGCCGGCGCCCCGACCGCGGCCGGCGCGGGGCCGACGGGGCTGGCGGCGGCGGCCCGCTCAGCCCCGACGCCGTTTTTTTCCGGCGGAGCCTTCACGACCGAGTAGGCGCCGGAGCGGGCGTCGCGCACGAGGCTCAGGCCGGTGCCGGCGAGCAGACGGGCGGCGGCGTCCTCCGGGGTGAGTTCACCGCGCACCGCGTTGGTGCGCACACCCGCCGCGATCGCGCTGGGAAACCCCACCTGGAGGCCGCATTGCTCGGTGAACAGCCGCAGCGCCTGCTCGGCCGGTCCGGCCGGGATGTCGAAGGGCCGCCGCGGCACCGCGGCCAGCAGGGACGTGAACAAAATAAGACCGGCGCCGGCGCGCCGCAGAAGACAACGGGTGGAATTCCTCATGCGTGGGGTGAATCGGGGTCGAGTGGGGCTGCCGGGGCGCGCTCCTCCGGGGATGCACTCCGACGACTCCGAGACGCGGACGTCACGCGAAACACATAACCGGATCCCTGGAAATTTTGCTTCGCTCCTGCTCCGCGCGCCGCTTCGAATGAACACCAGACCCGCGCTCTCCCCGGTGATGCGCTCTCGCCGGCGCCAGCGGCCCGGATCGAAGGGCCGGCTCAAGGCCGGCGGCGAAGGAGGATGTCCCGACTGCCCCGACGTTCGGCCACGACGCCGAAGCCCCCTTCCAGAATGCCGACGAAGGCGTCGGGATCGTCCGCACGGAAAAGGCCGGTCAGCCGGGTGGCCGCCAGCTCCGCGTCCTCGATCACGTACCGCGACGCGCCGGCGCCCTCCCCGAAGGCATTCAGGGCCGCCACCACCTCGCGCAACGGCAGGTTTGTGAATTCGGCGCGCGGACTGCGCCACGCCAGGCGCCGCGTCATCTCCGCCGGAGGGCAGCTTTCCGGGGCAGAGACGGTCACTCCGCCGGCGGTCTCCACCGCCAACCGCTGGCCGGCGACGACCAGCGGCGCGGCGGCGGACGCCACCGGAGGGAGGACGGCCGGGTCACCCACGCGCGAGTCGACCGCCACCCTACCCTCGGTGACAAGGAGCTCCACCGACCTGTTGCCCAGTCGCACCGAGAACGCCGTGCCCACCGCGCGGAACTCGACCCCGGCCGCGGAAACGACGAAGGGCCGCGCGGGATCAGCCGCCACCTCCACGTGGATCTCGCCGCGACCCAGCGCGACGCGGCGGATAAGCGGCGAACCGAAATCCACCTCCACCTGCGCGCCCCGCGGGTGCTCGAGCACCGAACCATCCGGCAGCACGAGGCGTTCCGGACGCGTGATGGCCACCAGGGAGGGCGCGGTCGGCGCCGGCGAGTCGGAACGCCTGAGGCTCCACATGGCGGTGGCCGACACCAGAGCCACCAGCGAGGCCAGTCCGGCGGCCCGGACACCGCGACGGCGACGGCCCCGCGAGGCGAGCGCCACATCCCGCTGCAGCCGCGTTCCCGCTCCAACCTCCCGGGGCCGGTCCAGCCGGCCCCAGAGGGCCGCGTAACGATCATACGCCTCGCGATGCCGCGGATCGGCCGCGAGCCACGCGTGCCAGGCTTTCTCCTCGGCCGCGGACAGACCGGAATCGCGCCGCGCCACCCAGTCGGACGCCGCGCGACGGACCTTCTCCTCCCGAAAAGGCGGCGCGCCACGGATCATCGGCGGGCGATCGACTCGAGCTGACGCTCCAGTTGGCGGAGGCCGCGGCCAACGTGCACCTGCACGGTGCCCTCGGTGATGCCGAGACGCACGGCGATCTCCCGTTGCGACAAACCTTCGATTTTTCTCAGGATCATGACCTCGCGGCACCGGGCGGGCAAAGCCGCGATCGCCTGCGCGAGGAGCCAGAGCTCCTCGTTGCGGCAGGCGGCCTCGGCCGCGTCGGGTCCGTCATCCAAGACGGAGCGGACGTCGGTCTCACATAACGCGTTGTCCCCGGAAACACGGCGCCGGCGGATCACGTCGATGGCGAGACGCCGGGCCACCTGGAAGAGAAACGACTTCGCGGAACGAACCGGCGCCGCGGCCCGGGCCTTCCAGACCCGCAGGAAACTCTCCTGCACGATGTCGGCCGGATCCGGGACCGAAGGGTAGGCCTTCCGCAGGTAGGCCCGCAGCACGTCGGCATGGGGATGCACCTCGTGCAGAAACCAGCGCTGCGCGTCGTCATCGGCACCGGTGCTCGTGCCTGCAGGCGGATTGATCGGGGTGGTCTTCAATCGCGATGGGGCGAGACTGCATGCCGGCGCCGCGCCGGATCAAGGGCGCGTTTCTCGCCGGCGACTCTGCCTTCACGATCTTCCCCCAGTTGGGGTGTCACGATCCGGGGCTTTGAACAAAAGGTCGGGAAGTTCGGAGAGGGAGAGCGGTTTTCTTCATCCGTTTCGATCCGTGTGCATCCGTGGTCCCCCCGCGGAGTGATGCGGCGACGCGTTCCGTCTTTCTGTTCCACTCCGCCGGTTCGCTCCGGTCATCCGGAAGCGCCGAACGCCCTGCGGCATCCATCCGCGCCATCCGCGAAATCCGCGGTCAAAAAAGCGAAGCGAGTCGGAAGAGCCTCCCTCCTTCGCCAAGGCTTCCTCCTTCGCCTAAGCTTCGGAGGTCAGGACGGAGGACACGTCGTCGGGCCGACCACAGATAACTCAGATATCACAGATCTGGCGCCCTTGGCCTTCACGCTCTTCCCGGTCTTCCTGTTACACTCCGCCGGTTCGCTCCGGTCATCCGGAAGCGCCGAACGCCCTTCGTTTTTATCTGCGCCATCTGAAAAATCTGCGGTCCAAATCCGACGCCTTCGAAAAGGCATTCCTCCTTCGCAAAGCCTCAGGCGGGCAAGCAGCCGCGGCTACAACAAGCCCCTCCTTATTCGTGTCCGTTCGTGTCCATCCGTGATTGAAGCCTCGCGGAGCTTTTCCGCAACGCGTCTCGATCCCACCGCCAGTCGGGCGGAACGCTACTTCGGTCGCGGCGGAGCCGCACCAGGACGTAATGCCATGGCAGGGCCGGCGGCGCGGGCGAAGCGGCGGGGTCCGCGCGAGCCGCGGGTTGCGTCGGCGCGCGAAATGGCCCATCGGTGGCGGTTCCCATGTTCGAGTCGCTCACCGAAAAACTTGGCCAGGCCCTCCGCGGCCTGCGCGGCGTCAGCAAGCTCACCGAGGAAAACATGGCGGAGGCGCTCCGCGAGGTGCGCACCGCCCTGCTGGCCGCCGACGTGCATTTCCGGGTGGCCCGGGACTTCGTGGAGCGCGTCCAGCAGGAATGCGTCGGCCGCGAGGTGCTCAAGGGCGTCGCGCCCGGCCAGCAGGTGGTGAAGATCATCCACGACGAGCTGGTGAAGCTGCTCGGCGAGGGCTCCAACGCGCTCTCCACCGCGCGGCCGCTGCGGATCCTCATGGTGGGTCTCCACGGCTCCGGCAAAACCACCTCCACCGCCAAACTCGGCCGTCTGCTCAAGAAACGCGGCTACCGTCCGTTCGTCGTCGGCGCCGACGTCTACCGCCCCGCCGCCATCGACCAACTCGAGATTCTGGCGCGCCAGGAGGAACTCGGTTTCTACGCGGACCGCACTTCGAAGGACGTGCCCGCCATCGGTGCCGCGGCGCTCACGGCCGCGCAGGCCGCGTCCGCCGACTGCATCCTGTTCGACACCGCCGGCCGCCTGCAGATCGACACCGACCTGATCGAGGAAGTGAAAAAACTCCGCGCGCGCGTGCAGCCCGACGAGGTGCTGCTCGTGGCCGACGGCGCCCTCGGTCAGGAGGCCGTCAACGTCGCGAAGGCGGTCCACGACGCCCTCCCGCTCACCGGGCTCATCCTCACCAAGCTCGACGGCGACACCCGCGGCGGCGCGGCGCTCTCGATCAAGGGCGTCACCGGCGTGCCAATCAAATTCGTCGGCACGGGCGAGAAGACGACCGACTTCGAACCGTTCCACCCGGACCGTCTGGCGGCGCGCATCCTCGGGATGGGCGACGTGGTCTCGCTCGTCGAGAAGGCGCAGGAGACCATCGACCAGCGCGAAGCGGAGCGAATGGCGGAAAAGATGCGCAAGGCGGAGTTCGATTTGGACGACTTCCTCTCGCAGATGCAGCAGGTGAAGAAGATGGGCTCGATGCAGAGCCTGATGGGGATGATCCCCGGGATGAGCGGCATGCAGCTGCCGCCCGACGCCGACCGCCAGATGGCGCGCACCGAGGCAATCATCCGCTCGATGACCCCGCAGGAACGGCGCAAGCCCGACCTCCTGAACGGCAGCCGCCGCAAGCGCATCGCCGACGGCTCGGGCGTGAAGATCGTCGAGGTGAACCAGCTGATGAAGCAGTTCCAGCAGATGCAGCAGATGATGAAGCTGATGAAGGGCGGCGGCGGGAAGAAGATGATGCGGCAGATGGAGGCGATGCAGCAGCAACGCGGGCGCGGGGGTTTTCCCGGATCTTGACAGCGATTGTCTTGCTACGAGGCGCATTCGCGCGGACGGCTAGGGTGATAAGCCCACCCCAGCCTTCATTTTCCACCCACCCACACGAAGGAAGTCATCTTCATTCTGCTCGAAAAAGTCGTCAGCGAATCCCACGGCGAATCCGTCTGGGAAGCGCTTCTCGAGAAATCCGGCGCTAGCGGCACGTACGCGAGCCTCGGCAGTTATCCCGACGAGGAATTGCTCGCTCTCGTGGCGGCCGGCCTCGGAAGCCACCGGGCGCCCCCCAGGCGAGATCCTCACTTGGTTCGGCCGCAAGGCCATGCCGCTGCTGCGCGAACGCTACCCTGATTTCTTCGCCCGCCACCGGCAGACGATCCCGTTCATCCTCACGCTGAACGAGATCATCCACCCCGAGGTGCGTAAGCTCTACCCCGGAGCCGAGGCGCCCGACTTCGGTTTCCGCCGCAGCGGCCCCGACGAGCTGGAGCTGGAATACCGCTCGAAGAAGAAGATGTGCGCCCTCGCCGAGGGCCTGATCCAGGGGGCAGCCGACGTGTTCGGTGAAGACGTCACCATCGAGCAGCCACGCTGCCTCCACCGCGGTGACGATTCGTGTCTCCTGATCTGCCGGTTCAACGCGCGGGCGGCATGAGTTCATCCCCGGAGGATCCGTTGCCGCGGATCCAGCAGCTCGAAAAGCGGCTGGAGCGAGAGCGGCGCGCCCGCGAGGAGGCGGAGAACATCGCCGAGCGGGCGACCCGCGACCTTTACGAGCGCGTGCAGGAACTGGAGCGCATCCGGGTGCAGCTCAGCGAGGCGAAGGAACAGGCCGACCGCGCCAACCAGGCTAAGAGCGCGTTCCTCGCCAACATGTCCCACGAGATCCGGACTCCCCTCACCGCGATCATCGGGCTCGCCTACCTTACCATGCGTCGCGCCGACGACCCGCGGCTGCGCAAGAGCCTCTCCGACATCCACGAGTCGGGAAACCACCTGCTCGGCCTGGTGAGCGATATCCTCGATCTTTCGAAACTCGAGGCCGACAAGATCGTGCTCGAGGATGTCGACCTCGCGATCGACGGCGTCCTCGAGCGCGTGAGCACGATGACGGCCGCCCGCGCGCAGGCGCAGGGTCTGGAACTCGCCTTCTCGCTCGATCCGGATGTACCGCGCCAGGTCCGCGGCGACCCGGTGCGGCTCGCCCAAATCCTCCTCAATTACGTCTCCAACGCCATCAAGTTCACCGAGCGTGGTGAGATCATGGTGCGCGTGAGCGTGGAAAAGCAGGACGCCGAATCGGCGCTCGTGCGCTTTTCCGTTTCCGACACCGGCATCGGGATCGCCCCGGAGGACCTCGGCCGCCTGTTCCGTCCGTTCGAGCAGGTCGATGGATCCAACACCCGCATCCATGGCGGATCGGGACTCGGCCTCGCGATTTGCCGCCGGCTCGCCGAGCGGATGGACGGCAACGTCGGCGCGACCAGCGAGCCCGGCCGGGGCAGTGTTTTCTGGTTCACGGCCCGGCTGCGCCTCGCCCGCCGCCCCGCGGATATTTCACCCCGGCGCGACCTCGAGGGCCGGAGGGTTCTGGTGGTCGATGACAATCCCACCGCGCGCACCGTGATCGCAGGCCTGCTCGCGCCTTTCCCGGTCACGGTGGAAACCGCCGCGTCCGGGGCCGAGGCCGTCGCGCACGTCGTCGCGGCGGAGAAGGCGGGCCGCCCCTTCCACGTGCTGTTGCTGGACTGGCGCATGCCGGAGCTTGACGGCATCGCCACCGCGCGACGGGTGCGCGAGTTGGTGCCGCGGTCCACTTGCCCGGCGGTCTTGTTGATCACCGCCCACGGCCGCGAGGAGGCCCTCGGCGCCGCCTCGCAGGCCGGCATCGAGGTGGTCATCAGCAAGCCGGTGACCGAGTCCTCGCTGGTCGATTCCCTCGTGCGCGCGGTTTCCGGCCGCGAACTGACGGCGGGTGAACAAGCCGTGGGTGAGGCGCGTGCCGCCCGCGTGGATGATTTCGCGGACGCCCTGCGCGGCCGGCGCGTCCTCTTGGTCGATGACGTGCCGATGAACCTCGAGATTATCCGTGGTCTCCTGGAAGTGGCGGGCTGCGCGGTGGAGACGGCCGACAGCGGGCTGGAGGCCGTCGAACGCGTCCGCAAGGGCGGGCTCGATGTGATCCTGATGGATATCCAGATGCCGGTGATGGACGGCGTCTCCGCCACGCAGGAAATCCGGCGGCTGCCGGGTTGCGCGCAGGTGCCGGTGATCGCGGTCACCGCCAACGTCCTGGAAACCGACCACCGGCATTACCGCGCGTCCGGGATCAACGACATCATCGCCAAGCCGATCGAGCCCGCGACCCTCTACGCCACGGTCGCGCGCCATGCGCCCGGAGGCACGGGTGCGCCCGCGGCCGCCACCACGGCGCACCCGGCCGAGTCTTTCGAAGACGCCCCGGTGTTCGACGTGGAAGCGGCGCTCGGCTTCCTCGGCGGCAACCGTGACCTGCTCGTTCGCAGCGCGCGCATGTTCGTCGCGTCCAACCAGCACGACGTGGAGCAGATCCTCGCCCTCATCGCCGCCCCGGACCTGAAGACCGCTTCGCGGCGTTTCCACCGCCTCAAGGGATCGGCCGCGATGCTCGGCTGCCGCCGCCTTTACGAGGTTTCAGCTCTGCTGGAACGCGACCTCAAGGCTGCCGACGCAAAGGCGCCGGCCGACCACCGCCTGCGGGAATTCTCCGCAGTGATGGGACAAACGCTGGAAGCCCTGCGGCAGCACGCCGGGGCGAACCCCCACTGACCGGGCGCCGCGCGGGCGCGTCATGACGGATGGGCGGTCCGGGCTGCGCCGCGGCGCGATCCGCAACGAGGGAGTTGCGGTCCGGCAAACGCGTGTGGAGATTCGCCGCGAATGAGATCGCTCCGCTTCGCGCTCATCCCCGCCCTTTTCGGTGTCACCCCCGGCATCGCCGCTCCCGACTACCTGCGCGACGTGAAGCCGCTGCTCACGCGCCACTGCGTGCAATGCCACGGCGCGCAGAAGGAGGAGGCGGGCCTGCGGCTCGACACCGCGGAATTCGCGCGACTGGGCGGGTCCAGCGGATCGACCGTGAAACGCGGTCGCGACGGGGAAAGCCTCCTGACCGCGGTGATCGCGGGCACGCATGCGGACATCCCGGCGATGCCCTACAAGAAGGAGCCGATGGCCGCCGCCGACATCGCGACGCTGCGCGCCTGGGTCGCGGCCGGCGCACCCGCCCCCGAAAACGAGGAACCGGGCCGCTGGGACCATTGGGCATTCATCGCCCCCAAGCGCCCGGCCCCGCCCGCGGTTCCCGCGTCGGCGACCAGCTGGGCCCGGAATGAACTCGACCGATTCATCCTCGCCCGTCTCGCCGCCGAACGGATCGCGCCGGCGCCAGAGGCTGACCGCATCACCCTGTTGCGCCGCGTATCGCTCGACCTCACCGGCCTGCCACCCACGCCGGCGGAAACGGCCGCGTTCCTCGCGGACAACGCCGCGGGAGCCTACGAGCGCGCCGTCGACCGGCTCCTCGCCTCGCCGCACTTCGGTGAACGCTGGGCGCGCCCGTGGCTGGATGTCGCGCGCTACGCCGACTCCAACGGCTACTCGATCGACGCTCCCCGCCAGATCTGGAAGTACCGCGACTGGGTTGTGAACGCGCTCAACCGCGACCTGCCGTACGACCAGTTCGTGATCGAGCAGCTCGCCGGCGACCTCCTGCCAAACCCGACGATCGACCAACGCGTGGCGACCGGCTTCAACCGCAACACGCAGATCAACCAAGAGGGCGGCATCGATCCCGAACAGTTCCGCATCGAGGCCGTGCTCGACCGCGTGAACACCTTCGGCACCGCGTTCCTCGGCCTCACCGTCTCCTGCGCGCAGTGCCACGACCACAAATTCGACCCGATCACGCAGCGCGACTACTACCAGCTGTTCGCGTTCTTCAACACCTCGGTCGACGACGGGCACGGCGACCGCCGGCCCAAGTCCATCGGCGTGCTGCACTTCAAGTCCGACGGCGCGCCGGACGGTCAGCTGGAGGCGGAACTGGCGGATGTCCGCGGAAAGCTGACGGAGCTGCTCGACGCGCACGGTGCGGAGATCGAGGCGTGGCGGCTGGCGCTCACCCCGGAGTCGCGGGACAAGGTCACGTCGCGCGGCACCCGCGCGGCGCTCGATGTGCCGTGGGAGAAATTGAGCTTCAACCAGCGGCGCTCGGTCTACCCGCTCGCACGTCCGAAGGACACCGCCTTCCGGCAACTGAACGACCGGCTCGGCACGCTGCAGCGGCGCGAGTCCCAGGGCGTTTCCACGCTCGTGATGGAGGAGCTCCCGGGCGGCCGCCCCAGCCACATCTTCATCAAGGGCGACTTCACCCGCCCGGGCGACCCCGTGCGGCCCGGCACCCCGGCCGTCCTGCCACCGCTGCGGAAAGAGAACCCCAACCGCCTCGACCTCGCCCGCTGGACCGTCGATCCCGCGAATCCCCTCACCGCGCGCGTGTTCGTGAACCGAGTGTGGCAGCAGTACTTCGGCCGCGGAATCGTGGAAACCGACAACGATCTTGGCACGCAGGGCACGCCGCCGGCGCACCCCGAGCTGCTCGACTGGCTCGCCACCGAGCTTATCGCCCGCGGCTGGAGCCAGAAAGCGCTGCATCGTCTGATCGCCACCTCGGCGACCTACCGCCAGTCCTCGCGCCAGCGCCCGGACCTCGAGCTTTCCGACCCGCTGAACCGCTTCCTCGCGCGCCAGACCCGCCTGCGGCTCGACGCCGAGATCGTGCGCGACGTCGCGCTCGCGGCGAGCGGCCTCCTCGTGTCGAAGCTCGGCGGCCCGCCCGTGTTTCCGCCGCAGCCCGACGGCGTGATGACGCTCGGGCAGGTGAAGCGGGAGTGGAAACCCAGCACCGGGGATGACCGCCACCGGCGCGGACTCTACACCCACTTCTGGCGCGC